>JBBTCG010000160.1:0-617 GCA_038043305.1 Deltaproteobacteria bacterium | reverse complement strand
CGTGATAAGGAAGATAACCGAGGTGTTCGCAGATAATGACGCTGTGCTTACAATGGCCGCGCTTAATCCGGACATCGCCGACGACACGTTGATGCGCGTTGCCAAGACCGGGCCTGAGGAGATGCTCGCCGCGCTTGTTGGAGAGAGCGCGATGCTTGCGGCAAGACCGGGGCTTATGGAGGCCATGCGCGCCAATCCGCGTTTTTCAGAGGCGGTAATTAGCGCCGCTCAAGAGGACAGCGCGGCGGGTAGCGCCGTTGAAGAGGTGTCCGCCGGGGCCGCCCCAGTCGTGAGCGCCGGACAGGAGGAAAAAGGCGAGGAGGCCATTAAAAAGCTCGTTGCCGCAAAGGCGCATACCAAGGAGGACGAGCATAATATCATGAAGCTCGTCAAGGACATGACCATGTCACAGAAGGTCAAGCTCGCCATGTCCGGGAATAAGTCCGCAAGGGAGCTTCTTATAAAGGAATCGAACAAGATGATCTCCTCCGCTGTGCTCAAGAACCCCCGCATAACCGAGAACGAGATATTAAGGCTTACCAGCATCAAGGGCACGTCCGAAGACCTGTTGCGCGGCATTGCGCGCAACAAGGCGTGGCAAAAGAACTACGCCATAA
>JBBTCG010000159.1:0-2190 GCA_038043305.1 Deltaproteobacteria bacterium | reverse complement strand
TCCTTACGTCGTAAAGAAGGAGACGCTTCTCACCGGCGAGTTTCTTACGGACGCGAGGGTGGCGATAGACACCCAGTACAACGAGCCTTACGTGTCGCTTACGTTCGACGCGCCGGGTGCGCGCATATTCGAGAGGATCACGGCTCAGAACAAGGGCAAGAGGCTGGCCATAGTGCTTGACGGCAAGGTCCACTCTGCCCCGGTCATCAACGACGTGATAAGCGGCGGCAGGGCGCAGATAACCGGCAGGTTTACCCACGAGGAGGCCACTGACCTGGCCATAGTGCTGAGGGCCGGCGCTCTTCCGGCGCCTGTAACCGTTGTGCAAAACGTTACGGTAGGCCCGTCGCTCGGTCAGGATTCGATAAACGCGGGCGTCAGGGCCGCTCTTCTCGGCGCTGCGGCGGTGCTCGTCTTCATGCTCATCTACTACAAGTTCTCCGGCCTTATCGCGGACTTCGCCGTATCGCTCAATATAATAATGCTCCTTGGGGTAATGTCCGCGCTCAACGCCACGCTTACGCTTCCGGGCATAGCGGGCATCATCCTGACCATAGGCATGGGCGTTGACTCGAACGTGCTGATTTTCGAGAGGATAAAGGAGGAGTTGAGGAGCGGCAGGACTCCGCGCTCCGCGGTCAACGCGGGTTACGACAGGGCCTTGTGGACCGTCATTGATTCACACGTAACGACGCTTATAACCGCGGCCGTGCTATTTCAGTTCGGCAGCGGCCCCATAAAGGGCTTCGCCGTAACGCTCTTTGTAGGCATCTTGATTAATCTGTTTACCGCGCTCGTGGGCACAAAGGTGGTCTTTGACATCCTGAACGATAAGTTGAGGGTCAAGTTTTTAAGCATATAGCTTAAGGGTAACTCTAAAAATATAGATAGTTTTTTCGAGGGGTGCTCGCCGCACGGGCAATATCAGTTGCAGCCTGCCCCCGAATATATCTATCGGGGGTCAGCCCGGCTATTTATTCCCAATTAAAGTTCTTTGGCTTACCTTTCTTTCAAGAAAGGTAAGGAGGTTTGATGGACATCTGGGGCGAAACACATATTGATTTTCTCGGCAAGCGCCGGATAATGTTCCTTATATCCGGCCTGCTTTGTCTCTTGGGTCTCATAGCCGCTCTGGCCATACCGTTTGGCCGGGCGAACCTTGGAACCGACTTCGAGGGCGGCATTGCCATACAGTTCAGGTTTGAAAGGCCGCCCGCCCTGGACGCGGCGCGCTCAGCCCTTGCGGCCAGCGGCTTTGCCGAGGCGTCCATTCAGAGCCTTGCGGGCGGCAACAAGCTCCTCGTTAGGCTTAAAAGATCGGATACTGATCTGAGGTCAACGTCAAAGGCCATTGGCGAGGCGTTTTCAAAGGCCGCGCCTGACAACCCGTTTACCGTTGACTCCACTACCGAGGTAGGCCCAACGGTCGGAAGGCAGCTCCAGCGGGACGCGCTATGGGCGATAGGAATCTCCATGCTCGTCATCCTCATATACGTCGCATGGCGGTTCGAGTTCAGGTTCGGCGTTGCCGCGGTAGCCGCAACGTTCCATGACGTGCTTGTGGTCATGGGGCTTTTGTTCGTGCTCAACAAGGAGATAAACCTCCTTATCATAACCGCCCTCCTCACGCTTGCAGGGTATTCGCTTACGGACACGGTGGTCGTGTTCGACAGAATACGCGAGAACATGGCAAGGCGCGGCAAGGAGGAGTTCATACCGCTCGTCAACAGGAGCATCAACGAGGTCTTGAGGCGCACCCTCGTTACCTCCATTACCACCCTCCTTGCGCTTGTCGCCCTTCTTTTCATCGGCGGAGAGGTCATTCACGACTTTTCGTTTACGCTCTTTGTAGGCATCCTCATCGGCACCTACTCCTCCATATTCATCGCAAGCCCGGTGCTTCTGTTCTGGAAAGACGCAAAAGGTCATGTGAAAAAACCCAATGCGTGAGGTCTCCTTGACGGCTTGCAAACTACGAAACAAAGGGTTAGACTTGTAAATAAGGGTTTCATCGGCGTCAGGCCGCATGAGGCAATGAATATGTATCGCCGGCATTGCGGATAGAAGTGTCTTGTTAATGGGTGCGGCCTGAGTTCGGCACGACTTGAGAGCGCAACCGAAAGGTGAATCGAGATGACACAGCAGGGTGTGCGTAACGCGCCGTTCCTTGGCATAGCCGAGGTCGCGCTG
>JBBTCG010000158.1:0-6376 GCA_038043305.1 Deltaproteobacteria bacterium | reverse complement strand
TAACGCCCTCGGCCCATTTGAGGTCGAACACGTTGTCAACGCCCTGCAGATACATGGCTATCCTCTCAAGGCCATAGGTTATCTCGCCTGATACGGGCTTTAGGTCAATGCCGCCGGCCTGCTGAAAGTACGTGAACTGGGTTATCTCCATGCCGTCAAGCCAGACCTCCCAGCCAAGCCCCCACGCGCCGAGCGTCGGGGATTCCCAGTCGTCCTCCACGAATCTTATGTCATGGGCAAGCGGGTCAATGCCCAAGCCCTTGAGGCTCTCAATGTATATGTCCTGAATGTCGTCGGGCGACGGTTTAAGTATAACCTGAAACTGGTAGTAGCGCTGGAGCCTGTTCGGGTTTTCCCCGTAGCGCCCGTCCGTGGGACGTCTCGACGGCTCGACGTAGGCCGCCTTCCAAGGCTCAGGGCCTAATACGGCCAAAAAGGTCGCGGGATGAAAGGTGCCTGCGCCCTTTTCGATGTCATATGGCTGCTGTATGACGCAGCCCCTTTTTGCCCAGAACTGCTGGAGCTTCATTATCACGTCCTGAAAAAGCATTGCCCTCTCCTTGTGAAGAAAAACCAACGACTATGACAGGGAAGACTAACAAAAAAAAACACGAAAGTCATCATGGAAATAACCTGCCTTTCTTGAAAGACCGGTTGCCAGTCTTACCGCGCCGTTGCGGTTAGCCAGCGGTAGGCCAAAGAACTTTAACTGGAAATAAGCAACCGGGCTGACGACTACGAATATTGCCTGTGCGGCAGGCGTCCGCCTCTGGGACACACAAAAACGCCGTCTATGGTGTATACTGTAGCGCCGTCAATATCAATATAAAGGATACGCCTATGGTCTTTATAAAATTTCTTCATCTCCTGAGCCTTTCAATCTGGGTCGGCGCAATGGTGTTTTTCAGCTTCGTTGCCGCTCCCGCCATATTCAAGACGTTGCCGAGAGAGACGTCCGGCGACGTCGTAGGGAAGATATTCCCTAAGTACTGGCTGCTGGGTTATGCGGCCTGCATAACGGCTGCTCTTACGCTCGTAATAATGTCGGCGCCGGAAAAAACAGTACCAACGGCGCGAATGACGATACTCGCGCTGATGACAGGCGCGGTCTTTTATAACGGCCTTTCAGTGGCCACAAAGGCAAGGGGGATAAAAGCCGAAATAAGAGCTGCCCAGCGTCAGGAAGAGAAGGACGGGCTAAGAGGGAGATTCAAAAAGCTGCACGCCCTGAGCGCGGCGCTTAACATGCTTGCCCTTGCGCTCGGCGTTGTATTGATATTCCTTACGGCAATGGGCATGAGCGACAGGTAGAGTGAGATTGTATCAGGGCATCAATCGCCTGACGGCCTGCTAACAACACGCGCCTTTATTATCGTTACCGCACCCGCACGTCGGGGCGCTGCCGCGCATAGCGCCGGATATGATGGCTGACGCGCATCCTACTCCGGCGTTTACCTTTAACGCCCCAAAGGCGCAGTTTACGGCACACGCGCCGCATTCCATGCAACCGTCCATGTCAACGACGCGCGCCTTTCCCGCGACGATTTCAAAGACGGCGTGCGGACATACCTCGACACATCTGCCGCAGCCGGTGCAGTTGTCAGTGAAAAATCTCAGACTTGCAACGTTTGAAAGATATTTCATAATATGCCCAGTCGTTCAAGTTTGAAAACAACCAACAAGGCCAGCGAAATGACCCCTGCAACGGCGTATACCGGCATTGCATATCGCAACTCTTTTCTGACGCCTGACGGGCCTGTAAACGTCGTCGCGCCGGTGAACTGCAACGCGATATAAGACGACGCGGCGGGGAAAAACAACATTGCCATGATAAAGAGCAGGGCGTCGTTACTATAGCCTATACCCATGCCCGTTGCCGTAAAAAATGCGGCGACAATCCCGGCAAGCCATCCCTTCAGAGCGAAGGAACGGAAGGGTAGCACCGGAAGAAGGAGAGGCACGGCAATTGCGCCGGCGGCTATCGCCGCGATTCCCATGACAAGCAAAGGCACAGCCTCCGTTGCCGCGCCGCGCAGCGAAGCCGCTTGAAGCGGCAGCCCAAGAGCCATGACCACAAGGATTAAGAGCGAGTACAACGGATATATCTTGATGGCCGGGAACAGTTCCATCGGTATCAGTACCAACCTGTCAAACAGGCCGAACCTGACCCTTCGCATCCTTTGCGTTGCATTGCGGCCGGCGGCCAAATATTCACGAATGTCCCGTGCCTCAACCGGCCCGTAATGCACCCTAAAGCCAGTCGCCCTTTGCACCGCTGAGGCGCTTACTCCTGGCGCGCCAAGCTGTGGCACTATAACCCTTGTGTGGCTGACGACCCTTTCAAGCGCGGCTTCGCTAATCCGTCTTATCAACTCATCGGTGCCGAACGTCCCTTTGCCCGCGGCGCACCATACGTTTATGCCCTTTGTATCAAGCACGAGCACCCATGCGTCAAGCCCCTTCAACGCGGCGCGAAGGATATCAAAACTCAGCTTGTAGTTGGCGGATACGAACACGTCGGAGCCGGAGCCCGGGCTGCCTACGGCGTAAAGGCCGGGCTGAACCGAATACCTCATGCGAAATCCGCTTATCCTGCATAAGATGCGTCCCACGTGATCCGTCCATTTCCATTCGGCTGACACGTTCATTGGCCGCATCCGCACCCCTTGCCAACATTGCCTCCCGCACCTAGAGCGGATTTATCGTCTCCTGCCGCAAGGACAACGAACTGATCCATCTTGCTCGCCGCCCCCTTTCTCACCATTTTGGCCGTAAGGACTGCCTCTTGAATTTCCTGCCAATCCGCCCCATACCCCCTTGCCTTGCCCGCATGATATTCATAACACGGCTGGCAATTTGCGATTACTGAGGCCCCGACGGCGATAAGTTCCCGTATCCTGTCATCCATAACGAACCCCCTTTATTTGTTTATCTCTTTCATCACCGGCCCCAGCCTGTCCTTAACCATGTCCACGAGGTCGTCGGCCTTTATCATCACCACGCAACAGACCTTGCCGTGCTTGACCCACGTGGTCAAGGCTAATTTATCGCCAGGGGCTATCCGTGCCTTGTCTCTCAACTCCTTTGGCAGCACCATCTGCCCGCGTTCGTCAACCGGCACTATCGCCTCTACCTTGCACCCTTCTTCCATCGCGCCGCCGTCTGCGCAGCATGACGCGCCGCGCCGCTTTCTGGCCATCTCTCCCTCCTTGCAATATTTTGTATTAATCAAATAATTCTGATTATACTGATAAATATGATTTTGTCAAGACATAAATAGGGCACCGGACTTTTCGCTGCCGCGCCTGACTACCCGACAGACTCAGCGCAATGGGCGCTGTCGGTATCCGCCAGCCGACACGGATGAAACACTTATTGGTTTTTCTTTTGCTCGACCCATGCTGTGCATGGGTGCCCCGCTTTTTTCCTAAAAAGAAAAGTAAGTTGACCTTGACAGCGCCGTCCAATAATATATAATGTAACTATCAGCACAACTTGATTTGGCGTATAAACATCGTCTCATCGGGCGGTTTTATGAAAACTACTACGATAGGTATTAACGATACTAGTGCATCATCTTGCCTATTTGCGTCGTTTTCAGCACCCGCCATTAGATTTCAAGCAAATCGCATCTAGTCGGGCCCAATTCGAGATTCGCCCATCCCGCGCTTTCGGCAACCGTGACAAAGGGACTCTCGCGCCTTAAAAACCATCCGCATGGCGGCATAATAAAAAAGGAGGTTTTATGCTAAGGAACATGACAGTTGTCCTCACAGCCGTTTTTCTATCAGCAATAGCCGTCTTTTACGCACCACCTGAGAGCCTTGCGGCCCCGGCGTTTGCAAGACAAACGGGCATGGCCTGCAACACCTGCCACTTCCAGCACTTCCCGACCCTGAACGCCTTTGGCCGGGCATTCAAATCAGGCGGCTATACGATGGCCGGGGGACAGAGCCTTCTGGAAGGGGACTTCCTTTCCCTGCCCTCAAACCTTAACGCCTCTCTTATAACGAAGATACGCTACCAGAAAAGGAACGGCGACAGCGGAAACGCAAGCGCCACGACATCCAATCAGGAGATGAACAAAGGCACGTTGCAGTTCCCTGACGAGGCCGCGCTTCTTATCGGCGGGCGCGCAGGAGAACACATAGGATTCCTGCTTGAGGCGGCCTTGAATGGATCGGCCGACGCTGACACGACCATGTTCACCTCATACAAGATGCCAATCGTATTCGACGCTGCAGGGACAAAATTGAGCGTGATACCGTTTACGACCGACGCGGCGGGACCGTCTTACGGCTTTGAGATATTGAACACCGGCGCGGTAAGGATGATACGTCCGCTTGAGCACCGCGCGGACACGTCAGCGCAACAATATGTCGGCACTGACGGCGCGGCAACCGGCTTTGCGTTCGTTGCCGCGCATAACCTCGTGCATGCCAACTATACGGCATGGTATCCGGCTCACGGGGATTCGGACGCAGGGCCGTACATGGGTTATTTCAGGGCCGCCGTAACCCCGACAATCGCAGGCTGGGACCTTGCCGCAGGCACGCAGATATGGCGCGGAAGCTCCAAATCAGGCGGAGAGACTACGCCAACGCGCACGGCAGGCAAGGCCTTTGCGCTTGACGCACAGGCGCAGGGCACAGCAGGCAAGCTCCCGTTGGGAGTGTACCTCACCTACGCGCGCGCCCCTAAATCAAAGGTGACGTTGTGCACTATTTGCACCGACTCCAACACCAACATGTATAATACGAGCCTTAACAAGGCCAAATCAGCTTGGACCGCCACGGCTGAGGCGGGCGTCATCCCTAATAGGGTTACGCTTGCGGCAAGCTACAGGGGCGGCAAGGACGGGGACCCTGACGGAGACAACAGGGACGGGGACAACGCAAAGATGCTTGGGCTGGTCTATAACATCGCGCAAAACCTCCAGTTCCACGTCAACAACTCGTGGTTCTCGGGAAGCTCAAAAACAGGCGGCATGAGGGCTGACGGCAATATGCTGACCACTGTGATGCTGTTCGGCGCGTTTTAAACTCCCTCTCCCCTTGGGGAGAGGGTTGGGAAGAGGGGACGGTAAACTATACCCGCACACTTTCAATCAAAAAACAAAAAGGGGAGGGCCAAACCCTCCCCTTTTTGTTGGAAACAGGAGTCATGATGCGCGGTGTATTTACAATATCAGATCGTAATAACACCGGACTGTCCGGCTTCTTGACAAAGCTTGCCCAAGCCCGCCCTCGAATGTCTCTATCGGGGGCGTGCTTTAAGCGGGGAGCGGCCTGTCCTGTAGCTTTGTGCCTTGTCTTTTTGCTCTCGGCCTGTGCCGGCCCGCTTGAGATCAACACGCGCATAGATAAGGCCGCTCTTCATGACAAGGCACTGGTTAGCGCGCCTGTCTCCGTGTATATCCGTCCGTTCACGGACAACCGCGACCCGGCGAAGACTCCATTCAAAGACCCGCGCACGATAGGAAGGGTGAACGTGCCGGTCTCAGACATGATCGGCGACTCTTTGACCCTTTCAGAGGACATACCAATAATAGTAACGAGCGCGTTTGCAAACGGACTAATCGCCGCTGGTTATGCGATAACCAAAGACGAGAAGGATGCGGACTTCTTACTCTCAGGCGCGGTGCAGGACTTCTCGCTTGACCTCGACGCAAGGGATGCGTTGAACATCGGCGTCTCGGCGCAAATCGTCGAGAGAGAGACAAGCAGGGTAATCTGGGCCGGGGTTGAAATCGAAAAGACGGACAGGTACGCCGGAGTGATGGGCAACTCAAGGGCAACCATAACCAAATACATCGCCTCGTCGCTATACAAGCTGGTTGGCAGCGTACTTGTCAAGGCCACCCCCATGATCGAAAACACCCGCGCCGCATTCCGCCCGGCCATTAATAATAGCAAGGAGAGCGCAGCGATATTGGCCTCCTTCGGCAGGGTTGTCCTCCTTACCGAGCCTGTGCGCTCAAAGGTTTATATAAACGACGTCTACTACGGCCTCACCCCGCTGAAATTAGACATCGAACCCGGCGTATACGAGATTACCGTAAAACACAGAGGCTTTAAGGACGCAAGGGAAAAGGTCTCGGTAAGACAGGGGCAGATAACTGAGATGGAGGTTGTATTGGAAAAGGAGTAAGGACGGGAGAGGAGGCGGGCGCTTCTTGAGAGCGGACAAAAATAATTAGCGATGGTTGTACGGCACTGCCTTGATGCCATTAGGCAGACCCCTCGTGTGGTGTGGCTGACCTTCTTTTGTCAACCGCAAGCAATGCAAATCAGGAAACATGGCTGACACTTCCTCTGACCGACCAAGAAATGCCCCGTCATTACCCCACATGCCTACCACTAACGCGGCATCATCT
>JBBTCG010000157.1:0-23915 GCA_038043305.1 Deltaproteobacteria bacterium | reverse complement strand
GAACAGGCTAAGGCAGCTTAACTGTGTGTCCATAAAATAGGGGGAAGATCAAACCAGAACCCGCAATGGAAAAGGTGGAGCGGAACAGTCAGGCAACCTTAAAACCTCGGCTCCCCGTCAACTATAACCTCAACCTTTTCTTCTCCCTTTATCACCTCAAGCGTAGGTCTGAAGAAGATGAAGTCCTCGTGGAACGGGACGCTGATCTTTCCTCCGAATGAGGAGTTGTCTCCTATGGCGATATGCAGCGTGCCGAGGATTTTTTCGGTTTCAAGGATGTTGTCAGGCCGGGTTGCCTTTTCGTTCGTGCCTACGCCAAGCTCCGCGATATTGCCGATCAGCGGATTGGAGCCGATCAATCCCTGGAGTTTATCGGCAAACTCTCCTTTGCCGGCGACGTCAACCACGGAGCCGTCCTTGACATAAAGCTCAACCGGTCTGGATAGTTTTTTATCCGGCGCCCATTCGAGTATAAGGGTGCCGTTTGCCGTGCCCTCAACCGGCGCAAGGAATGCCTCCCCGGCGGGCAAGTTGCTGAATGAACCGGGGGCCGTTATTATGCCTGTGTCGGCAAGAGCGGTGCGGTCTTTTATTGAAAAGCTGATCGAGGTGCCGTTGTGCGAGGTTATATAGACCTCTTCGCCTTCCGTAAGCATCGCGACAAGACGGTTTGTGCGGTCATGGACCTCGTTCCAGTCCGCGCTCATGGCTCCGTCGAGCATATCCTCCTCGAAAAGCGGCATGCTTGCGTATCTTGTGTGCATGATATTCGTAAGAAAATCCCTGAACCGCGTATGCGACGTAGAAAAGTGCGAAAGCGCGATTATCGCGTGAGGCGAGACAGCCGTCTCTTTTATAATGCGCTCGGCGGCCTTTAGTAATGCCCTGTCCGCCTGTTTTTTCAATATCCTGTCGAGCACCCCTGCTTCAATCAATCTATTTATGGCTGTGGAGCCGAATGCGGCCTTCCATAGCTCTACCGGCGGCTCCTTGCCGTGTCCCATCCCTGACAAGAAGTCCATATAGACCGTATTGCAGTATTCCTTTCCCGCTTCAGCGGCGTCAAGGGCGAGCGCAATGGTCCTTTCACGTTTTTGTTTTGCCTCTGTTGATAAGCGTTCACCGGCGTTTATAAGGTCGGTAAAGATCAGGACTTTTTCATCCTTTTTTACGCCAAGGTTTACGGTGAAGATTTTTTTCAGCGCGCCAACGTTCATGTCGCCTCCATGCGGCGCGGTTCTATTGCTTGCTGTTTTTGAATATACCAGCATTGTGCCGCAAGTCAAGAAGGGGACAAGTGTCCCTAATTATTTCTAATTATCTTTACGTGTGATTATGGTATAACCGCCTACCAGTTTTCCAGATACCCTCTGTTCTACCCTAAAAACTTTGCACTCGCCTTTAACCAAGCCCTCTACGCTTACATAGACCGTAGCCTCCAACTCTTCGCAACCCCTTTCAAACTCAATGCGGGAGCGTAAAAAGCCCTTAGCGATCTCCGGCGTCAAGTTTTTCAATGTGTACCGAGCGTGCAGATTACTCCAGAGGGTCGGGGGCAAAAGCCCTGCAATCACATGGGGCTTGGCTGCTTCGCGAAGAACATGGTTTTTTTTGCCGGCCAATAATGCAAGCCACGGAAATTTAGAAGCCTCGATAGCGTGAATTTCCAAGCTGGCTGGACCCGGCCCAACTCCGCAACCTAAGCGAAGGGCCATCTGAACCACTGCCGGTGAAGAGGCATTCTGAACGTGAATATTGCGCTGGCCAACATGCCTATCATCCGAGGCATCCCAAGAATGAGGTCCTAAGGGATCAGTCAGCGGTTCAAAACAACGCACCATGAGGCATTCATGTCCGCCGTTTAAAAACTGCGGTACCCAGCTCGTCGGGCATTTTACGTAGGCATGCGCCTTTCCGCTGCTGCGATGCCCCAGATCCACATAGGCCACACCGATAAGATTGGCCGCGGCTTCATTGAAACCTAAAGTCGGGTCAAACCAATAAAATTCAACCCTCGCGTTATACACCGGAGCTTGCCCCAAATTCCATACATGTACCCACAAGGTATTGGGAACGCCTGCTTGAGCTAAACCTGCGCTCGTCGTAGGAGAATTAGGCGCGTTTCCAGCTTCAAGGTTAGGAGCTATAAAAATATCCGGGCTCTCCCAAAAAACGCCTGATAATGGTCGGGCGCCACGGTCGCCTGCATTGGCCCGCACTACAAGATAGGGAAGGTACTCGTCTTTTCTTGGCCCGAACTTCGGACCTTTAGGGCCGCCCCCTGTACGCAGGATGTCAATAACGGCTTTGTCAAAAAGACGCTTTTTATCGTTATCATCTTTGGCGCCTGCCAATGGATTTTTGCCCTGTACATCGCCTGCATTCCATCCTGGAGCCGGAGGTGAGCCTGGTCGGTTGGGTTTACGAGCCTCTCCGCAACAAGGCTTACGATCTTTGCAACCGCAATCGTCTTCCTTTTGATGACAGTTGCAACAAATTACAATGACTTTACTCGCATGGCAACCGCAGCCACATGGGTTCTTGTGTTGACCTTGGTATTCATTTTTCATCAAATATCCTCCTAAACCTGTCAGGCGCAGGTGTCGTCAATCATGGTTTGTCGTCGGAACTTCCACGTATATTAACCGCTCTTTTTATCTCTCGCACAAACCACTTCCACATCGCAACCGGGATCTTCTTGAGTAAGATAGTGCAGTCCCAATGGTTTGTGCGGATTTGGTTCATCCTGCGGGGCAGGGCAACATCCATCACTTTTCTTTGGTGCCTGAGGCGGAGGAGTGCATGGCTCCAGATACTTATGACCTTCTAAATCCTCTAAAACCCAGTGCGCCGCATCCAGAGGCTCACCTTCAGCCGGCGCGGAGTGGCGGTTCCAATCCCAGCAATGGTAGGCATAACCCCGGTCTGCATCCATGTTCCAATCCGTAATGCTACTGGTATCCGTGTCCTTAAAATCCGAACGGGTGAGTTGCCACATCAAGTATGCGTTGAAGTGTACAGGGTCTCCCAAGTGGTTGTTTTTATCCGCATGATCGAAACTGATCTGATCGGTCTGTTGCGGGTTTATCGCACGTTCGTAGCGAACTCGCATAATCTGACTACCGGGGAAGTTCGTCTCTTCCAACAGATGCGGTAAAGAGCCAGACTCGTAAGGGCCGGCAAAGCTATGACACTGCTCCACAGGGGCTTTAGGGTAAACCCAAGGATGATGAAACTCGATGGCATTATCATCAGCGTCCTTCGTCTGCTGACGAGGGTACTCTTTATCCGGAACCGGCTCGGTCTCAGAGGTGCCAGCGCCGGCATCTCCAATGCCGAAGATGTTGTCCATGGCACTAAGCATTTCCTTAAATAATTTTTGAGAACCAGTGCCCAACTGGACTAATCCTATATCAATCTCATCCTGCATGGGATAAAGATAACCGGTCATAACCATCACAGCCCGCTGGGCTTTCAGCATGTTGTACAAAGGTAACTGAATCGCATAGTAAGCCGCCAAGCGGGGACCATATGTGGCTACGTCCAAGATGATTGCTGGAATGATCGTGGCAATCCAAATAGCCACGGCCAACAACCAAAGAACGAAACGAAGAATTGCCAAGAGCCAATCAAGAAAATCCATGCCACGGTCGCTTTCCCCTGGCGGATCATCATGGGGATCAGTAAGCGCTGGAAAATCGAGATTAGGGAAAAAAACCGGTGGCTCGGGTTTCTCGTGATTAAAACCGTCCAAGGTTGTTAATTTCATGTAGCGGAAAAAAGTTGCGTAGGTATTTTTAATTGCGTCGGGGTCCGGACGGCCATCTCCGCCTTGAATAATGTCGGGCGTACTACGAGGAAAATTATGAATATTAACCTGAGCTTGAGTGCCATAGGTTTTATCCATACAGTCGAATATAAATTTGGACAGATCATCCGGCATGTCGGAATCTAAGTCCAGATGACGACGACGGACATATAAACCGCGTAAACTGTCATCGCCCGGCGGATAAGACGGAGGGGTCGGGCCATCGCCACCTTTTTCAGTAAAACTGATACGATAATGCCGCGCTGATTCTGTCAGCATATTGTAAATAGCTTGACTACCGAAGTCATCGTCATAGGTCTTGGCATCTATATGATTTTCCACCAGATGATGGCGTTGCCAATGCGTACGGAAAGGACCGCCGCTTTTTTCATTGACATATGGATGCCCGGTCACATCTGAGCCCACATGAGTCATGTAGCCCAGCGCATAGGCCTTCAGCTTTTCCGCCTTTGCCCGAGTCTCCTCATCGTCCGGGGCGGCTGCATTTTCAACCTCTACCGCCAATTGCCAAAGATTCTGTGCGAATTGACTGGTATTGCGGTAGTGCAACATATCCATCCAAAAAAAATCTTGGTTGTCGTAACCCTTATTAAGCCCCAGCGAAAACAACCCCCACCAATCGTTAGCTTGCTCAGCCAGATTGATAAGAGCGTTGGTCACGAGTGAAACGAGCTCGCCTAAAATATCGCTTACCGTACTACTGAGATCTCCTGTTGACCGGCTAATAGCTTCTTCAATGTCTTGTGCGATTGGGCCAAGATAACGTTCGTATTTCTCAATAAAGGGATCCAAGGCTTCAAAGAACTCGATGACAAAGTCCACAACGCCTATGAGTGGGTTTGCAATAGGAACACGTTTACCTAAGAGGCACACAGAACGAAAATCCGGGAGCAACGCAAAAAAGTCCGGTCCTACGGCGCCAAAAGCAAAATAATTTGGATGTTTTTTTGCAAGGGCGGCCAACTCTTTAGGGGTAGGCCCGCTGAAATTGGGCAACTGCGCACCAGAGTTCCACTCATTCAAATCCTGAAGATAATCGGCTACACGGTCTGCGATGGCGATATGCAAGGATGAACCCGGCATGAGCTACCTCCTTATGTGTGCCCAATGGTGTCGTTAGGCGCACTCTAAATTACATTGGAAATAATTAGGGACACTTCCCTATTTTATTCCTTTTCCTTATTGTTACCGCGCTACGTTATATGATGAGGATAATTTACGGCGCAGACCCTTGCTATTTTTGACATGACTGAAACAATAGCGTGTTTTTAGGAGCAATGTCAAATAAAAGCAGTGAAGTGCTGCACGGGCAATATGAGTATTCGTCAGCTCGTCCGCTTATTCCCTATTTTTAAAGTTCTTTGGCCTACCCCCCGATAGATACCTTCGGGGGCAGGCTTTTTTTCAAAAAAGGCAGGCCAAAATATTGACATCAGTTTTCATTTCGCGTATAATAATAAATATTTGGTCAGCATTTTGGTATCCACCTGGAGCGTTAGTATGGCACAACGAGAGATACTGCTCATTGACGATGACGAGAATTCAAGGCTTTGCCTCTGCGAGATACTTCAGATGCAGGGCTACAGCGTCATGGCTGTTGCCACCGGCGAAGAAGGGCTTAGGCTCCATAAAGAGAATAACTTCAAGTTGATCCTGACGGATTTGCGGCTCCCCGGTCTGAGCGGCATTGACGTTATCAGGAAGGTCAAGTCCTTAAACCCCCATACTGAGACAATCATCCTTACAGGCTATGCCACGGTAGAGACCGCTGTTGAGGCCATGCGCGTCGGTGCCTTCAGTTACCTTAAAAAGCCGTTCGGCAAGGATGAACTGCTTGTTACCCTCGAAAAAGCGCTCGAACACCATCGCCTGAAGACGGAAAATACAAAACTCAAATCTGAGATACGGCAAAGTTGCGCCGCGGCCATAATCGGCACGAGTCAGGCGGTGGTTGACCTCAAGGAAGGTATTGAGAAGGTCGCAGATACCGACTCTACCATATTGATCCTCGGCGAAAGCGGCACAGGAAAGGAACTTGTCGCCAAGGCGCTGCATTACGGCAGTTCGCGCTGCAACAAGCCGTTTGTTCCGATAAATTGCGCGGCCATACCCGAAGACCTGCTTGAAAGCGAGTTGTTCGGTTTTGAGAAGGGGGCATTTACAGGGGCCATAGCCGCAAAGGTCGGCAGGTTCGAGGCCGCTGACGGCGGGACCATATTTTTGGACGAGATAGGGGACATGAGTCCGGCGCTTCAGGTAAAGATGCTGAGGGTGTTGCAGGAAAAGGAGTTTGAAAGGATAGGCGCCCGGAGCGCGACTAAGGTTGACGTAAGGGTGGTGGCCGCCACCAACCAGGACCTTGAGCGTGCCGTTGAGGATAAAAAATTCAGAAAAGACCTCTACTACCGCCTGAACGTAATACCCATCCACATGCCAACGCTTCGCCAGCGCAGGGACGATATACAGATTCTTTTAAGGCACTTCCTTGACAAAGGGCTTCAGCTAAAGAAGAAAGAAATTAAAGGCCCAACCCCTGAGGCGCTGAAGGTACTGCAGGAATATGACTGGCCGGGCAATATCAGAGAGCTTGAAAATCTCGTGGAAAGGCTTGTTGTCCTCAAGGAGAACGGGAGCGCTATAACCATTAAGGACTTGCCTGATAAGATACGGCAAAAGACATTTGATACTGCGGTGTTAGCTGGCAATATTAATATGCCGACCGAGGGTATTGACTTTAACGCGGTTGTGGATAATTTTGAGAAGGGCCTGATCCTGACGGCCATGAGCAGGGTTGGCGGCGTAAAGAAAAAGGCGGCCGAGTACCTTGGCCTTAACCGGACTACGTTGATCGAAAAGATGAAGCGCAAGGGAATGTTGGAGGCGGATGACGATGCGGATGATGCAGGCATGATACCCCCGTCATAAATGGCGGGGGTATCATACCTAATCGCAACGCAACCCCAAGACCGCTATTTGCTCAACTCGTCATATTTTGCGTATAGGATATTTTCTTCCTTCCATATCCTCATCTTGAGGTCGGAGAACAACGCGCCGCACGCCTTGGCAAAATCAGTGCCCGCGCTTCCCGATGAATACTTATCAAAAAACTGCATGACAGCCTTTGACGTAACCTCCATGTCGCGCACGAAGAGTTCAAGCGTCTGCTTTAATGCAGGGTCTGTCTCAGAGGCCTTCTTGAGCACCGGATAGAGCGTCTCGTCCTCTTTTTTAAGGTGCGACAAAAGCCCGAGTTTTGCCGAGATCAGCTTGTCCTTTCCCTCCTTTGAGCTTACACCGAGTTTGCTGACCTCCATCAGCATCTCAACAATCACATTATGGTCGTTCTTAAGCTCTTCTACAAGTCTTGACATGATTATCGCCTCCTTGCTTTGTGGTTCCGCCGACCTTCAATCCAAACTATACTCAAGTATCCGTTAAATGTCAATGCAATTCAATCTTGTGCGGCATTTATGCGCAGCTTGCATCGCTTCTCATGGATGAATGCACACTTTCTCGTGCTGGTATTAGCTAGCTCGCCTGTCGTTCGGTGTCATTTTTCTGACTATCTAAATCAAATTATTGACATTGAGCTGTATCAGTAATTACGGATATATCCCTGAAACCCTCTTCAAACAAATAAAATCCAACTTTATTAGATAGTTATCATAATACGCAATGGCGTATTTATGTTGGCACGTAGGTTGCAGAAGTTATACCTCGACCGATAATCTTCGTTCTTCAAGCCGGAGAACTTATGCTTAAAGAGACTGGACATAATGCCCAAGATAATGTGCATGTTGAACGTCAGATGCCAACACGGGTTATATCCATAAGCAGCGGCAAAGGCGGGGTCGGCAAGACAAATACAGTTGCCAATCTTGCGGTCGCGCTTGCGAGGCTGGGAAAGAGGAGCCTTTTGATGGACGCGGACCTTGGTCTGGGTAACCTTGACGTGCTGTTCGGCGTGAAGCCGGAATATAACATTACTCATCTCCTGAGCGGGGCAAAGACAATTGAAGAGGTGCTGGTAAAAGGGCATGACAACATACTTATCCTGCCCGCCGCGTCCGGCGTTCAGGAGATTACAAACCTTGCGGCCAATGAGAGGCTCTCCCTCATCGCGCATCTTGAGAGCCTGAACGAGCGGCTCGACATCATGCTGATTGACACCGGAGCCGGCATCTCGGACAACGTGCTGTTCTTCAGCGGCGCCTCACACGACATCATGGTCGTGGTTACGCCGCAAGGCGCGTCCATCACGGACGGATGCGCCCTGATGAAGGCGCTCCTTAAGAAGCGCGGCGAGCGCTCTTTCAGGCTCCTTGTCAATAGCGCTAAGAGCAGGAAGGATGGGCTTGAAGTCTATAAGAACGTTATTGCCCTTGCCTCTGCCATGCGCCTCGACGTATCGGTTGATTACCTCGGATGCGTGTTGTTTGACGAAAACGTACAGAGGTCTGCCTGCCGCCAGATGACTGTCATGGAGGCATTCCCGGATTCTAAGGCGAGCAGGTGTTACGAAGAACTTGCAAGGGTCGTGCTGGAGCTTCCTTATCCCACGATGATGAAGGGCGGGATGCAATTTTTCTGGAGACGTATGCTGTAATTAAAAAAAAGAAAGAAAAGGACCGTGTCATGAATACTGCGATGAATACATATTGCGCCGTAGCGAAACCGGAAAAGTCAAGGCTCTTGGAGGAACATCTGCACATCGTTAAGATAATCGCCTATCAGGTGGCCGGCGGATTGCCGCAGCATATTGACGTCAATGACCTGATAAGCGCGGGCATGATCGGCCTCCTCGAATCAGTAGAGAGGTTTGATACGTCCCGCGGCGTGCAGTTCAATACTTATGCGTCCATCCGTGTGCGCGGCGCGATAATGGACGAACTGAGAGGTATGGACTGGATGACGCGCTCCATGCGCGAGAAGTCCAATCGTCTGGAAAAGGCCTACGGCGCGATAGAGAAAAAGACGGGCAGACCGGCCGGTGAAGATGAGGTGGCCGAGCTAATGGGCGTTACGACCGAGGAGTTCAACGCCCTTTTGAGCGAGGTGCGCTCCTTAAACGTCCTGAATCTTGAGGACATGGGGCTTAAAAATTTCGATGACGGCATGGACATATTGGAGTGCATAAAAGACCCGAACGGCTGCGACCCGGCGAGCGCGATGAAGACCGTGGAGCTTAAAAGGAGCGTTGCCGAGGCAATAGCTTCGCTCCCCGAAAAGGAGAAGCTCATCATATCGCTTTACTACTACGAGGAGTTGACCCTCAAAGAGATCGGCAAGGTGCTCGACATAACCGAGTCAAGGGTCTGCCAACTTCATACCCAGACCATGCACAGACTCAAATCAAGGCTCAGAGAGTTTACGAATGCGTAAACGGTAACGTCGCCTATTTTGTGTTATGGTGTGAGTGGCGAGGAGAGGCAATATAAGTTCTCGTCAGCCCATTGGTTAATTCCCTATTAAAGTTCGGAGCCTGCCCAAGCCTGCCCTCGAATGTCTCTATCGAGGGAATGTTTTAATCGGGGGCCTACCTTTCTTTCAAGAAAGGGTGTAAGCCGCACGGGCAATATAAATTTTCGTCAGCCTTGGCGTTTATTCCTTATTAAAGTTCTTTGGCTTACCTTTCTTTCAAGAAAGGTAAGTGATATTATTGAAAAAATAGCATATAATTTATATGTTTGAGATTGACGGGAGATTAAAGACTCTTATGAACGATATCGAAACCATAAAAAATCGCCTATCTGACGCAGACCCGTTTGCGCGCCGGGATGCCTGTGCCTTGATAGGCGAGAGGCGAATTGCTGATTTCATCCCTGAGCTTGTCAGGATTATAAGGGATTCAAACCCCGGGGTCAGGGATGCGGCGCTCAATGCCCTTATCTATATAGGCGGGACGCGGGTGGCCGAGTCAATCGCGCCTCTTCTCCGTGACAACGAGGCCTCCGTCAGAAATATGGCGATAGAGATACTTGAGCACTCCGGGCACGATGCTGCGTCAACCATAACCGCTCTTTTGGATGACGATGACGACGACGTAGTCAAGTTTGCAATAGACATACTTAAAAACATCAACGAAGTCGGCGCGGGCGCGCATATCCTGAATTTAGTACGTCATCGGAATCCTAATGTGCGCGCCTCCAGTGCGATATGCCTTGGGCATCTCAAACCTCAAGGGGCGTTGGAAGCGCTTATCAAGGCCGTCAACGACCCTGAAGAGTGGGTGAGGTTTTCCGCTGTGGAGGGGCTTGGACTCCTTAAAGACCCGCGCGCACAGCCGGCTCTCCTGTCCCTCATAGTAACCGGCGAAGGCGTTTTGATGGAAGCGGCCATTGACGCCCTGAGTTGTATCGCAACGTCGGACGACGCGGCCGGAGTGCTTGTCGAACTTGAACCAGCCATAGAGGGAGGAAGGGTCGTCGCAACCGGCGCGATTGTCGAACTCCTTGAAAAGGCGTTGTCTCCGGGCGCGGGATTTATGCCTTCCGACGACTTTAAGCGCATATATTTCAAATACCTTGCAACGGCCATCAGGGAAGGGGACGAGCGCGTTAAACTGGACGCTCTGAGAGGCGTGGGCTTCCTTAAACTCGGCAGCGGTCTTGACCTTATATTTAAGTTTTTGGACGGTCTTAAAGAGCTTGACGACGACACGGAAAGGCTCCTTGTGGACATCGTCATATCAATAGCGCTTGCAAACCGTTCAGTCGTCATTCCGATGCTCCATCTGAGGATGGCCAATGGCGGGATGGACTTCAAGGTATGCGTAAAGGCGATAGCCGCCATAAGGCCGCCTGAGTCGGTCGTGCCTCTTGCCGCGCTTATGAAGACCGCCAATACTCACGAATTAAGGGACGTTGCTTCGGCCCTTGAGGCGATAGGCACAAAGGAGGCGTCCGAGGCGCTTGCGGCCTCATTGACGAGTTCAGACGGTCATGCGCGCGGCATATCCGCGCGCGCCCTGGCCTCCCTTGCCGGTGAAGAGGCGGTAAAACCGCTGTTTGCCGCGCTCGTGGAGGAAAAATACAGGGACGTTGCCGACGTCATAGCCGACGCGCTTGCCGGTATACCTTCCTTAGAGGCGCGTCAAGGCTTCTATCGCATATTAAACTCTGAAAGGACGGACCTTCGCGAGATGAGCGCGCGGGCATTGGGCATTATCGGCGACGAAGAGGCCTCGGGCCGTCTTATATCAGCGGTTCACGATTCGAGTGCGGCGGTGAGAAAGTCGGTCTACCATTCACTTGCAAGGATAGGGCTTCCCGACGCCGCAGACACCGTAATAAGCGGATTGAAGGACTTGGATGACGGTGTCAGGCTCACGGTGTTGAAGGCGCTCGGCGGCTGGAGCGGCGCCCGGCTCCAGACGGCAGTTCTTGAATCTCTTAAAGACGACAACATGTGGGTAAGACACCATGCGGTGCTTCTGTTGGGCGAGATGGCGGATATGGACGCCGAAGGGCCTGTCGTGGCCATGCTTGACGACGACGAGGCGGTGGTAAAGGTCGCGGCTGCAAAGGCCCTTGAGAGGATCGGCGGACTCAAGGCCGCCTCGGCGCTGGAAAAACTCCTTAAATCTCCGGACGACGCGGTGCGCGCGGCTTTTGGAGCCGCGCTAAAGGCCATAAAATGCTCTCGTTTGGTGTAGACAACAGGCCAAGGCTCTTGCCTGAGACCTTCCGCCTTTTGAGGGACGTCATATATGCGCGCTCAGGCATCGCCTTCGCCGAGGCGAAGATGTATTTGTTAGAGGCCCGCCTGTCAAGACGTCTTGAGGTGAGGGGTCTCAAGACCTTTGAGGACTACTACTACTACCTGACTTACGATCCTGAACGCGAAAAAGAGTTTACGCAGTTGCTCAACGTAATAGTCACGAACGAGACCAGTTTTTTCCGCGATCAGACACAGCTTGACGTCTTCAGCAGGGGTGTGGTGCCGCGTATCATGGAAGACAAGCTCAGGAGCGGGTCTAAAAGCATCCGAGTCTGGAGCGCGGCCTGTTCAACCGGCGAGGAGCCGTATACGCTGGCCATGCTCCTTATGGAGGCCGGTCTGGCGGCAAAGGGCTGGACAATAGAGATAGTCGCCAGCGACATAAGTGAGATCGTCTTGAGGGCAGCTGAGGCCGGCCATTACGACAAATATTCGCTTAGGAACACCCCTGAGGTCTATCTGAAAAAATATTTTTCAAACAGCGGAGAGTCCTTTGCCTTAAAAGAGTCGGTAAAAGGGTTTGTCAGGTACAAGCGCATCAATCTGATGGAAGCAAGCGATACCCGCTCGGTTATCGGTTTCGACATCATCTTCTGCCGCAACGTATTCATATACTTCGACGACGTTTCCAAGAAGAAGGCCGTGAGCCATCTGTATGATTCCCTCATAAGGGGCGGGTATCTGTTCGTGGGATTTTCAGAGTCGCTCCATAACATAACGAGGCTTTTCAAGCCGGTGAGCATTGACAGGTCGCTCGTTTACCAGAAGGCGTGAGGCGCGTATGGACAAGATGGACAAGAAGGTGCTGATTATTGACGACTGCGACATGACGAGACGGCTGTTGAGTTATATCGTCAGGGCGAACGGCTACAAGATAATGTCGGCCACGAACGGCTTCGAGGCTCTTGAGATCATGGCCTCGAACCAGATAGACCTTGTAATTACCGACCTCAACATGCCTCAGATGGACGGGCTTGAGCTTACAAAGAACCTGAGGGCCGGCGAGGCGTACCAAGAAATACCCATAATCATGGTGACAACCGAGGGCGGCGATGATAACATAAAAACCGGCATGGCCGCCGGAGTGAGCGCCTATCTCGTAAAGCCTTTCAGCGCGCAAAAACTCCTTTATGAGATGTCAAAGCTGATATGAAGCTGGAAGAAATCCCTTTATTGTTCCACTGCCCCGCGATACTATTTATTTAAACCCACAGGAGGTTTCAGGCATGTACGACCAAAACATGAAGATCCTCGTCGTTGACGACTTCGGCACCATGAGGAGGATAATCAAGAACATCCTCCTGGAGATCGGCTACCACAACATAGAGGAGGCCGAGGACGGCGAGATAGCCCTTCAAAAACTGAAGGCTGGCGGCATCGAGTTCGTGATTACGGATTGGAACATGCCTAACATGTCGGGTCTGGAGCTTCTTACGGCCGTCAGACTTGATGAGGCGTTGAAGAATATCCCGGTTCTTATGGTAACGGCAGAGGCCGCCAAGGAGAACGTCATTAACGCGGTGCAGGCCGGGGTAAGCAACTATATCGTCAAGCCGTTCACGGCAACGGTATTGAAGGAGCGCGTGGACGCGATACTTGCCAAGGTCAAGGCAGCCCAGAAATAAAAATAACGTCGGCGGGTTATGTCGCCATTGAAAGGAGATTTAGTGATGGCTGAAACAGAGTGGAGTGAACTATTAAAACGTGTAAAAGACGAACTTGCGCTTCTCGTCAAGTTCGTTGACAAGACGCGAAACGGGCTGGACAGCATCGAGTCCACGGTCAAGCTCAGCACGGAAAAGTTCCCGGAGGCCTCGCGCCAGATAGACCTCGTGGCCGGTGAGCTTGAGAACGCGGCCAATAACATCATAACGCTCCTTGAGTCCATGATGTTGGAGCAGGAAAGGACTCAGTACCTCATCAAATCGCTTTCGGAGTGGATAATCTCCGTAAGCGCCGACAACAAGGACAAGGCCTCCGACGCCATCGGCCAGCTTGGCGCCATAAACATGAAACTTAAAAAAGACCTGATGGAGATATTCTCCAACCTTTCCTTCCAGGACCTGACCGGACAGAAGTTGAAGAAGGTAATGACCAGCCTTTCATCGGTCGAGACCAGGCTTTTGGAGCTTGCGCTCACATTTGACATCGTGGGGGACAAGGGCAAGATTCATAAGACCAAGAAGGATATGCTCGACGTGCTGAACGAAGCCAAAAAAGAAGAGCCTATGAAATTGAATCAGGACGTCGTTGACAAGATATTGAGGGAGCTTGGCGCGTAGAAGGCAGTTATCAGTGGACGGTTATCGGTTATCAGTGAAGGTACAAGAATAATTATCCCCCCGCTTAAGACATGCGGGGGCAGGTTTAAACCGATAACGGTAAATCTCAAATGTCCTTGAACGAGATGGACGATATTATAAACGACTTCATCGTAGAGGCCGCGGAGACGCTTGACGGCCTTGACAGGAAGTTCCTTGCCCTTGAAAAGTCCCCGCGTGACTCAACACTTCTAAACGACATCTTCAGGTCAATGCACACCATCAAGGGAGCGGCCGGGTTTCTTGGCTTCCAGCAGATGGTCGAGGTGTCTCACGCCGCTGAGGACGTGCTCAACAGGCTCAGAAAGGGCGAGATGCTCGCCGACGCGGCCATAATGGACGCGCTGCTGCATTCCGTTGACATGGTCAAACTCCTCCTCAGGAACATAAAGGACAAGAATAACGCTCAGGAGAATATCGAACCGATAATAAACGCGCTCAAGGCCGTGCTCGGGCCCACGCCTCATAAGGCACAAGATGAGGCGAAACCTGCTCTTTCGCAGCCGGATGTAAAAGAGCCTCAGGAGGCGGCGCTCAGGGACAAGGAGATGAGCCTCAGGGTTGACATCGAAAGGCTTGACGCGGTCTTGAACCTTGCCGGAGAATTGGTGCTTTCAAGGAACAGACTCCTCCGCCTCGGCTCAAAGGTTCACGAAAGCCGCCTTGACGACGCGCTTTCCTCGCAGATGGGCGAGGCTCTCGCCTCACTTGACCTTGTTACGTCCGATTTGCAGCTCGCGGTAATGAAGATGAGGATGCAGCCCATCGCAAAGGTGTTCAACAGATTCCCGCGCATGGTTAGGGACCTTGCCAGACAGCATAACAAGGAAATCGAGCTTATCGTTACCGGGCAGGAGACGGAGCTTGACAAGACGGTTATCGAGGAGATAGGCGATCCGCTGGTGCATCTTATAAGAAACGCGGTTGATCACGGCATGGAGGAGACGGAGGAGCGCGCATCAAAGGGAAAGCCGCGCATCGGCACGATAAGGCTTTCAGCCTTTCAGGAGGGCAGGAATATCCTCGTGTCCGTGAGCGACGACGGGCGTGGCATGGACCCGTCAATGATAAAACGCTCGGCCATGGACAAGGGGCTTATATCGGCTGAGGAGGCCGAGGCGCTCTCCGGCAGGGAGGCGTTAAACCTCATATTCATCCCCGGTTTTTCAACCGCCAAGAAGGTGTCGAACCTCTCAGGGAGAGGCGTTGGCATGGACGTGGTAAAGACCAACATATCGCGCATAAACGGCAGCATCGGCATCGAGTCAGAACCCGACAAAGGCACGAAGATAGAGTTTAGGCTGCCTCTGACGCTGGCCATCATACAGGCTCTGACCGTTGAGGTCAACGGAGAGGTGTACGGCATCCCGCTGTCCACGGTCATAGAGAATATCAGGATACGAACCGACGAGATAAAGACCGTTAACGGCAAAGAGGTCATTCATCTTAGGGACAGGGTGTTCCCGGTCATGAGGCTCGGCGCGCTCGTCTCGGCGCGCGAGGTTGAGAGAAGCTCCGCATGGAAGTATATCGTCATTACGGGCATAGGCGAGAGGCGCTTCGGGCTGCTTGTGGATAAGCTCAACGGCCAGGAAGAGATAGTCATGAAGTCAATGGGCGAATATCTCAAGGGCACCGAGGGCATCGCCGGGGCGTGCATCACGGGCGACGGAAACGTAATACTCATTCTCGACGTGGCAGGGCTGCTGGAAACTGCAGCCAGAGCATACGCACATTGATTGTTCACGAGGTGTGGGAGCAGTGCTAAAGCTAAAGGTGCTCATTGTTGACGATTCCGCGTTCATGCGAAGGGTGATAAAGCAGATGCTGGAGACCGACCCATATATAGAGGTCGTAGGGCTTGCCCGCGACGGCGCCGAAGGGGTTGAGATGACAGCCTCCCTTTCCCCGGACGTGGTAACAATGGACGTTGAGATGCCCAAGATGGACGGGCTTGAGGCAACCCGTCTGATAATGGAGAAGTTCCCGACGCCGATATTGATTGTCAGTTCCCTTACTCTTGAGGGCGCGCAGGCGACATTCGACGCCCTTGACAGAGGAGCGGCGGATTATATTTCCAAGAACCTTGTCTCGTCGGCTCTCGACATTTTGAAGATTCAGGATGAACTCATTGCCAAGGTAAAGGCCGTGGGACACAGGGGCAGGACAGGGCACTGGCTGCGGGCATTCAGAAAACCTGACTCGCAGATAGCCGTTAACAAGCGTTACGGCACGCAAAAGATCGGCTTTGTCGCAATAGGCGCTTCAACGGGCGGGCCAAGGGCTATTCAGGAGGTGCTCTCCAACCTGCCGGCTGACCTTGACACCCCTTTTTTAATCGCGGTGCACATGCCAAAGGCATTCACGGGTTCATTCGCGGAACGCCTTAATTCGCTATGCAAGCTCCCGGTCAAGGAGGCCGAGGACGGCGAGATTATAAAGGCCAAGCAGGTGCTTCTAAGCCCCGGAGGCGTTCAAACCCGGATTAAACGCAAAGGCGGCACCAATTTTTGCGTTGAACTGTCGGATGATCCGAGAGACGCGCTGTATAAGCCTTCCGTGGACGTGTCAATGAGCTCGGTCGCTGATTGTTACCCCGGACGCTCGCTTGGCGTGATATTGACCGGCATGGGGCATGACGGTCTTGAAGGCATGAAGGCCATCAAGCAGCGTGGAGGCAAAACCATAGCGCAAGATGAGCAGACAAGCACGATATTCGGCATGCCCAAGGCCGTGATAGACGCTGGCATGGCCGATAAGGTGCTTGCGCTCGACAAGATTGCCGCTGAGATTGTCAACATGATATAAACGTGCTATGTTTGTAGTGAGTGCACATTTTTTTGTGCATGGCAGCCTATGACTTGATGACAAATCGCGCAATCTCTCATAGAGGAGGCTGATATGGAGGCTACAAAGGAAAAGGAGGTCTTGCAGCTCGTTACCTTCAGGCTTGGGCAGGAGGAGTTTTCTCTCGACATATTGAAGGTTCAGGAGATAATACGCCACATGGAGCTTACGCGCGTGCCAAGGTCGCCGGATTTCGTAGAGGGCGTCATAAATCTCAGGGGCAGGGTGATACCGGTTCTTGATTTGAGAAAAAGGTTCGGACTGCCTGATGCCGAGGATACGAGCGCCACGCGGATTATCGTCGTTGAGGTAGAGGGCGTTACCGTCGGACTTAAGGTTGACGGCGTATCCGAGGTCTTGCGTATCAACGCCGACACGGTTGAGCCGCCGCCAGCGCTTGTTACGAACATCGAGTCTGACTATATAAAAGGCGTCGGGAAACTTGACAACCGGCTCCTTATACTGCTTGACGTTTCAAAGATTCTCAGCAGATCCGAAAAAGACGCGCTCGGCAAGGCGGCGGTTTGACGAACAGGTCGTCGTTGATTTAAGTCTCAGATTTACCAAGGAGGTTTTATGAGCATACATTCCGTTAAGGCAAGGCTCTTAGGGAGCTATCTTTTTCTCGTACTTCTTTTTATCATCCAGATACCTATAGTCTATCTTCTCGTAACGGAGATGAGCAAGAAATACACGCAGATAGTCGAGGTGGCCGCGTTAAAAAAGCGCTCCATCGAGATAAACTACGTCCTGAACCGGCATATCATGAACAGGGAGGACGCGCTGGAAGAGGTCTTTCATACAAAGATGGCCGAGTTCGATCAGGCGCTCATCAGATTGAAGACGGGCTGGGGAGACGTGCCGCCGATAACCGGGGATTCATCCCTTGACAAGTATAACGGCGTCATGCAGAAGTGGACGCCCATGCGCTCAACGCTCAACGCCGCGATGGACGCGGGCGATAAGATGAGGGACACGGTCAACGAGCTTGATAAGGAGACATTCCCGCTCATCGGCAGACTCAACGAAATCGTTGCGGGTTTGGGCCTTCTAAAGGACGGCGGCAACGGGAAAAGAGTGGACATTGCAGGCGCCCAGAGGATGAAGACCTTGAAGGTTTCCTACCTTCTGGAGCGGTACACGCGGTCCAACGATAAGCTTGACGAGATCGCGTCTCAGATAAACGACACCGCGGCCGATTTTGAAACTAACCTTGCCGCGTTGCAGAGCGGTTCAGCCGCGCTCGGTCTCAAACCGTTAAAGGACAAGGCGCTTCTTGAAAAATTCAACGGCATTGAGGCGGCGTATGCAAAGCGAAAGACCGCCGTCCTCGCAACGATTAAATACAAGAACGATTTCCTGAAGCTCACCAACGATCTTTCAAACGTGCATACCCCTCAGATGATATCAGCCGTTGAGGCGCTTACCACTGAAATAACGGTTGCAGCCACGAAGTCCGCCATGAAGGGCGTGCTGTTCATGGCGCTCGTGCTCGTCGTGTCCGCCGGATGCGCGGCATTTTTCATCTGGATGACGAACAAGCAGGTGTTGAGGCCGATTCTGGCGATAAAGGAGACTGTGGACGGTTTTGCGAACGGTGATCTGTCGCTCAGGTCGAATGTGAAGGTAACGCTCCTCGGCAAGGAGTTGAATGACGAGATAACCGGATTAAGCAACAGCGTTGACTCGATGGCGGTGCGGATGTCCTCCGTCATAGGCAGGATAACCGATTCGTCAAGCCAGCTTGCGTCAGCGGCCGAGGAACTCGCGGCATCCTCCACGCAGATAGCCGCCGGCGCGGATAAACAGTCCGGCCAGACCGTGCAGGTCGCCTCTGCCATGGAGGAGATGAACGCCACGGTAGTTGAAGTTGCCAAGGGTTCGCAACAGGTATCCGAATCGGCAAAAAACGCACAGGACATCGCCATTAAAGGCGGCATTGTCGTCAATCAGGCGGTCAAGGCAATGCAGGAGGTCTCTGAGTCTACCAACATGACCGCCGATACCATAAGGAAGCTTGGCAAAGGCTCCGAGGAGATAGGCAGCATAGTGTCGGTCATCAACGACATCGCTGACCAGACGAATCTTCTTGCCCTCAACGCGGCCATCGAGGCCGCGAGGGCCGGGGAGCAGGGCAGGGGTTTTGCCGTAGTAGCGGACGAGGTAAGAAAACTCGCGGAGAGAACGACAAAGGCCACAAAAGAGATAAGCGAGATGATAAAGGCCATACAGTCCGAAACAACTAAGGCGGTCGCCGCGATGGGCGAGGGCGCCTCAAAGGTTGAAAACGGCGTACGGCTGGCCAACGAGGCCGGCGATTCCCTTAAGAGCATAGTCAAGAGCGTCGAGAACGTGAGCGGCATGATAACCCATATCGCCACGTCAGCCGAGGAGCAAAGCTCAACGACCGATGAGATAACGCAAAACATGGACAGCATCGCGGAGGTTGCAAAGGGCAACGTGGCCGCGATAGCCGAGGTGTCCCGCGCAACGGCGGACATGGCGCGTCTTGCCTCCGAACTAAAAGAGCTTGTTACAGGCTTCAAGACGCGCTCCGGCGGCGTCGTGGTGCCTATGAACAGGAAGCCGCAGGACGCTGATAACGCAATGACCGGCTCCGGACTGCCGGCGGCCTCGCTCCTGACAAGAAAAGGCTGAAAGGCCGTGTAACTACCGTGACCGTGAACCGTGAAAGTCCCCCTGATAAGGGGGATTTAGGGGGTTGGGGGTTTGCCTTGCGCGGAGAGAGACGCAACCCTAAAAGGTTGCCCTACAGCCCGCGTCCCGTTAAAGTTTCCGGGACGTTTGCCGATAAAATGGTATAGGAAGCGTCTTACGTGTTGCATACAACCGAGTCATAAAGAAAGACACGATGAAGAAAGATGCGATAATGATAGACAGAGCGTCGGTTTCGGTTATGGTTAATAAAAAGACCGGCAATGACCAGCGCTTGAATGCCGTCGGATACGCGGCCATGGACGAGCGCGACAAGTTGTTGTTCAGTCTGAGGACGAATATTGCCAGTGGCGCATACGCTGTAAAACCAGAGGTTCTGGCGATGAGGCTGATTGAGGCGTCATTGCAATGCGTTTTGCGCCGGAAGCCCGTTGATTTCAGATGCTGACTTGGCAGTTTCGTAGGTTGGGTTAGCGCAGCGTAACCTAACATTCATTGCATTTGCATTTCAACGGCGCTTAACCGTTGAGAGACTTCCCCATACTACCGGACTCGCATCAAGGCTGAGTTATGACCATCCAGACGAAGATAATGCTTGTAGACGACGACGACGCGGTGCGTGAAGTCATCGGCGAGATGCTCTCTCGGAAGGGTTGGCTGGTTAGCGAGTTTAGCGACGCGGAGCAGGCGCTTTGCGATCTCGGTTCCAACAGATACTCTCTGATCCTCGCCGATATAAACATGCCCGGGCTTAACGGCATGGAATTTCTTGAGAGGGCCAAGGAACTGGCCTGCGGCGTACCGGTCGTTATGATAACCGGGTATCCGTCCATAGACCTTGCCGTGGAGGCCATGAAGATAGGGGCCGTTGACTTTCTCTCAAAGCCCTTCAAGGCCGAGGAGCTTGAGATAACGGTCCGTAAGGCCATTGACGGGGCAAGGGTTTTCAACTCCAATCCAACGGCTCATGAGTCCGACGCCGGTTTGTCCGTGCGCGCGATGCCGGACGTGGCCAGACACAGGCTCGAGGACAAGATAAAGGAACTGTCCATACTGCATACGATAAGCGAGACGCTCGACGATGTAACCGAGCGCGAGGAAATCTATAGAAAGACTATGGACCTGGGGCTGATCATCGCCGATGCGACCAGCGCCTTTATCATGGCCGCCGAGCATGGCGGCTCTGAGTTTACCATACGCGCAAGCGCCGGATTCGGAGCGGCCAGCCCTGTAACTGGCATTAGGGTCAGGGCCGACGAGGAGCCGTTCAGAAGCGTCATAAAAAACAGGTGCTATTCTTATCTGATACCGGACGACGAGATGCGCGCCCGTTTTTGCGCGGATACCAGCGGAGGGCACAGTCGAAGGCCGCTCCTTCTCGTGCCGATGATGATAAACAAGGAGGCGCTATTGCTCCTTGGCCTCAACTGCAAGGAGCGCGCTCTTGAACTCAAAAGCGACGCGGTGGCGCTTTTATCGAATCTGGCGGCAAAGGCCTCGCTCAAACTGGAAAACATCGCCCTTTCCGAAAACATCTTTTCAAGCATAGTAGGCGCGATAGATTCCCTCATCAACGCGCTTGACGCGAAGGATACCTACACGAGGGATCATTCAAACCGGGTAACCCAATATGCGTTGAAGATAGCCGGAGCGTTCGGATGCCATAAGGACGTAATAAACAGCATCGGCTTCGCCGGTCCGCTTCACGACATAGGAAAGATAGGCGTAAGGGACGACATCTTGCTGAAGAAGGGCGGTTTTACGATAAACGAACGCGAGCTGATGAGGCTCCATGTCCTGCGCGGCGAGGAGATACTGCGTCCGTTGAATCTCATGTCCGCTGAAAAAGAGGTCGTCCTGTATCATCACGAACGATGGGACGGCAATGGGTATCCCAACGGCCTGTCGGCGAGGAACATCCCCTTGGCCGCAAGGGTGTTCAGCGTTGCGGACACCTACGATGCCATGACCTCGACGCGCCCGTACAGAAGTGCCCTGAGCGTGCAGGTCGCGCGCGATGAAATATGGAGATGCAAGGGTACGCAGTTCGACCCTGAAGTCGTAAACGCCTTTATGGAGTGCGGCATCCTTACCCCGTCCGACGTCAGGCCGTCTGATCTGATGATCCATTCCGACAGGACCGCGAGACATCATTGACGCCGCAGTCTAATCGGTCAACGTTCAAGGACTTGTAATCGCCCGCTTCTATCCATTTCCCTATATTTCCGCCTGTTCCCATGCGTGTCTTCAACACTTGTTAATACCGCCTCAAAGTAATATAATGCCCGTCAAACCTCATGAAAAGAGATGAGCTTACCCTAAAAGTCCGTAATACGATTAAGTATAGTGCCATGCTCAAGGCGGGCGATACGGTCGTGTGCGCCGTTTCAGGCGGCATTGATTCCGTTGTCATGCTTCACGTTCTTGCATCTTTGAAGGAGGAGTATTCGCTCAGGCTCGTCGTCGCTCACCTGAATCATAACCTTAGAGGGGCTGAAGCCGGACGCGACATGGATTTTACAAGGGCGCTCTCAAGACGGCTTGGTCTGCGTTTTCATGTAAAGACTCTGAGGCGAGGCGCGCTTGCAGGCTCATCCGTTCAGGAGGCGGCAAGGCTTGAGCGAAGGAGGTTTCTTGAGCAAACTGCGCTGAAGTTCGGCGCCGACAGGATTTCAACCGGGCATAATCTTGACGATCAGGCCGAGACCGTGCTAATGAGGCTTATAAAGGGGGCGTCGCTTTCCGGGCTTGCCGGTATTCAACCGAAAAGGGGGCTGTTTATCAGGCCGCTCCTTGATCTGTCAAGAGCTGAGATTAATAGTTATGCAAAGGCCAATGACATCGAGTATGTCGTTGATTCGTCAAACATGACCGACAAGTACCTGCGTAACGACGTCAGGCATCATCTGATTCGTTACATCGCAAGGCGATACAACCCGAATATTGCCGAGACCATAAGCAGGACTGTAAGCCTTTTGAGGGCGGATGACGAGTATATCGGCATTGAGGCTCAAAAGGCCTTTCAAGCCGCCTTGATTACGAGAGACGTTGACTCCAAAACAATACTGCTCGATGTCGCCGTCCTCGCCGGACTTCATAGCGCGATAATCTCAAGGGTCTATCTCTCCGCAATCCATCTTTTGGCTGGTGATTCAAAGAGTTATAGCCATTATGTAAAGCAATTTATTGAGATGATAAAATCCGTGAAACCGAATGCGGTCATACGCCAACCCGGGGTGTGGTTAAAGAGAACTTATAATAGAGTTGCTATCAGTACAAGCAGACCATCAAGGCCGGAGACTTACCAGAGTGAACTTAAAGTTCCCGGACTTACAGCGCTTGAGGAGGCGGCGATAAGCATCAAGGCCTCGATAATCGGCGTTAGGTCTGCCCCTGCGCATTTTTCGCCGGACGAGTCGAATGTATACTTTGATTACGATTTGATGTCCGAGGGCGGCATCAGGGCAAGACCCATGCAGAGCGGTGACCGGATAATTCCATTTGGGATGCACGGGCATAAGAAGGTCAAGGATTTGTATATTGACAAGAAGATCCCCGCGCTCCAAAGGCGCGTCATTCCTCTTATCATAAACGGAGAGAATATCATCTGGATACCCGGCGTGAAAAGGTCTGATATGTACAGGCTGTCAAGCTCAACGAAGCGCGTGTTGAAGCTGAAGGCAAAACAGGGTGCTGGGCAAGGCTCTCCCCCTAAGTCCCCCTGATAAGGGGGATTTAGGGGGTTGGGGGTTCGCCTTGCGGCCTTTCTTTTTTCAAGAAAGAAAAGTAAGTTGTGGTTTGTACCTGCTTTTGATATTATGATGCAATTTAATCAAGACCCGTAAGGGTCATACAATCGAAGGCAAGGCGGCTGCAATGTTGATCTCTTACAAGGGCATAAGCCCCAAGGTGCATGAAACCGTATATATCGAAGAGAGCGCCAAGGTCATAGGCGACGTTGAGATAGGCGAGTATTCAAGCATCTGGTTCAATGCGGTTATCAGGGGCGACGTCAACTACATACGTATCGGCAGCCGCACCAACGTGCAGGACAACTGTACCCTGCACGTTACAAAGGACACCTGCCCGCTCATTATCGGCGGCGAGATAACGATTGGGCACAACGTAACACTGCACGGCTGCATTGTCAGGGACAGGTGCCTTATCGGCATGGGTGCAATAGTGCTGGACAACGCGGATATAGGTTCCGACTCGATAATCGGCGCGGGCAGCGTAGTTACCGAGGGCGCGAAGATTGGGCCGGAGAGCCTTGTCATGGGCATACCCGGCAAGGTGGTGCGCCAACTGAAGCCGGATGAGATCGAACGCATCAAGAAATCAGCGGCCAATTATATCGAGTACGCGAAGGATTACTTACCTTTCTTGAAAGAAAGGTAAGCCCAAAGAACTTTAATAGGGAATAAACACCAAGGCTGGCGAAAACTTATATTGCCCGTGCGGCAAGCACCCTTTCTTGAAAGAAAGGTAGGCCCCCCGATTAAAACATTCGGGGGCAGGCTCCG
>JBBTCG010000156.1:0-4676 GCA_038043305.1 Deltaproteobacteria bacterium | reverse complement strand
CGGAGGCGATCTGGACGCCATAAGAAAAGAGGTGCTTGCCGCGACCTCCATTTCGGTCGGAAGCGTGCCTCTTTATCAGGCGTTCAAGGAGGCCATAGAGAGATACGGCGACCCGAATAAACTGACTGACGAACTGCTCTTTGACGTGATTGAAAGACAGTGCGCGGACGGCATATCCTTCATGGCCGTGCACTGCGGCATCAACCGGCTTACCATTGAGCGATTGAACAGGCAGGGATACCGCTACGGCGGGCTTGTCTCAAGGGGCGGGGCGTACATGACGGGCTGGATGCTCAGGAACAACAGGGAGAATCCATTGTATGAGAGGTTCGACCGCGTGGTTGAAATATTGAAAAAGTACGACTGCGTCCTGTCGCTGGGCAACGGCCTGCGCGCCGGAGCCGTGCATGACAGCCTTGATCGCGCACAGGTGCAAGAGCTTCTCATCAACTGCGAGCTTGCCGATATTGGGCAGCAAATGGGCTGCCAGATGATGTGCGAGGGGCCAGGGCACCTGCCGCTTGACGACATCGAGGCCAACGTAAAACTTCAAAAGAGGATGAGCAACGACGCGCCCTTTTACGTCTTAGGCCCGCTCACAACCGATATTGCCGCGGGCTATGACCATATATCCGCGGCCATAGGCGCGGCTCAGGCCGCGAGGTACGGGGCCGATCTCATCTGTTACGTTACCCCAGCCGAACATCTGGCGCTTCCCAATAAGCAGGACGTCATCGAGGGCGTGAGGGCCGCAAGGATTGCGGCGCACGCCGGAGACATGGTAAAGCTTGCCGGCGTAAAGCAAAGGGACATGGAGATGTCAAAGGCCAGACGCGACCTGAACTGGGAGGCGCAGACAAGGCTCGGCCTCTTCGGCGAAAGGGCCTCGGAGATACGGGCCAGCCGCTCCCCAGAGAACTCAGATACCTGCACCATGTGCGGGAGCTTTTGCTCTTTGGATAACGTGAACGTGCATTTCAAGGAGAGTCTGGAAAAGGGAGGAAAAAGATAAAGACCGTGAACCGTGACCGTAAAAGTCCCCCTGATAAGGGGGATTTAGGGGGGTGGGGGTTGGGGATTTAGGGGGGTGGTTGAATCTTTTCGACGATTCACGTTCGACGCACACGCATCACGGCCTTTCAAGACGTTTCTCTTGAAAACCGTCTCGAACCCTGATATATTACCATAAATGACTATTATCGGAAACAGATGCCGCTCTCTGGCCGCTGTCTTGACAGCGGTTGTGATGCTTACCTTCCTCTTTTCAGGATGGGCTCAGGCGGGCACTTTCAAAGTCTCTCCGATACGGATTGACCTTGACAAGGACACTAAGAGCGGCTTCGTTACCGTTGTGAACGACGGCGCGGAGCGGATCAACACGCAGATAAAGCTCTTTGAATGGACTCAGGACGCGGATGGCAAGGACGTCTACACAGAGTCCAATGACCTGATATATTTTCCGAGGATAATGACGATAAACGCCGGCGAGGAAAGGATCCTGCGCGTCGGCTTAAAGGCCCCGGCAATTGCAAAGGAAAAAACCTATCGCGTGTTCATAGAGGAGATACCGCAGCCTAAAAAGGCGCCGGGCGCTCAGGTAGCCATTGCCATAAGATTCGGCGTACCGATTTTTGTAAAGCCGGTCAAGGAAGAGCCAAAGGGCGCGCTCGTTGGTCTTGAACTCTCCGGCGGAGTTTTGAAAGTACCGGTAAGGAATGAGGGCAACACCCACTTCACCATAACCGCAATATCCGTTAAAGGCGCCAACGTCAAGGGCGAGGAGGTATTCTCAAGAGACCTTACGGGCTGGTATCTCCTTGGCGGCTCAAGCAGGCTGTATTCCGCGCAAATAGGCGACGCATGCAAGGATATCGCGGCGCTTACCGTCGAGGTGCAGACCAACAAGTTCAATCTGACCGGTAATATCAATGTCAATGAGGCTATGTGCCGTCCTTAAACAAGCCTCGAGAGCCTTTTGCCTGACTTATCGGCCCAGCCGCTTTGCCTGGTTGCTTTTCCTTCTCATCGTAATCCTATTGCCGGTGTTTGCGCCTCTTAACTCCCGCGCCGCTCAAACCATCGTAGTAAACGTCATCGTCAATATGGAGGTCAAAGGGGAAAACTTCGTCGTCATGGAGGATGACGGTGATTTTCTCGTGCGTACCGGCGACCTCGCCTCCATTGGCTTCATTGACCTGTCCGGGGCCAAGTCCATTATTGACAATGAATAGTTTATCTCGCTTCGTTCCATGAAAGGCCTGCCCTATAGATTCAACGAGAAGGATTTGTCCCTTGATCTGACCGCCTCCGCCGAGCTATTTCCCCGGCGCACGATAGACTTTGCTCCCGCAAGGCCGCAACGTGTCTATCGTCCAAAGGATTCAAGCGCGTTTTTGAACTACAAGCTGGGCTATCTCGGCGGCGATTCGATGAAGATGAAGAGCTTTAACATTACGAATCAGCTCGGCCTGAGGTCAAGCGACATGCTTTTTTTGACCGACACGTCCTACACGTCCGATGATCTGTCGTCAAGGTTCGTCAGGCTCCAAACTAACCTTACGTTTGACGACCGGCCTGAGCTTAAGAGGGTGGTTGCCGGAGATTTTTTTGCTTCAAGCGGAGACCTTGGAAGTACGGTGAACATGGGGGGCTTCAGCCTTTCCAAGTCCTATAGGATGGATCCGTACTTCACTAAGTACCCTACGCTGAACGTAAGCGGCCTTTCCGAGACGGCCTCCGACGTAGAGGTCTACGTTGACGACATAAAGTTGAGGAGCGACAAGGTCGCCCCGGGCGGGTTTGATCTGAGGAACATCGCCTACACCACGGGGGCGCACAAGGTGGAGGTGCTTATAAGGGACGCCTTCGGCAACGTGCAAAGGATCGTCCATCCATTCTACCAGACCGACAAGATGCTCAAGAAGGGGCTCCATGAGTACAGTTATAACGGCGGGCTTATCCGCAAATCATACGGCGCGGAGAGCAACACCTACGGCCATGCCGCGTTTGCGCTCTCCCACCGCTACGGCTATGCGGATTCGCTTACCATTGGCGCTCAGGCCGAGACGGGCGCGGGCGTGGTGCATATCGGCCCGGAGTTCATCTTTCCGGTACTGGACTTGGGGCTGGTTTCAACTGCCGTTGTCGCCGGCAAGAGCAAATCCGGCGGAGGCGCTGCCGCGTCGGTCAATCATAACTATCAGGGCAAGGATACAAGCACGCGGCTGCTCTTTAGGGGGTTCAGCTCAAACTATGCGAACATAGTTGACGGCGCGCGCTCAACCTCCAAGTACGAGGCCGGAGCGGGCATAAGCCGTGGCTTCAAGCGCTACGGCAGCGTTTCGCTGGATTATTCGATAAGCGCAAGGTACACAGGCTCCGGCTCGAAGACAACTACGCTGTCATATTCCAAGGGCGTTTTCGGCACGGCAACCGTGCTTGCCACTTTAAAAAGAAGGGTGGAGGCGCGCTCTTCAACGGAGGCGTTTCTTGGCTTTGTCTATTACTTTGACAAAGACTCCTCGGTATCAACGAACTATCAAAAGACGAGAGACTCAAGCTCGTTGAACGTTCAGGCGCAAAGGCCGGCTCCGGCCAACTCCGAGGGGTGGGGCTACAGGGTATCAACTGAGAGAAACGGCGTTGCAGGCGCTGACGCGTCATATCTTCTCAATCCCGCGCTCAACGTCAACACGGCCACTGCGCTGTATAGGGCTGACGTGAAGGTGGCGAGCGGCCACGGACAGGGCTATGAGATGTATGATCTCTCAGCCGCCGGTGCGATTGCTTATGTCGGGGATACGGTTGCCCTCACAAGGCCGATAACGGACAGTTTTGCCATGATTAAAGTAGGCGATATAGAGGGTGTGCGCGCCTACGTCAACAATCAGCGGATTGGAAAGACGGACTCAAAAGGGGTCGTCTTCGTGCCCGTGCTCAACTCATATTACGACAATCAGGTGTCCATTGATTCAAGCGACGTGCCGATGGACTACAGGATGGAGAGCGCAATGAAGTTCGTCTCTCCGCCGCTCAGAAGCGGCTCCTGCCTGTCCTTTGACGTGAGGAAGGCGGTATCGTACACAGGGGTGCTCAAGGCGCAAACGAGCGACGGCGTAAAGCCAATCGAGTTTCAGGATGTGTCGCTTCAGACCGGCGCGGGCACGATAACCTTTCCCACCGGCCGGGACGGCGACTTTTATTTTGAGGAGGTTCAATCCCCGGCGGCAACGGGCGAGGGATGCGCCGCTCTATCCGCCGGAGCCGCGCTTACGGGTGGGAAAAAAGCCGCGAAGGCCGCGGCCGCTTATGCCGGAAGCAGCGAGTACATGGGCGCGAGGTGCGTCTTTGAACTGAGTGTTGTTTCAACCGACAGCCCGTTCGTTGAGCTTGGCGAGATTGTATGTGTGAAAGACCGTGAACCGTGACCGTGACCGTGAAAGACAAGGGCAAGGCTTAAAGGTCGTGATGCGTGATGCTTAAAAGTCCCCCTGCCCCTCCTTACCAAGGAGGGGCAGGGGGAGGAAGTTTTCAGTCTTTAGAAGCTCAACCCCACCCAGCCTCCCCTTGAAAAAAGGGGAGGAGTTTAAGACGTTTTTGATTTGTACCCCGTTACTGCTCCACCATGCCAGTGCCGCTTGATTCATATAACATTGTCATAAGGAAGGAAAGGAATT
>JBBTCG010000155.1:0-25353 GCA_038043305.1 Deltaproteobacteria bacterium | reverse complement strand
ATGGGCAATCCTTTCGCTGGCAATGTAGTTGGGGTTTACCTTGACCGCCCCAAGCCCGGAAAGCATCGAGCCATAAGGCTTATGGCCTCTCCTTTTCAGCGCGTCCGCAATGGCGCGGCCAAAACGCGACGCACCGGCTATGTCCGAGCCAGCCACCCCTGCCGGCGGGAAGACGCCCCAGAACCCGTTCTTTGCGCCGGTCAGAAGCCAGCGCGGCGTTGTAACGAACGTGGCAAGAGGCGGCCCCTGATCCACTAAAACGGCGTTATCTATATGGCGCGCCCCTGCGGCCTTGAGAAGCGCCTTTACCTTTTCCTGAGCATTTAACCACATGTTGCGGCAAACAATCAATGTTATTACGGGGGTATCCCGTAAAACCGCGGCTCCCTCGGATTTCAAAAACCCGGTTATCGGCAGCGACGGCGAGAGAAACCATACCTGATAGGCGAGTATTATCAGATCAAACCTTGAGTCCTTGTCAAAGGAAACCGGCTTCATCGCAGGCGCTATCATGTGCACGGACTCAGGAAAGACGTTGAAAAATTCCAGAAATGGCCAGGGATAGGGATAGGGTTTTTCCGGCTGGAGATTCTCCCATGTTATGTCAAATTCAAGACCGTTGTCATCAAGCGGCTTCAACATGGAACGCACGGCTGAGGTGAGCTGCCCAGTCTGCGAATAATACAAAACGAGGATGCGTTTTTTCTTTTGAGTATCTTTGGAGGTCATATTGCCGAACACAAGGTAAACGCCTCAGCGTCGAAAGGAACGAGGTCTTACGCGAACGAGCTATCAATTAAATTCCATTAGAAATATCAAGTCAAGGGAAATCTTAGAAACCGTGAACCGTGACCGTTGACCGTGAAAGGATGCAACCCCCTAAATCCCCTTTATCAGGGGGCTTCTACGGTTCACGGTCACGGTCACGCATCACGGCCTTTATTATTTGACTTGAAAAAGCAGCTCAAAGCCGTGGGCAATGAGGTCCTGTGGTGGGAGGTGCGCGAGTTCTTTGGAGATTTCCTCGGTGAGAAGGTCTTTGCCCTCGAAAGACGGGATATATTGTATGAACAGACAGTCCTCTGAGCGCATGAACTCGGATAAACGGTAGTCTGAGAGTTTCAATCCGTTTACGTGTCCCTGATTGATCATGGCGTTGACGTATTGGTCAGCGCCGACGTTCAGGTTCTTCATTATGGCCGCGCCTATGCCATTTCTTTCAGAATAGGCGATTATCTCTTCCTTTGACATCCTCAGATGTATCCACGGAAAATCGTCATAATAACCGAACATGTGGTGGCCGAACGGGGAAAGATACAGAGGCCCTGCCTGAACGTAGCAGTAGCCGCCCTTCTTTGTTACCCTTTTCATCTCGCTCAATACCTTGAACGGGTCTTTGCAGTGCTCAAGCGTTGCTATAGAAAGGGTCAGGTCAAACGAGGCGTTGGGAAACTCCAAGGCGCATCCGTCCATCCTGAGATACCTGATGCGGGGATCAGGATACGAGCATCCCGTGGTCTCAAGCAGGTCAACGCCCGTAACGGCCTCCGGGTCTTCGTTAAGAAGAAGGTCGCACACGAGGCCGTCGCTGCATCCCACCTCAAGTATCCTCTTGCCCCTGAGCCTTGGCACATACCTGAACATGCTGTTCAGGTACGACTTGTTGTAGAGTATCCTGTGAACCTCCTCCCCCTTGTAGAGCCGCTTTGAGCCGTCGAGGTGCACGATGACGTACCGGTTTGTAAGTTGAGAGGCGCGCCTCTCTGCGTGCGAATCCACCCAGAACTCGGCGTTGTCATAAGGACAGATAACTGCGTCAAACCCCTTAAGTTTGTCCATGAACTCATCTGGCATAGCCGCAAGGTCAAGGCTTTTGAGACGACTGGCGCTTGCGGAATGATACTTGATTACCGCAAAGCCGCAGGGAACGATTGACGAACCTTGAGTGGTAAGCAGCGTCAGGTCGTATTCGGTCTTGAGCCGTTCGATCAACGACTCAAGCGCCTCCCTCGGAAGCAGTCCAAGGAGCAGCGCCTTCTCGCACCTTGCCGCGTTGGTTGAAGCGCCGCTCCCCGGTTTCAATCTCAATTGCGCGGCAAGGTCTATCTCGCGCCTCGCCTCGTCAAGCGTATGGGCGATGATGACATCGGCGTATTCGTTATTGCGAAAACGCGCTATCTCAAAGATGCCGGCCCCGATCGGCAGCGCGAAATACTTGGTGTCGAAGTACGTTATCCTATAACCCTTATATTCGCCGTTGGTCTCAGGCGCAAAGCGCGCGTTTTCATCCGCTGCGATACCGATGGTCATTGACTTACCGTCCTTTCACTCAAACATGCCCCAAAAACCCGCTGCCCCCGCATGAGGAGTGAGCGTGGCCTCTATCAGGGCGCGCGCCTCAACCCTGCCGGTTGCCGCAAGGATGCCGGGCATGGCCCTTGCGGCCTCGTCCCTTAGATCAAGATGCCCCAGGGTTATCGGCACCGCGTACACCTTATGCTCAAATCCAACGAGATTATATCCCTTGTACGATTCAAGAAGCGCCGGCGAAGCGCCGCGCGCAACGCTTTCAATAAGGGCGCGCGCCGTTGATTCGTTAAGCGCATGGATTATGCCCGGCCTTTCCCTGTGCTCCTTTCGCGTCAGGTCAAGCGGGCCAAGGGAGACCGGCGCCGCGTACACGAAGTCGTCGTAAGAGACGAGATTGTATCCCTTGTCAACACAGCTTGCGATGAGACGCGGCGCTCCGGCGCGCATCCCCGGCGTATGCGTTATCTCCCTGACCAGCGCCTTGCACCCCGTCTCAATGCCGAGGAACATGCCGTCGTATTGAACGACATGATACGCGGAGGCGCTTGGCACGGAGAACGTCCAGTCAATAAGACGTTTTGAGTGCGCCTCGCTTTCCGCAATAATCGCGCCCGTGCTTGTGCGGCTTTGCTCGCTGCTAAAGTCTATTGCCCCGGCGCTTTGCGGGAAGGCATAGACAAAACCCAGATACCGGACAAGGTTAAAGCCCCTGTATGAGTACATAAAAACCGGCTGGTTCGGGTCTACGGGCATTGCGCCCTGCGCTTCATCGGACGACGTTTTTATATCGGCGTCGTCCAACGCGGCCATGGCGTTATGCATGCTCGCGAGGTCAGCGCCCTTCTTTGAAACCTCGCTTGTCGTGAACTCGGCCCAGTCGCCTATTCTTACGCCGTTGGCCTTGAGCGCCGTTGCGACGCGCCTGTAACGGTCGTAGCGCGTCTGAGCGACGATGGCCGGGTTTTCGCTGTACCATGCCCAGTCTGGTATGGCCACCGGAAATCTCCTGTACAGCTCGTCCTTAGGCGTATTGAATCTTATGCCAAAGGCCTCCGGGTCTTCCCAATACTCTGAGCCGCGAAAGAGCATCAGCGCGTTTATGAACGCCACCCTGCCTATCCATTGCTTCATGCCAACGATGAACTCGATGGTCTCGTCAATGTCGGCCTCGGTCTCGCCGGGGATGCCGACCACGATGTTTATCTCCGTATATATTCCGGCCTCTGTCGCGTCCCTGAGATTCCTTCTGATTATCTCCTTTGTAGTGCCCTTTAACTGAAGCCTTAACGTATTTTCAGACCCGGCGTCTACCCCGAAGCGCAGACACACGAACCCGGCCTCTGAGAGCTTGTCATAGTACGGCCTGTCAGCCCTCTTATCGCACCTCAACTGCGCCGTCATCCGCACCTTTAGTTTTCTGCGGATAATCTCGGCGCAAAGCCTGTCAATTATCTTTGGATTCCCGTGGAGATCGCTTTCGTTGAAGACGAACTCCTCAAAGCCTTTGGAATGAAAAAACTCTATGTCGTCAACCACCTTCTCAGGCGTACGTATGCGCCAGTTGAACCTCTCGGCGCAAAAGCGGCACTTTGACCATGAGCATCCCCTGCTTCCCACAATCGGCACAAGCGCATAACCGTTCCAGTTTCGATACAGCCCAAGGTCGGTCCATTCATAGCGCGGATGCCCAAGGGCGTCGAGGTCCTCCGGCGGACGAGCCGGAGTAAAACATCTGTCCTGCGCATCGCAACGGGACCAGATGCCCGCCATATCGCGCGGTTTTTCTCCAGCAAGTATGAGTTTAACAAGCGGGCCTATGGTTAGATCAGCCTCGCCGACAACCGTATAGTCGGCCAATGGAAAGAGCCCTTTTGCCGCGCCGCTCTGAAGGCAGCTCATGCCGCCGACTACGATGATTACATCGGGATGGAGTTGTTTTACGCGAGCAACCACCTCGCGCGCAAACAGGAGATTCGCCTGCTGCAGGGAACACCCCAGTATCCTTGGCCTGGCCCCGGCTATTTTATCCGCTATCTCGTTTATCTCTGGTCTGAAGTATTCGATGAAATCCGGCTTTTCCCACTCAAGATAATGCACGGGCAGCCACGGATCATCCGGCATGGGCGCGCCGGACGGGGTTTTCATTACCGGAATCCCATCCAGTATCCGCGTCGAGTGATAGCGGTGATAGATGATTATGTCAAGGTCAACCGTCTGTAACTTTACAGGCTCCTTCTTGAGCGCGTCATGCACATAGCCAAAGCCAACCGGCATCTGGCCAAGGCTTCTTGCAGGAAGGTCAATAAGTATCACGTCCATGCCGACCTTGAAGTTGATCTCCGGTATGTCAATTGGGTAGATGCTCTCGACAAGCGGAACCCAGGCCGAGGCCGGAACAAGCGCCGGCGCTATCTCCTTTATGACGTCAAGCGTCATGGTCTTGAGTCCGCTTGGCAGCAAATTTTTCATCTTGTGTATCTCCTGCCAGCGGGTCGCGGCCAGAAAAACGGTTTTAACGCCGTCGGGGAGGCTGAGGCGTCCGGCCTCAGCCTCCTCGTCCGGCATGGTCAATACCGAGGCAACGGAGCGCTTCAATTCAGGCGCAAGCTCAAAGATGTAGTCGCAAAGGTCTCCATGTTTGAAAACGACAAACCTCTGTCCATCGTTGAGCAGGCCTCCGGCAATGGCCGCGATTACGGCGCGGTCAGAGGCGCCCCAGTCGCGCCTCAGTACCCGGCCTGAGCTTACCTTCATTTTTTTAACGGTTGTTTCAAGCTTCAAGGTTACGTCTGCCATATACGCTCCCGTTTTTCATTTCAACAAGTTGCGTAAAAACTCTACTTTTATACAGGCTGCTCAAGAACGTCCAGATGCAAGGCGTCAAGGAGCGACGAATGAGGCGCACTTTGTTGTGCGCCGCAGTGAGGAACGACGCAGACAACGCCGCAGATGGGCGTTCTTGAGCAGCCTCTCACGGCGTTTTTGTATCGCTCATCAGCCGCTTTATGCCGCGTTTCAGACGCATATAGGCAAGCGGCGCAATTGCCCTGTTTATTCGTCTCTTCACGTCATCCACCGTGCCTGCGGAAAACATGACGCTGTAGCGCTTATCAAGGACGCGCTCCATGTCAAAGGAGCCTTCCCCCTGAGGCAGCGCAAAATACTGTCCGCCGCAGTATATGATGTTGAACCCCTTGTACCCCTCCTCTACAAGCGTCGGCGACGCGCCGGAGAGCGCCGGATTCTGCGCGGAGGGAACCCTGTCGTCAATCGCCGCGTCCACTCGCCGCCTTGAATCAGCGGTCAAGATGTCCCTGTGAGAGCGCACCCTTGGGTCGGCAAGGTCAACGTCACCTAAATAAAGAGGGATGCCGAAGAAGGCGTCCTTGAAGCTGACGACGTTGTAGCCCTTATAAGAATCAAGGAGCATGGGCGCTGATGCCGCGGCCGGAATTTCAGCGGTTGGCGCGCCCGGCTCCGAATGGGTCTTGTCAATAATGGAGAGCGCCTCATGGACTGAAAACGCGGTGATGATGCCGGGTTTTGTACGGTCTGTGCCGCTGCACAGGTCAACGTGTCCAAGGCCGAGAGGCACGGCATAAAAAACGCTGCCAAGGTTTACGATGTTATAGCCCTTATGGGAACGCTCAAGCACGGGTACGGCCTCTTGAGGCTCGTCAAACGTCTGTCCGCTTGCCGCGCTCTCCTCATCTATCCTTCTGATAACCTGCTCCTTTGTCTCAGCCGTTATGATGCCCGGCTTTGTCCGATCGATTTTTTTTGCAAGGTCAAGCGCCCCGATCACGAGCGGAACGCCGTAGACGGAATCTTCAAACTCCACGAGGTTGTACCGCTTCCTCGAACCGATGAGTATCGGCGCGAGGCCGGGGTTCACGAACTGCACGCTGCTCATGGCCTTGAGCGTATTCTCGCAGAACTCAGCCTTGAGCTTGTCATCGGTATCGCGGCACCTCAAAACGTGCTCCTCAAGTCCGGTCTTCAAAAGGCTTGCAAAGAGCGGATACAGCGCGGTTATAACCCTCAACGCCTCTACCTCGTCTCTGAAGCGGGCAAACTCCCATGTTATCGGCGCGGCGTCGTCAAACAGTTTTTTTATCCGGCCCGGTATTATCCCGAGCAGCTTGAGTTCAGGATACCTTGCCCATATCGCCTCCACGGCATTAAGCCGCCCGGTCTTGGTCCAATCGGCCATGAACGTCCGCATATCCGCGTTCCAGAGCCTTTGCGACTCCGTTGTTCCGTAAGAGAGCGTTGCCCCGCCGAGATGCGTCGCGGACGAGTACGGCGAAACGAGAACCTTGAATCCGGCCTCCCATATCCTCAGCCCGTAATCAATGTCCAGAAAATATTTATTGTATCTTTCGTTCACCCGGATGTGTCCGCAGGCCGGGATGTTTATCATCATTATGGCGCTGCACAGGGTTTGAATCTCCCTGACGGCCTCCGGCGTCCGGGTAAGATGAGCGTGCATCCCGTATTCGTTGCCCATGAAGTAAACGCCCGCGTAGGAGAGATTGCCGTCCTTGTCCTTGTGCAGCGGCACTACGACACCGGCGTCCTTGTCCGAGACAAAACCCTTTTTAAGTCCATCAAGCCAGCCCTTTTCCACGAATACGTCGTCATCCATGAGCACAAGATAGTCGGTGCGCGTAACGCTCAAAATCCTATTCATCTCCCTTGGGTGGTTGAAGCCCTTGCCGTTGTTATTGTCGAGTATCACGAGGTCATAATCAGAGGTATGCTCCTTTATAGCCTCAAGGCATTTTTTCGCGTACGGTTTTTCAATGCCTGAGGTAACGACCCCGATGGTAACGCGCGATGCGGCCTGTCCACGGCTGAGAAGCTCGGCTGGGCCGAGCCTTTGCACGAACTCAGGCTTTCTGTAGCTATGAGAATCGCGCACCGTCGCAAGGGCTGCCTTTGCGCGCTCCTTGGCCTGCGCCGTCTTCCTTGCTTCAATGATATGCGCCAATCTGAGCGCGTCGGACTTCCTCCTTGCGAACATCCCGTCAAAGTCAACGGCGTCGAGATTTATTATCTCCTGATTCGGGACGTATACCCGTTTGTCATTCCCGCCTACATGAGCGCTCCTCCGCGCCGGGTTTCCCTGATGCGCATAGTTGTCGTGCTCAAAGATGACGTCAGGCAGATAGAAAATCCTCTTATAGCCGATATGCGCCAGCATGTTGTAAGTGTCGTAGATATGGTCGTCTATCCGGTAGCGTCTGTACTCAGCCGGGCACACGCCTATCTCGTCGCAGGCGGTTCTGGATAAGATAGGAAAGGTGCATAGTTTTTCCTCGAACATCAGGTCATTCGTGTGAATAAGCGCCACATCGTCGTCAAACCTTGAGAAGACGTTGTACACAGCCCTATCCCATGCCTTTGTTCTCACCACTACGTCATCGTTTATGAGACACACATACCGCCCCTTGGACGCCTGATAGCAGGCGCGGTTCAACTCCCCCATGTTCGCGCCCTTTGGGGTAACGACGCGCGTCAGTTGAAACCTGTCCTCGGTTATGGCCTGACTTACCTTGTCGTCCTCGTCCGCCGCAAGCACCACTTCAATCCGTTCTGGAAAGGCGGTCGTATCCGCTATGCTCTGAAAAAAACGCTTCACAAGATCAGGGCGCTTCCTCGTGGGCATGAGAAATGAAAAGATTATCATCGTGTGTCTCCTTGTTACGTTTTTGCCGCTCTATTTGAGCGGCTCAACTGCCGTTATTTTTGAGCGTTGCCGTCAGCGCGGCCATGAGAAGCTTATCCTCATACGACTCTCGCGTTCGCGCCGTTAGAGCGGCCTCAAAGGCCCTGCCATCCATTTCAAGCGCATCCGCCCGCTTTTTTGCGCGTTCAAGCTCGTTTATCAACGCGCTCGCCATGAATTCGGCCTCGGCCTTTGCCTCGCGCTCAAGCGTCAATCTCGCCTCGTCTTGCTTTAGCTTCGCCAACGCGGCCTTGAGCCTTTCAACCAGCGCGGCTTGCGCCGAGCGTTGCTTTACGCGCTCCTCGTCAAGCGTCGTTTTAAGGAGGCATATCTCGCTGTCCTGCCTTGCCGTTGCTTGAATTGCCTCGCGCCTTGCGCTCTCAATCTCAGCCGTCAGCCGCCTTATCTCACCGGGCTCCCCGGTCTCGCGTATTTCCTCCCCGCTTGAGTCAAGGACGCGGTCAATCAGGTACTTGGCCTCGTGGAGCGAATCGGCGCGGACGTACTTTCGTTCAGAGGCAAACCCATTTAGCCTTTGCTCATCTTCTGTCGGCAGGTCAATCGGCCCAAGGGACAGGTTTAGGCCGTGGAACTTATTTCCATAGCGCACAATATTAAAGTCCCTGTAGCCTTCGACAAGCTCCGGCGCATCCGAAGGGTGCGTCTGTTTAACGGCTTCCTGACCCGCGCCCGGCAAGACAATTGAAAAATCGCTTTGCCTGTAGGAGCGCGAATCAACGACGAGCGCAAGGCGGCGGCGATACTCGTGCTCGCGTTTGCCCGCCTCATTCAGGTCAATGAGCCGGGAAAGCGCGAGGGCGTCGCTTTTTCTTGCCTCTAAAAGCTCATCATACAGCCGGGCATCCTTCTCGATTATTCCCTGATCCGGTATATAAAACCGCCCATCCCCGGATTTGAAAATCTCCTTTTCCCCGTGCGCCTCGTGCGCGAAGTTGTCATGCTCGAAGACCATCTCCGGCAGGTAGAAGATCCTTTTATGTCCAAGATGGGCAAGGATGTTGTAGGTGTCGTAGATGTGGTCGTCAATCCGGTATCGCCTGTACTCGGCAGGGGTCACGCCGATAGCCTCGCACGCGGTGCGCGACCTGATGGGAAAGGTGCACAGCTTGTCGCCGAAGAGAAGGTCGTTCGTGTGCACAAGAAGCACCTCGTCATCAAACCGTTCGTACAGGTCGTAAACAACCCTGTCCCAGTTTTTCGTCCGGACGATGATGTCGTCGTTCATAAGGCAAACGATACGTCCCCTTGAGAGCTTGAAACAGTCGTTATAGATGGCGCCGAGCACCCTGCCTTTAGGGACGACGCACCTCAGTATATTAAGGCGCGGCTCCTCCACGGCGCGGGTCTCAAGGTCGTCGTCGTCAATGCCGAGAACCACCTCAAGGGTCTCCGGCGCGGACGCCGTGTCAAGCACGGACTCGAAAAATCGCTTCAATAGGGCTGGTCTTCCCCTCGTTGGCAAAAGAAATGAAAATTTTATCATCCGTACCCGCCTCCTCGGCCGTTTTGCCTGCTAACCAGATTCATCAATATACGCCCTTGTTACAACCTCTGAAGCGCCCTTCATGCTGAGTTCATGTCCCTTGAGCCAGATGGCCGTGTCGCATATCATGTTGACGTCCGATAGGCTGTGCGACACGAAGACGATGGTGGTTCCCTTTTTTTTGAAGTCGCGTATCTTATCGAGCGATCTTTTCTGGAAGTCTATATCCCCTACGCCGAGCACCTCGTCTATAAGGAGCAGTTCAGGGTCAAGATGCGCCACCACCGAAAAACCGAGCCTTGCCGACATGCCAGTTGAATATGTCCGCACGGGCTGGTATATCATATCCGCAAGGCCGGAAAACTCGACGATCTCGTCCATCCTGCGCCGCACCTGAGCCTTGCTGAGGCCCAGTATCACGCCGTTGAGTACGATATTTTCAAGCCCTGAGAGGTCCGGATGAAATCCAGCGCCAAGCTCCAAAAGCGGGGCAATGCGGCCATTGACCTTTACCCTTCCGCTCGTGGGCCTCATAACCCCGGCTATAAGCCCGAGCACGGTGCTCTTCCCGGCCCCGTTCCTGCCGATGATGCCCGTTGCCTCGCCTCGCTTAACGTTAAAACTCACGCCCTTGAGCGCTGATAGCGCCGCGTTACCATTTCCATTTTCATTTGCAAGGCGCGAGCGCCTGACAACGCTCGGCAGATTGAAGATAAAATGTTTAAGCCCGCCCTTTACGTGGCTGTAGGAAGGGTAGCTCTTCCACACGTCGTCAAACTCTATCGCCCAATCGGTCATAGCGCCTCTGCCAGTCTCCATTCAAGCCTTGCATAGACGAGCCTGCCGCTCAAAAAAAAGATGATCCCCCAAAGCGCGGCGATTGCAGAGTATTCCATGTTCAGCGTTCCTTCAAGAAACAACTGCTGGTAGCTCAGTATCAGCGGGGCAAGCGGGTTTATCAGCATCATCTTTCCAGTTCCCTCCGGCATTATCCGCATCGAATATACAATCGGCGTCGCGTAGAAAAGAAGGTTGAGCAGTATGCTTACAATCCTCTCAAGGTCCCTGAAAAAGAGGTTGACTGACGCGACGGCGAGCGCGATCCCGGATATCAAAAGGCTCTGCGCGACGACGAGCACCACGAGTCCCGGGAGCCACCACCATGTCGGAAACCCGCCGTATATCAGAAGAAAGACCACTATGACCGGCAATGAGAGGATAAAGTGGATAAGTTCGCTGAGTATGATGCTGTAGATTATGGCCTCCCTCGGAAAGGATGTTTTCTTAATGAGCGAGGCGTTCGACACGAAGGCCATGACGCCCGCGTTGACCGAGTTCGACAAAAACTGCCACGGAAAAAGCCCGGCGATGAGAAAAAGCGGATAGTCCTCGATCCCCACCTTCATTACGACCTTAAAGGCGAAAAAAAAGATGAGCGCCAGCGTCAGAGGGTTCAGCACGGACCAGAGGTATCCGAGATAGCTCCTCTTGTACCTGACCTTCATCTCCTTTTTAGTCAACTCCACTATCAGGTCTTTTAATCTCTCTATGCGCTGATTTGTCAGTTTCATATCCGTCCGCTTTCCTAAAGGAGTACGATGCTCTTTTCATCCACGTCCATGCTTTTCAAAAATTCCGCGCTCTCCATTGCCCCTGCAAGGGTCGCCACAACCACCTTGCCCTTGTAGCCGCGTATCGTGTTGACCGGCAAGACGCGCAAGCTTGAAAAACTGCCGCCCTCGGTCCTGTCATAGACCGCGCTCACCTTGACCGGCGACGGCAGGCTGAGCGCATAAAGCACCTTTGCCACGTCGCCCGTGCCGTACAGCGCGAACTCGCGAACGTTTTCAGAGGCAAGCGTCTTCAAACATTCCTCGCAGCTTCTGAGGACGTAATGGTTGTATCGCGCCATATTTTTAACGAAGGCATATGCCTTGAATGCCTTCCTGACCACGTCCATCGCGCTCTTGGGCTGCCTTGAAAACCTCGTTGCCTTCATGTGAAACTGCTTGACGGCAATGGTTAGAAACGTTGCTGCAAGGCGTATCGCGGAAAGCGGATTTTTGAGAAACTTGCCGCTGAATTCATCCGAATCATGCGCGGGCCTCAACTTCCTTATTGCCCAGCGGTCAAGCTCCTGTTCAGGCACACACTGGTTCAGAAGCGGCTCATAGATTATCTCGTGGGGATGAAGCCTCATCGTCCTGATGGCCGGATTTTCAACGAGCGGCATTATCCTCCTTGTGCTCCTTATGCGAAGCGCAGTGGTTGACATGTTCCGTCCGTTATGAGGCCCCATGTAATTGGACTCTCCGTCCGTGCCCGGATGCCATACGTGATACAAAAACTCTTGCTCATGCCAGATTATCCTTAGCCCCGCGTTTCTGAGCCTGAACGTCATCTCATAAGGCCCGCATACGTGTCCAAGATAATCGTCATGCTCGTCAGCCCCGCCTATGCTTATAATGTCCGCCCTCTTAGCGCAAAAGCAGGCCCCGTAGTTCCTTGCGTGAAGCTCATCGTCTAAGTCAAGGAGGCCGGTAGTCTTTCCATCCTTCCAGTTCAAACACCCTTTGCCGAGTATCTCGTCAACTGACGGATAGTTGAACGGATAAAAACGCCTGTCATTGTTCCTTACCTGATCAAGGTGCAGGACAACGCCGGGGTTGTCATTAAAGGGCTTTATAATGCTTTTGACAAAGGACGGCCGCAAGACGGCGTCCGAATCGCAGATGACGATTATCTCGCCGCTTGCGGCAATGACGCCTGCGTTGTACATGAGGTGCTTATGGTAGTAAACATTGCCCGGCATGTTCATTATGATCCATTTGTCAATCGTTGGATTGACGCCAAAGGCGGTTGTGGCCTTTGTCAACGGAGCCGGCCTTGCGTTGTAATATTCGATCCAGACGACATCGTAATCCTCTCTCGCGGCCTCCTGTTTATTAAGATATTCGAGGACGTGAAAACTTTCACGGCACGACCAGTCAACGATAATGACGCTGACCTTCGGCTGAATTGTCCGTGAACGGTTATCAAAGGCTATTTCGATCATTCCCTTACATCCCAATGGCTTTGTCAACTTCAACGCCGCGCCTTAGAGTCATTTGTCTTATGGTTCGTCCCATCAGTTCATATCCGTCCTCTTCAAGGACCGTTGTCAAATCGGCGATTAAGGCGTCGGGAAAATCCCCGGTCTGTCCGCACCTGCACGGCCCGTCGTCTCCGTGAAGCTCAACCACCCCGTCCGGGACGTAGAGCGTCTTAAAGCCGGCCAATCGCGCATTGACGCTGAGTCCCACCACGTCAATGCAACCCTCGCCGGTCTTGGGCGCGGCGCAGTTGAGGAAGACATCCCTTCGCACCATCATGCACCCGGCTGAGACCGCCTGAAGCTCGCGCAGCTTGTTTACGGCCGGATTGAGCGCGCTTGTGCCCATGTAAATCGAGGTCAAACGGAGAGAGTCCCTTTCCCTGTAAAATCCGTAACCCGCATGTCTGATCCTGCCGTTTCTTGGGTCAATGAATTTACAACCGGCTATGCCTGCGCGCTCGTCGGCCTTCAATGCCCCAAGCAGCGCTCTGAGCCAGCCGCGCCTTGGGTCAATCCTGTTGGTAATGAAGACAAGATAGTCCGAGTGAGCGGACTCTGCGCTCAAGGCGCACGCCTCAGCGTGGCCGCGTCCCTCCGCGCCTTCCCTCGCCCTTATCACCCCGGCCTTATCGCCGCACATATCCCTTAGCTCGTCCGCCCTGTGAGGTTCGGCAATGACCTCGAATGAGGCTTCAAGCGCGGCCTCGCTCATGGTCCGTCCGGGGTGAACAAAGCCGCCGTTGCCTGTAACTATCAGCGACACGTCAGGCTTGTTGATTTGTGAGCGCCACGCCGCCCCCCTTTCGCCGGTTGCGGCAATATGTCTTGCAAGGCTCAGGGCCGCGTGTCTTCGCTCCTCCGCGTATCCTATAAAAAGCATGTCGTCATGGCCCGGGTCCTTTTTAACGTACGTCGCGTCAACGCCGGATTTTCCGACCGTATAGTGCATGTGCTCGAAAACCACGTCGTCAAGATACCGAATCCTGTCGTGCCCGAGCGCCTTTAGCCGGTTGAAGATATCAAAGATATGCGACTCGATATGCAGATTCAGGTAATCCGGCGGGCACGGCCCGCCGATTATCCCGCACGCAAAGCGCGGCATGGCGGGGAAGGTCGGCACCCGCGCGCCCTGATCAAGGTCATTGCCGTATACAAGCGCTACGCCGTCCGGAAACCCTTCAAACGCTTGAAGCATAGCCGCGTCCCACCCGTTCGTGCGAATGGCCGCGTCGTCGTTCATCAACATGACTAAGCGGCCTGAGCTTGCCTCAAAGCACTCGCGCACCATTGCGCCCATCGGCGCTCCGTGCGGCCTGATTACCCGCGTAATGTTCAACTCCGGACAGACCACTGCGCGGCTTTGAGCGTCGTTCTCGTCAAGATACAGCACCACCTCCAGGGCGCGAACCTTCGCCGTGGTACTGATAAGACTCTCGAACAGAGCTTTGAGCCGATCCGGACGGCCTCTTGTCGGCAGAAGAATGGATAGGTCAATCACAGGGCGGCCTCGCTCACGAGCGCGTAGCTTTTGAGCACGTCCTTCATCTTTGCCCCGCGCCCCTCGATGGTAAGCCTGACGCCGTTTTCGCGGATAATCTTCGCCGTCTCGCGAACGATGCCCAACTGACGGCTGTCCTTACATAGAAGCAGGTGATCGTCCGTATCGCCGTGATTCTCGGAAAGGTGTATCTCGGCTATACGGCCCGCATAATCCGTAAACAGGCGGTCTACCGCGCTTTGGAAGTTGAACCCAAGAAGCGTTGCCGACACATTAAGATGCCCAAGGTCAAGAAGGAGTTCCACGTCCGGCCTTCCGGCGATGAACGACGTTATTTCGCCTATGTGCATGAGAAAACATGCCTCTATATTCTTGTTGTTCGGATAGAGGTTTTCAATGACGAGCCTCGTCCCCGGATTGACGACCTTGAACCATGAGATATTTTCGTCAATGCCGCTCAGCGAAAAGCACGGCGCTCCCTTTGTCTCATAGAGCAGTTCATTGTTGAACGTGAACTCCTTTCTGAAACCGGCGTGGATCGAGTAATACGGCGCGTCAAGCGCTGATACGAATCCAAGAGACCCTGTTATGAACTGGCGCGTCCGGGCGCCGGTATCCGCGAAGTTCAGTATGAAATGCTCCGGCGGCGGCGGGAAATAACCGTGCACGAGAAAAACAATCCCTTTTTCGCGCTTCAATGCCATGAGCTTTTCAAGCAATCCCGCGTCGTGGGCGCCTCCGCCGGAAAGCTCTATGCTTAATATCCCTGAAGTTGAAAGCGCGCTTACCGCCTGAGCCGCGTCATCCGTTTGAACGGACGCGGTGGAAACGTATACCAAATCGAAGCCCCTTTCTTAGTCGCCCAATATCCTGCGCTTGAGTTTAATCTTCGTCATGCTGCTTACGTGTTCGAGCGTCCTTTGACCGAACTTTCTTTCAATCATCCGCAAAAACTCCGGTCTTGAGAAATATTCGTTGAACACGTCGTCCCTGAACCTCAAGACCTCGGACGAGGTGAGGTGCTTTGTCGGCAGACATTCGCAGTCGTACCCATAGAGCGAATACTGATCCCACGTCCTTGGCGCCTCTATTATGCCGTTTGCCATGTACTGATCGTATAACTCAGTGCCCGGATAGGCAAAGGCCGGGTATATGTTTATCCATTCGAACTGATGTTTGAAGATGAACTCCTTGGTTGCGGTCATGGAGTCCATGTCGTCGTCCCAGAGGCCGAATATCGCGTCAGCGCAGATGTTCATGCCGGCGTCCCTGCTCCACTTGATAACGTCAAGCATGAGATCGAGCGAGTATCTTTTCTTGGCGCTTTGCAAGACCTTGTGGTTTACCGACTCGAAGCCGTAGGCCACCCAATTCATGCCCACCTCTTTGAGTCTTTTGAGTATTTCGGGAGTAACGGTGTCAACCCGCGCAAAGCACCACATGTTAAGGTCGTATTTGCGTTCCTTGAGCTTGTCGCAAAACTCCAGTATCCTCGGATGCTTTATGATGAAAAGCTCGTCAAGTATCTTTATGTTGCGTATCCCGTGAACGTTAACAAGCGCGTCTATCTCGGCGACGACGCTATCTATGGAACGCATCCTGTAGGTATGTTTTCCGAAGAGATTATTTATGCAGCAGAAGTTGCACTTGTAAGGACACCCCATACTGGTCCACACGATCGCGTATGGAGAGCGGTTGTCAATAGCGCCGAAGCAGTGCCAGTTATGCGCCCTGTAGCCGGCAGGGCGCATGGCGCTCCAGTCAATCATGGGGAGCGTATCCACGTCCACAAGCTCAGCGGGCGCGTTTTCTGCATATCTTCCGTCCTTCATCCGGCAAAGCCCTTTTATCGTCTCAAGCCCCTTGCCACGCGCGGTAAGGTTCTCATACAAATTGAAAATGGTCTCATAGCCCTCTCCCTTGACGATGTAATCCGCGCCGGTTTCCTTGAGCGTCCTCTCAGGCAGTACCGTCGGATGCGGGCCCCAGACGGCCGTCGGTATATCCCTTGCCTCGGGGCTGGCATAAAATTCCTTAAAAAAGTCTATTATGCCCACCATGCTCATGGTCGAGGCCGACGGGTTAGAGCCTGAGGCGATGACCACGAGGAGCGCGGGCTTTTTCTCAAACAGGAGAGAGACCAGTTGAGCGACGCTGAGGTCTTGTGCGTCCGAATCAATAAGCTCAACCGGCGCGCCGCGAGAGGCCATGTACGACGCCAAAAGCCCCATCGGGACGTTGGGCGCCACTGCGGCAAGGCTCTCCGACGTCGAGGCGTACAGCTTTTTTTTACAGTTGACTGTTGCGAATACGGCCTTTGACATTACCGCCTCCTTTTTTCAAAAATGAGCGCTGGGGCAATATAAGTTTTCGTCAGCCTTGGTGTTTATTCCCAACTAAAGTTCGGAGCCTGCCCCCGAATGTTTTAATCGGGGGGTCTTACCCCTCGATAGATACCTTCGGGGGCAGGCTTTCTTTCAAGAAGGTAAGCCAATCCATTGTCTTTCTTATGCCGTTGTCAAGCGAAGTCCGCGGCCTCCAGCCGAGCGCAGAGGCGGCCCTTTGGATGTCGAGACAAAGCCTTGTTTTAATCGTTGGCATAGAGGTGTCGTACCTTATAGTCAGGTCTTTGCCGGAGTGCCTGATAACCTTTTTAACCAATTCGTCCACTGAAATCGCCTCGCCGGAGCCGACGTTGTAAAGTCCCAGGGGCGTATCCTGCCGGTCAAGCGCCGTCTCCACAAAATCGGCCAGGTCTTCGACGTAAAGCAGGTCTCTTTCCTCTTCTCCCGTGCCCCAGACTTTGACCTCCTTGCTCTTGCCCGCGCTCAATACCTTGGTCATTGTCGCGCCGAAGACGTGGGAACGCTCAAGATCGAACTTGTCATGCGGGCCGTAGACGTTCGAGTGTCTGATGATCGTATATTTCGTCCTTCCGAGCCTTGAGTAAAACTCGCACATCTTTTCGATATATACCTTTGTCCAGCCCACGCCGAAATAATTTTTGTGCATCTCGGCGTTTGCGTCGAATCCCTCCTCGCGCACCGGGTTTTTTCCAGACGCATACATGACGGTGCAACTGAAGAACAAGACGTGCTTTACATTCGCTTCGTGCGCTGCCCTGAAGATGAGCGAGTTCATCACCGCGTTGTCCGTAACGTGGATATACGGTCTTGTTACGATGTCCTTTGCCCCGGAGGTCGTTGCAGCGGCCTGTATGATGATGTCCATGCCCTTGACCGCCCTGTCCACGTCGCCGGTCTTTGTCAGGTCAACGCGCATCCATTCAACGCCGGATTGCTCAAAAGGCTCTGAACTACGGTACGTGCCAAAGAGTTCATACTCTGGCCGGAGCACAAGTCTGGCAACGATATTTTTGCCGATAAAGCCGGTTGCGCCTGCCACTAAAACCTTTTTCCTCATCGGATCGCCGCCTCGCTGACAAACCTTGACAGCGCGTCCATTGACGTGTGTTGAAACCCGCTGGTTATCGCCGTTGCCTTGAGGTTGTCAATCCTTCCGGCGTCGTAGCGCCATGAGCCGTATCGTGGGCGCTTCCCAAGAAACGCCGCTATCTCCCCAACCGTCGCATTGGCCGACGAGGCAAGGTTGAATACCCCCTGCGCGTCCTTTTTTATCGCCTCATTTATGAACCTTAGAGCGTCCTCGTACAGGACGCAGTTGATGCTCGAATCCGGTGAAAGGGTCAGGTCAGGCTCGTCATCCTCAAGCAGTCTTATTACGGTATTCCTCCTTGAATATCCGCCAAGCAGTCCGGCGGCCCTTAGTATGAGATGATTTGAGCTCAACTGCGCGACTACGGCCTCGCTCATGAGTTTGGCGGCTCCGTAAAGTCCGTTGACCGCATCCATGCCTATAGGTTCGGTCTCCGAATGAAGCGCGCCGTTTTTCGGATAGACCTCTATGCTTGACAGGTAGATGAACTTTTCGTGCGGCACTGCGGCAAGGGCTGCGGTGAGCAGCACGTTGTCGTTCACGTAACCGTACATGGAGGAGGCCGACGCATCCCTTGACCGGTTGAAGGCGCAGTGGATTATCACGTCCGCCCCGAAGAGTTGGAGCCTTTGCATGTCCGCGTCAACGGTTGAGCGCGTAACGCCAAGCCCGCCGAGGTTCTCGTGCAGGAACCTCCCAAGCCCGCTTTTCGCGCCGGTTATGACTATTCTCTCAGGCATTCCTTGACCCGCTTGCCGCGTTTGCCCCGCCTGCCCCGTTTGAACGGCGTATGAACATCTCCTTCACCAACTGCCATGCAAGGGTGGAGCCGTTGTATAAAGGCCGCATCTTCCTGACGCCGCCGATCCTTTTAGGCTCGTCGGCCGGTATCTCAGCCACTCGAAGCCCCTGTTTGGCGCATCTTATGCAAAGCTGCATCTCGAAGACCGGACGTTTTTTTTCGTCCATCCCGAGGCGGTCAAGGATGTCCTTTCTGAACGCCCTGAACATGACGAGCGTATCCGTGAACTTCGCGCCGAAGCACAGGTTTACCGACTTCGTGAACATCCAGTTGCCCAGCGCCGTTACCGGGTCGTCGTCATAGCTTTTCGCGCCGTCAAGATAGCGCGAGGCTATCACCATGTCATAGCCTTGCTTCATCTTTGCAACGAGCGCCGGTATCAGTTCAGGGAGCGAGTTGTTGTCCGGGCTGAACGGAATTATCACGTCGCCGGTCGCCGCCTCAAAGCCCTCCCAGTACGCGCCGCAAACCCCTTTTGATTTCTGGTTAACAATCCTGATGCCGTTCTTTTTCAGGTACTCGATAGTGCCGTCCGTGGAGCCGCCGTCAACCGCGACTATCTCGTCAACCCAGTCCCTGTTAACGCGCGGCAAGATGAGTTTCAAACCCTCTATCTCGTTCAGCGTAAGCACCAGCAGGGTCGTCTTCATGGTTTTTACCTCTGTCATGCTATTTAGATAGTTTTCCGAAGGCGCTCGCCCCACGGGCAATATGAGTAATCGTCAGCCCGTATGCTTATTCCCTATTAAAGTTCTTTGGGCTTACCTTTCTTTCAAGAAAGGTAAGTTAGCGCGCCATCAATATCTCATGCACGTACACGCCGCCGCCCATCTCAGGGATATAGTTTCTCTTGTATCCGGCGCTGTTGGACAGACATGCGACTCCGTATGCCTTATGTGGCCTGTGGTTCGGGTCGCCTCTGTCAATCTCTATCGTAACCACCTGTCCGTCCGCGCCCTGCGGCATGGTTATCTTTTTTCCGAAGGCCGCGTCTCCTTTAACCCTTGACCTTACAATCTTCCAATCCCTGACGGGCGCGTCAATGTCGTCCGAGGCAACGACGCTTAGGTCTTTTATATGCGCCTTGCCCCCCGGACCGAAGAGCACAAGCTGGATGATATTCGGCTTGAACGCCTCCAGTCTCGCAACGGCAAAGAGCGTGTCCTCGTTGTCTTTCTGACCTGCCGCGCCCCAGGCCATTTGCGTGCCGTCGTTAAGGGCGCCAACCGTGAATCCGCTCTGGCTGCTTGAGGCAAGCGCATAGGCCCCGTTTTGCCTGTGTGCAAGATTCTTCTCCGCGCTGATCAGCTCTACCCCTGATGTTTTGCCGAAGTTATGCGACGCCCTTCCGCTGTATACGCCGAGCTTGGACTGAAGATAATAGTCGTTGTCAATGAAGACGTTAGTCTCGGCGATGCTCCTCCTCTCCTGCTCGCGCATGATAAGCAGCGGCACGAAGCGATCGGGAGGCGCCTCTGAGATCATAATCTCCCTCAAGGCCATGCCGGGTTTTGAGGAGTAGTTCATCTTTACCGCGCCGTCGGACCCGGACAAGGAGGCCACACCATAAGCCTTGTATGCGCAAAAGCCCTTGTCCAGCGTATCTATCTCAAGCATCACGACGTCGTCATCCTTGCCCTGAGGAATGGTTATCCGCTCCTTGAACCCGCCCTGCCCCCAAATCCTTGATCCGAGCCTTACCCATTTATCCGGCGAGGCACCCACGTCGTTTGTCGCAACTACGCTTATGTCCTTTATCTGTCCGGTCTGGTAGAGCGCCAGTTGAATGGTGCGGGCGCTGAACGGCTCTGGCCGCGCTATCGCCAGAACCATATCGCCGCCGCCCGTAGTGCTCCACTCCCTTTCGTTTCCGTCGTTGAGGCCCGGCGCCTTGTATGACGCGCCTTGCGCGCGGACAAAGGCATTGCCGTTGTTTTTAGAGAGGGCGATATTGTCCTCGTACCGCATCGCTGGATGGAGTTTTCTCAGGACCTGCTCGCTGCCGAGGGGCACGTCGTTTTTCCTCATGCCGAGCAGACGACTGTGAAACACGGCGTAGTCCGCGTTATAAGGCACGCGCACCGCACCGTCCTCCCAGAAGGTAAGCGGGATGACGCGCCTTTTGAGCTTTGGCCCGAAGTACATGTACTCAAGCGGCGGCAGGCTCACCCATTGGGCAACGGTCGCGTCGTCGGGCACAATGGCGTCGAATCTTCTATACACGTCGGCGGACACGATGCCTTCTACCTCTCGCGTGAGCTGAGCATAACGGTCTCTCATGTAAACCGGTATCTTGCCGTTAAAACTCACCATCTCGTTGTTGTCGCGCAGGAGCATTGCTGAGAGCGCGGAGGCCGAACCGAGCGCTATTACGAATATAAGAAAGACCTGATAGTATCTGCGCCGCGTGCCGATTACTACCGTAGCAAGCGGGGCAAGCATGATTGCCGCCGGAGTAAAGTACCTGCCGCGCCACATGTCGTATTCGCCGATCATGGTCTGTGAAATGAAGAAGACAAAGGAGGCAAGCCCGAGCACGTAAAGTTCCCTTCTCCATGACCCGTTGCCCCTGAAAACTCCAAGTATATACAGGATGCCGATAGGCCATAGAAACATAAAGCCTAATACGCCCCAATACGATACGGTCGAGTCCGCTGAAGGCGGTTTGTCCATGACGTAATTGCCGTGATTTGCGCCATAGTTGCTCCTCAGATCCAAACCGATGGCCGCAAAGAGACCCTCGCTGACGCCCTTCAAAACCCTCTGTTGCGAGCGCACCCCCGCGTTTGATTGGGGCAGGCCGTCAAGGCTTATGAAGTCAACGGCAAAGCGCGCCCCGTTCATCATGGATTCTTTAAGATATTGTCCGGGTGAGCCGAGGTTGAAGTAATGCGCCTCGGCATGTCCCTTGGGAACCACGATGATGTTTCCGCTACGTCTCAAATTATCCCAGTATCCCGACGGCAGCATGAGCACGGCGCTGAACAAGATGAAGAACGCGGCAAAGGCCGCCAGCGCCTTTGCGTACTCTTTCCTCCAGTTCAATGTGAGCGCCTTGCGCCGTCTCAGCGCATAGAGGATTACAAGCCCCATCGCCGGGACCGTGAAAAGGAAGGTCTCCTTGACGTTAAAGGCAAGGGCAAGGGCGAGGCTCAGGGCAACGATGTACTTAACCTTCCCGCTTCTCTTGAAGGAAAAGGCAAACCCGATCGCAACGGCGATATAGGCGGCAAGCAGCATGTCGTTTTGCGTGCTGCTTGCGACCATGAGCGGATTTATAAGGAGCGCGAACACGAGCGCCGCGAACAAAGCCTTTGGCCGGGGCAGTTCCAGTTCCATGCACAAATAATAGATGGAGACGACTATTACCCAATATCCAAGGAAGTTTACGAGCTGCATCAGGTTTTCGTTGTTGCCCGTTGCAAGGAAGGTAAAGATCATTAAGATCGTTTGAATCTTAGGCCGATGTGCTATCCAGAACTGATTGGCCTCAAGGTGATCAAGGCTTCCCTGTTGCAGGAAATAACCTATCCGCGCAATCCAGTAGCTCAGGCTGTCGTATACGTGCGGGGTCGTGAACACCACGAGTATGAGCGTCAGGACGCCGCAGAGAAAAACGGTGATCGCCATTACGACGATAACGTAGAAATCAGGACGGCTCATGGCGCGAAGCTCCGTTGTAAAAGACGCCGCCTTGGAGGCCGCCTCATTGGCGGCCTCTTCATCCCGCGAAAGGTTTTTGTACAGCGCCCCAATTGCCCAGACCGGAATAAGGCAAAGGAAGCTGAAGACAAACCAATGCTCAAGCGAGGCGAGTTTGCCGACCTGCGAAGTCGCATAGCCCAAGAGGCTTATCTCAACGCTGACGAGGACAAAGAACAGGACAACGGCCTCTGACTTCAGACGCGGGGCCCATGCCCTTATTATGAGGAGAGCCGTTGCCGCAATGAGCGCGACGCTTGCAAGACTAAAAAAGTAGAACACGATATTCACTCCTTAAAAGTTTGACAGAAATCTACTTTTAAACAGGCTGCTCAAAAACGTTCAGATGCAAGGGTGTAAGCCGCACGGGCAATATAAGTTGTAGCCTGCCCCCGAATGTCTCTATCGGGGGTCAGCCCTGCTGCTAATTCCCTATTAAAGTTCTTTGGCCTACCTTTCTTTCAAGAAAGGTAGGGAGCGACGAATGAGACGCACGGAGCCTGCCCCCGAATGTTTCTATCGGGGGTTGTGCGCCGCTAGTTGAGGAGCTTTGATGCCAACGCCGCAGATGGGCGTTTTTGAGCAGCCTGTTAAAATACGCCGAATTCCCTGACATATATCCCGTTGCCGATTGGCACGTAATTCCTTGTATAGGCTTGCGTACCGGAGAAACATGCGATGCCGATGGCGCGCATGTTCTTAATGTTTTTATCGTTCGCGTCAAGCTCGATGGTTACTATCGTCTTATCAGGCGCGTTTGGCACAATCAGCTTTGCGCCGTATATTTTTTCGCCTTTAAGCCTTGCCTTGACGACCTTCCAATCCGGTTTTCCGTCACCAACGCTTCCGACCACGCTTATCTCCTTCATGTGGTTGCCTGAGCCGGGGCTGAAGAGGATCAACTTTATCAAACGCGGCTTAACCGGCTTATGCCAAGTTACGAAAAAGACCGTGTCGTCCTTTGTTTCCGAGGAACCCCACGCGGTGTCGGCATTGCCGTCGTTAAGGGCCGTAATCGAAAAGCCCTTTTGAGAGTCGGTTGCGCCCGCTACGGCCCCCTTCTCCGCAAGCGCCGCGTTTTGCGGCCCAAGGATACCGGGATTGGACTGCTTCATCAGCACAAGGGTTTTTCCGTCAACGACGAATTGCGCTATCTGAGCGTAACCCGTCTCCTGAAGCGTTTTTGACTTCCACCGTTCGATGAGGTCAATGGCAAGGCGCGAATGAGGGTCCGTTATCTTCGATTTATCCGGCGCCTCTGTGCTTACGTCAAGCAAGACCATCTGATAGCCCTTCTTCAATGCCGCATACCCGTCATTTAAGTCGCTGAAGTTCCACGGATAGCCGAAACTAATGGTGCTCCGGTATCTCTCGGCAACGCCGTTTAACATGTGCGGGTCAAACGGCCTTTCCCTGAACGAGCTCATCTGCAGGCTCATGGTAAGGCTCAACGCGGCGATTGATACGTTCTCAAGGGAAAGTTTCCGCAGCTCCTCAAATGTCTTTTCCGACGGATCTCCGCCCTTGATGGGGGCGGGCACGGACGGGATGTAGGCGTTTACCCCGTTGAATCCCGGAAAATAATACCCAAAGGTCGAGGCAGAGATCATAATGACCTGCAGGGCGGCAAGCAGGGATACCAGCGCGTACCTTGCCTTTGCCAATTTTATGCCCGGCTGCAACGCGGCTATCGCAAGAACGACTATCAAAACGCCGAAACTGAGAGTGGCCCTGCGCGGGTCAGTCGAGGGGCTAAGAGACATCACCATCACTGGAATGGCTATCATCGGGATACAGATGCCGGCAAGGAGCTTGATAGCGGCCTTGCCCTTCAGCGAATCGCTTACAGCCGCAAAGCCGAGTGTCGCCGTTGCCGTGCCGAACAGGATCGCAAGCGGCCAACCACCAAGCGTTGCGGCGAAGAAATACAGCGCCTTGAAAAAGTCCATCTGTCCCAAGTTGTAGAGCCTGGCCATGTCGCCGAAGCCGCCGGTATATACGTACTCGATATATTCGCGGAACATGGGCAGCCACCACACGCCCGCTATAAGGCAGCAGATGGAAACAGCAACGGGAAAGGGGCGGCTATACAACCTGCCGCTCTTAAAGGGCAGGAGTAGCGGGACTATTGCGGCAGCGAAAACGCCGAGAAGTCCGGCAAGGACAAGCGCCTTTGACAGCGGCCTTATCGCAAATGAATAGACTATCGGAAGCACTGCGGTCATTATAACGACGGAGAGCGAGACGATAAGCTCTCTAACGGTTATTATCCGTCTTGAATGGGAGACCCATATCATCACGATGAAGAATATGCCGAGCGACATTAAAAACTCGACCGGCTTGGAGGCAAGCGTTATTCCAACCCACACGCCGAGAAGCGCCGAGTATCTCCATGAGGAAAAGAGCGCGCACCTTTTCAGGTAGTACAAAACGGCAAACGCGCAGGCATAAAGCCAGACCTCTGAGAAGAAATAGTATGACGACGCGATCAACCAGTAGGTCGAACCGAGAAGGAGCGTGGCGAGCGCGGCGCGGCACGGCTCAAGGTATTCGCGGCAAAGAAGGTATGCGTAGGTCAGTAAAATCGCGTAAGAGGCGGTCATGGCAAGCAGCATGGTCAGATGTACGCTCCCGCCCGTCAGAAGCAAAAACGGAACGGACACGACCGGAAACAACACCGGCCGCCAACCCCGATGCAGGTACGCGGCGGACAAGCCGCTCCACAGCCCGTCCGAGCCGAAGCGCTGGTATATCTGCTGCGCCGTCTTAAAGTAGTCTGCGGCGTCGTCATTAGGGTAGCGCGTGTTCAGGAGGTGCCAGACTACCACGAGGAGAAGCGGCACCCCCACGGCTAAGACATACCAGAGCGCCTCACGGCGCTTGATGACCGGTAAAGGCGCTTCCACGGACGCGGTCGTCCGTCTAACAGGTTTCGTTATCTCCATCTTCTTATCCTTGCGTCTTCAAATTCGGCGGAAGGGGCTGCTTCCTCGAATCAATAAATATGTCGCTCTCTGGGAGGGGCGCTTGCCGAGGCCTTTCGGCAATGAACGCCTTGAGGATACGCACTGCCGCTATCAGGCAACAGGTAATTACGATTATTATCGCGGAACCGATAATTGCCCATGTCCCGTGGAATAGCCGTTTCATTTATATGCGCTCCTTACGCCTAACAGTTTGCTGAAAAACTCAATATTTGTGCAGGCTGCTCAAATCTTCCCATTGCAATAATGAAAAGACGCAATGGGAACCCAGC
>JBBTCG010000154.1:0-9915 GCA_038043305.1 Deltaproteobacteria bacterium | reverse complement strand
GTGAACCGTCTAAAGGCCGTGACCGTTGTCCGTGACCGTAAAAGATTCTTATCTTTTCACGGTTCACGGTCTTTATGATTTACGGTCACGGTTCACGGACACGGTCTTTAACCGTCCGGCCACAGCGGCTCGCCTGACATCTGGGCGGGTTTGTCAATACCCATTATCTTCAATATGGTCGGCGCTATGTCTTGTAGCCCGCGTCCGTCCGCAAGCTTAACGGCCTTAAACTCGTGGTCAACGAGCATGAAAGGCACGTTGTTGGTAGTATGCGCGGTGTAAGGGTTGCCAGTCAAGCCGTCAATCATCCTCTCCGCGTTGCCGTGGTCAGAAGTGACCAGCGCTGTCCAGCCGTTTTTGAGAGCCGCGTCAACGACCCTGCCGACGCAGTCGTCAACTACCTCACATGCCCTGATTGCCGCCTCCATGAAGCCGGTATGCCCCACCATGTCGCCGTTGGCAAAGTTCATGAGCATGAATGAGTATCCGTTAGCGCCGAGCCTTTTCACAGCGGCATCTGCTATCTCATAAGCGCGCATCTCAGGTTTTTTGTCATACGTCGGCACGTCCGAGACGGAAGGTATGAGGAGCCTGTCCTCTCCCTCAAAGGCGTCTTCCCTGCCGCCGTTGAAAAAGAACGTAACGTGCGCGTACTTTTCCGTCTCGCTCACCCTGAACTGCTTTAAGCCGTTGCGGGAGATGACCTCGGCAAGTATGTTCTCGAACCCCTGCGGCTTAAAAACTACGCTCAGTCCGCTCCTCGCATCATACTCGCTCATGCACACAAAACCGGCAAGCACGGGACGCGCGCCCCTGTCAAAGCCGTCGAACCCCTCGCCTGCGGTAAACGCCTTTGTAATCTGTCTTGCCCTGTCGGCCCTGAAGTTAAAGAACATCACGCCGTCATTGTCAGATACGACGCCGATTGGCTTGCCCTCGTTCATAATGACGCAAGGCTTGACGAACTCATCCGTCTCGCCGCTCTCGTACGCCTTATTGAGGGCCTCCATCGCAGACGAAGCTGTATTGCCGACGCCGTGCGCCATTGCATCATAAGCCTTGCCTACCCTGTCCCACCGATTGTCCCTGTCCATGGCATAGTATCTGCCTGAGACCGTAGCAACCCTCGCCCTTATTGATGAGCCGGATATTGAAAGCCGGCCTTCAAGCGCCTTGATAAAACCGTCCGCGCTCTTTGGCGGGGTGTCCCTGCCGTCAAGAAACGCATGGACGAATATCTTTTTCAGCCCCGCCTTTGACGCGGCCTCAACGATTGCGTAAAGATGATTTATGTGGCTGTGCACCCCGCCGTCCGATACAAGCCCCATCAGATGCAATGCCGCGCCCCTTTTCAGCACCTCCTTGAACAGTAAGGAAAGCGTCTCATTCACGCGGAGTTCTTTATCCCGCACCGCCTTGTCTATCCTTGTAAGCTCCTGAAAGATTACGCGGCCAGCGCCGATGGTAAGGTGTCCCACCTCGGAGTTTCCCATCTGGCCGTCAGGAAGCCCTACCGACAGGCCTGATGTCTCCAGAGTTGTAAACGGATAGTCCCGGCCAAGGCGCGAAAGATTCGGGGTTGACGCATTGGCAATGGCATTGCCGTCCTTTGAAGGATTTATTCCCCAGCCGTCCATGATGATAAGACAGACCTTTTTCACAGTTGCCTCTCAGAAGACGGCCTTTTTTGGCGCAATTACGCTTACCTGCATAGTGTTCCACTCGCCGCACTCAGGGCACCTCGCCTCCCACTCGCGGTGCACGTGTCCGCATGAGGCGCATGAAAACGGCGGGCTTAGATCCTTGTCAAGTCCAAGAGCGCTCTGGAAGAGCACTGCGGCCTTTGTCCCCTGTTTCCTTCTCAGGTATGCCTCGCCGAGAAGCACCTGAGGATAAAAGGAGTCCTCGCCCTCGTGATAGAGCTGGAGAAGTTCCTCTATCGCGTTGTCCACCATCTCAAGCCTCAGATAGAGCCTGGCCAGCAAAAGCCGCATGTTCGTATCTCCCGGCCTTGAGCTTATCTCCTTTTTGTACCTGTCCAATATCCTTTGCGGCTCGGACTCGGCGATATATATGTCCTCAAGCCTGAGCATCACCGGCAGCGAATTATGATGCTTGAGATACGCCTTTTCCCATACCTTGACCGCGCCGTCCGTATGCCCCTGTTTGTATAGTATGTCGCCGAGCAACAGATGCGCGGGCATGAAGGCCGTGTCGAGTTTCAAGACCTCCTTGACATTTACGAGCGCCTCTGAAAGAGAGCCGTCCTCAAAGCACCTAACCCCGGCCTCGAAGAGCGCGCCGGTCAGAAACCTTCTCTCCCTCTTGCGCGCCTCGTCGCCCTTCACGCAATCCACGACCGTCTTTTGGAGAAGAGCGGCCTCGCGCCACCGGCCGTCCTTTATGCGTATGTCACGGAGCTTTTTAAGGGCATACGTGTTCTTTGGGTCTAAGGATATGAGCGTCTCCAGCGCGGCAACCGCTCTTCCCTGCTCCCCCGCTTCAAGCGCCGTGCGCGCAACGACGTTTAAGAGCGCTGATGAATCCGGGTTATGAACGATGCCCGCTTCGAGAATTTTCAATGCCTCTTTGGATTTATTCTCCCTGAGATATGTTTCAGCTAGGCCGATGTGCATCTCAGGATCGTCCGGCTTCACCTGAACGGCCTTTTCGATGAGAGTGCGCGCGGCCTGATTCTCGCCGCGATTCATTGCCTCAACGCCCTTCTTATAATCTTCGGCTGCGGCAATGACGACCTTCCTCGCCCTTCCGGCCATGAACCCGGCCCACGCCCTCTTTGCATCCACGATAAGGGAGTTGAAGACCGCCAAAGCCGCGCCGATGAAGAACGCGGCGAACAGGAATAGCGTTACAGGCGCGGTATACGTATTTTGCCCGCTTAGTACAATCGTAACAACCGCCGGATTCTCGATGTGGAGGTATAAGAAAAAACCGAGTATGAAGATGATGACTACAAAAAGTATTTTGGTGTACATGGCGTGGTATGGTTGACGGCGATAAGGCCGTGACCGTGTAAAAGAAGAATCCTTTCACGGTCAACGGTCACGGTTCACGGTATTCATATTCGTTAATGGGAATACGGCTCTCCCCGTATAATCGTAAACGCCCTGTAGACCTGTTCGGCAAGGTACAGCGCAGCAAGCTCGTGCGGCAGAGTCATGTCTGAGAGCGACAGCACGGCGTCAGCGCGTTCCATTACGCCCTTTCCCAACCCGAATGACCCGCCCACGATGAACGAGACGCCCTTGCATCCGAGCGTCATCCTGCGTTCGATGAAGCCGGCGAGGTCGGATGAACTCATCCGTCGCCCCGTCGGCGCAAGGGCAACGGCAAACTCCGTCTTGTCAATCCTCTTTACGATCCTCAGCGCCTCTTTTTCAAGGACACCAAGGGTCTTGGCGCCAGCCGCCTCTTCCTTTACAATGACCTCTTCAACGCGGACGTACCTCTTTATTCTTTTGAGGTACTCATCCATCAGGGCGCTTACATGGCCGTTCCTAATATGACCGACGAGGATAAAGGTTATCTTCACGGACTAAGCAGGCCGCTCATACGTCCTTTTTTCGCGCTACCTTCACCGTACTTCTTCTGCGCGGCCTGTCTCTCATCTCCTGAATAGGCGCCTCTGCCCAGAAGCCCTCAAGGTCGTATAACGCCCTCACCGGCTCATAAAAGACGTGCGCCACCACGTCATTTAAGTCTATCAGCGCCCAACGCCCGCCTCTTGCGCCTTCAACCCCCAGCGGACGCGCCCCTTTTTTCTTCAGCCCGTCTTCTATGGCCTCGGCAATGGCCTGCACCTGCCTCTCGGACTCGGCGCTGCACACCACGAGATAGTCCGCGATGGACGAGAGCTTCTTGATGTTTATTATGACCACCTTGTGCCCGTGTTTCGACAGCGCGATGCGCGCCGCCTCAAGGGCTTTTTTCTTGGGTTCCAGTTTGGTTCGTCTCCTTCGCTTTTTTATGCGGCTTGAAAGATTATCTATATAGATGCGCGGTTCTTATATAGCGCTCGACGTCGTCAGGGACAAGATAGCGTATTGAGTAGCCTGCCAATGCCCTCCTGCGAATATCCGATGAAGATATATCAAGAGGCACGCCGTCAACATAGACAAGGCTGTTGCCGTGATAGTTCATGTACGCGCCGATAGCGGCATCATACCAGAACCTGCCGGCCAGTTCAACCGGAAGCGCGTCCCCCGGTTTTTTGGCGGGTAGCCCGGGACGGCCGACTATTATGAAACTCGCGAGCGTAAAAAGCGCTTCAAAGTCGCACCATGACGATATGTCGCTGAAGGCGTCGGCCCCGACTATCAGATTCACCTCAGTGCCCGTGCCGCCGGTCTTTATAAGCTCCTTCACGGTGTCTATGGTATATGAAACGCCACCGCGTTTTATCTCCATATCGGATAGCTCAAATGCCTTGTTATCCGCAATGGCCATGCGGATCATCTCGCAACGAACCTTGGCGGGCGTCATGACCTCGTCGGCCTTATGTGGGGTAAGAAACGTGGGCATGAAGATAACCTTGTCAAGCCCCGCTGCCTCTCGCGCCTCTTCAGCGGCGCGCAGATGCCCGTAATGTATGGGATTGAATGTCCCGCCAAGAACCCCGACGCGCATGAAACACCCCTAAGAATATACGGCATATACCGGCATAACCATGCTATCCGATTAAAAAAAACCTGTCAACGCTTTTACAACGCTTTGTCCCGCCTTGTCATAGAGATGCCTATATAGTAGACTCTTGTCATGGAACTCTTTGATGAGCATGAATATACGGCTCAGGCTCAGCCGCTTGCCGACAGGATGAGGCCGTCCACGCTTACAGGGTTTATCGGACAAAGCCAACTCGTGGGGCAGGGCAGGTTTGTCTATGGACTCATCGAAAAGAAGCTTAGCCCTTCGCTCATCCTCTGGGGGCCTCCCGGCTCAGGCAAGACAACGCTTGCGCGGATCATCGCCAACTCCACCGGCGCTATCTTCGTCGAATATTCGGCGGTCATGGCCGGCGTAAAGGAGATACGCGAGGTCGCAAGACAAGCCAAGGAAGGCTTGAGGCGCGGCAAGAAGACCGTGCTCTTCATTGACGAGATACACAGGTTCAACAAATCGCAACAAGATGCATTTCTCCACAGCGTCGAGGACGGAACCATAACGCTCATCGGCGCGACCACTGAAAACCCGTCCTTTGAGGTCAACGCGCCTTTACTGTCCCGTTGTAAGGTGCTGGTGCTCGAAAGATTAACCGAGGAGTCCATCGCCTCGATACTTGACCGCGCCATAAAGGATGCGGACAAAGGACTTGGCCGCTTTGCAATCAATATCGAAAAGAACGCTATCGAGTTCATTGCGCGCGTCGCGGACGGCGACGCCAGATGCGCCCTTAACTGCCTTGAGACCGCCTTCAATATAGCATCGCCGGATGAAAACGGAGCAAGGGCTATTACCGTTGAGGCCGCCGCTGAGGCCATGCAGAAAAAGGCGCTCATCTACGACAAGGCCGGGGAGGAGCATTACAACGTAATATCGGCGTTCATCAAATCAATGCGCGGGTCAGACCCGGACGCGGCCGTTTACTATCTCGCAAGGATGGTGGAGGCCGGAGAGGATGCGCTGTTCATTGCGCGGCGCATGGTCATCTTCGCCTCTGAGGACATAGGCAACGCGGATCCGAACGCCCTGAGCGTCGCCATAAACGTCAAGGACGCCGTTCACTTTGTGGGGATGCCGGAGGGCTGGATACCGCTTGCTCACGGGGTTACATACCTTGCAACCGCGCCTAAGAGCAACGCAAGTTACACGGCGTACCTTGAGGCGCTTGAAGACGTAAAAAGATATGGCGCGGCGCCCACGCCGCTCCATATACGAAACGCGCCGACCGATTTAATGAAAAGACTCGGCTATGCCAAGGGCTACAAGTACCCGCATGGGTTCAAGGATACGGAGGTTACTCAACAGTACCTTCCCGACGCGCTCAAGGGAAAAAGCTTTTACAAACCTTTTGGACACGGATTTGAGAAAGAGATAATCGAGCGGATGAGGAATAAGAAAAAGGAATAATTTTTTGTCGTCATTGTCAACCAAGATTCCATTACAGTTGACAATCAAGCCTCTCTCATGTTATTCAAGGAGACATGAAAGACCATCTGCTTGAGACAGCCCTTACCAAGGGAATTAAAGGGATCGGTATAACCGCTGAGGAAGCGCTTGATCTTACGACGCTGCCTGATGAGCATATCCACTCTCTCCTTGCCGTAACCGATGCAGTTAGACACGCTCACAAGGGGGTTGGCGTGAACCTGTGCGCCATAGTGAACGCAAAAAGCGGGCTTTGCAGGGAGGACTGCTCGTTTTGCTCGCAGTCAATAAAGTATTCTACCGGCGTTGACGAGTATCCGATGAAGTCGTTGGATGAGATACTGAGCGCGGCAAAGGAGGCTCAAAGGACCGGGGCAAGGGAGTTCTCCATCGTAACAAGCGGCTCAAGGATTGAAAAAGGCTCTGACGTTGACGCCTTGTGCGCGGCGCTTGAGGCCATGAAGGAGGGCGCGGACATGGAGCGGTGCGCCTCGCTCGGCATGGTAAAAAAGGACGTGCTCGCCAGACTCAAGGAGAGCGGGCTGATGAGCTTTCACCACAACCTTGAAACAGGCAGGAGTTTTTTTCCGAACGTCTGCACCACTCACTCCTACGACGAGGACGTCGAGGCCGTGAGGGCCGCAAAGGAGGCCGGCTTGTACGTCTGCTCAGGCGGGATATTCGGGCTTGGAGAGGGATGGGACGCAAGGATCGAACTTGCACTGACCCTTGCGGATCTTGATGTTGACTCCATTCCAATCAACTTCCTGAACCCGCGTCCCGGCACGCCCCTCGAACATGCAAGGAACCTTACGCCGATTGGGTGCCTTAAGATAATTGCGCTCATGCGCCTGATGCTTCCTAAAAAGGATATAGTGGTATGCGGCGGCAGGCATGTCAACCTAAGAGACCTCCAGTCTCTGATATTCGCGGCTGGCGCAAACGGCATGATGATAGGCAACTACCTGACCACCCCGGGGAGGAGCGCGGCGGACGACCTTCAAATGATAAACGATCTTGGCCTCAAACCACGCGGCTGCGCCGAACCAATTGCATGATGATAACCGAAGAGCTTGAAAGGATAAAGTCATCCGGACTTGAGCGTTGTCTTACCATGATACAAGGGCCGCAAGGGCCTGTTGTACGCATCGCCGGACAAGACGTCCTGCTCCTTTGCTCCAACGACTACCTTGGACTTGCGTGCCACCCGGCATTGAAAGAAGCGGCCATAAAGGCTATTGAGCGATACGGAACCGGCGCAGGGGCATCAAGGCTCGTGTCCGGGAGCATGGAGCCGCACCACGCGCTCGAAGAGCGCATCGCAAGGTTTAAGGGCTCGGAGGCCGCGCTTGTCTTCAACTCAGGTTATGAGGCCAACCTTGGCCTCATAACCGCGCTTGCGCGCCGCGGCTCGCGCGAAACGGATATATTCTCGGACAAGGCCAACCACGCATCCATCGTTGACGGCTGCATCCTGAGCATGGCAAAGGTCAAGCGCTACCCCACGAGGGATGTGAGCGCCCTTGAGACGATGCTGAAAAGGTCGTCGGCAAGGACAAAGCTGATAATAACCGACGGCATATTCAGCATGGACGGCGCTATTGCGCCGATAAAGGAGATCGCCTCGCTTTCCGACAAATACGACGCCATGTTCATCGTTGACGACGCGCACGCGACCGGCGTGCTCGGCGCAACCGGCAGGGGGACGCTTGAGCACGCCGGAGTTGCCCATCCGTCAATCATACAGATGGGCACGTTCGGAAAGGCGCTCGGCTCATTCGGCGCTTATGTCGCCGGAAGCAAGGAACTCGTAAAGCTCCTCATCAACCGGGCGCGACCTTTCATCTACTCCACCGCCCTACCCCCGGCAGTATGCGCCGCGTCGATTGCGGCCATTGAGATTATCGAAAACGAGCCGGAACGCAGACTGCGCCTCTGGCAAAACGTATCGTCATTCAAGGGTGCCGCTCAAGACGCAATGCTCGACACCATGAACAGCTTGACGCAGATAATCCCCATAGTAACCGGAGACGCGGACAGAACCATGCGAATAAGCAAAGCGCTTCTTGATAAGGGCATATTCATACAGGGGATCCGCCCGCCGACAGTGCCGCATGGCGCTTCCCGCCTCCGCGTGAGCATAAGCGCGGCGCACGATGCGGAGGTGATAGAAAAAGCGGCTTACGTCATCAAAGAGACATGCAATGAGTTTCATTAACTCTCGACTGTTCGTTCACGGCTGGGCAACGGACTCCTCCGTATGGGAGGCGATACCCCGCCTTGAAGCGGATATGATGCTTGACCTCCCGGGACACGGCGGAGTCGGCCGCTGGGATGAGCCGTGTTTATCACCTGCCGTAAATGCAATCGAAGCGCTCCTTGCCGGACGCCCGGCAAGGAGCGTTGTCGGCGTAGGCTGGTCCCTTGGCGGACAAGCCCTTATCGAGGCGGCTGGAGAAGGCTTAATCCAGCTTGGCGCAATCGTGCTTGTAAGCGCGACCCCTAAGTTTATCGCCTCCGACGAGTTTCCGTGGGGCAGATCAAAGGCGCTTGTCCGGCGCATGATAATGGACATGAAAAAAGACGCGCCAGCGACGCTCAAAAAATTTTACGGCTTGAACTTCACTGATTCAGAACGCAACGGCAAAGAGGCGAGAGCCTTTATTGCGAGGTATGAATCAATAAACTCCAGCTTTTGCCATGACGACATTACGACCGCGCTTGAGGCATTGTACAGGGCAGACCTTCGACCCGTGCTGGATAAGATAGACGTCCCCTGCCTCGTCATGCACGGAGAGAGCGATACCGTAACGCCGCTCAGCGCCGCCCGCTTTCTCGCTGAAAATATAAGAGGCGCGCGGCTTTCGATATTTGAAGGCGCTGGGCACGCGCCTTTCATAACCCGCAGGGAGCGCTTTATACGGGAACTGGATGATTTTATCAATGGTATCGGTTGAACCTATGATGAAACCTGAAAAAGGATGCGTCAGAAACTCTTTTTCAAAGGCCGCGCTCACTTATGACGGATGCTCCGGGTTCCAGCATGAGGCCGCGATAGAGCTTGCCGCGCTTGTCCGCCGCTATACCGGCAATGATGCGGCAAACGCGCGGCTGAGGATACTTGACGCCGGATGCGGAACCGGACATCTTACTCATGCGCTTAAAACGGCGCATCCCGGCTCCTACGTCTCTTGCGTTGACTTTGCGCTGCCTATGCTCATGGCGTCAAAGGCAAAACTGAACGGAGACGACGAGGCAAGGCTCGTCGCTTGCGACCTTGACCATCTGCCCTTCCATGCCGCGGCGTTCGACGTAGTCGCATCTAATCTGGCCTATCAGTGGTCGCCTGACCTGACGCGCTCATTCGCTCAGGCCAGGGCAGTACTGAGGCCAAGCGGTCTTTTCCTCATCACAACACTTGCTGAGGACACCCTAATGGAACTCAGGCGTTGCTGCGTCGAGGCCGGACTGGATGAGCGATCCTTTATGACGTTTGAATCGCCGGAGGCCATTCGCAGCGCCCTTGAGGCAGCGGGGTTTGAGGTGAAAGAGTTTAGCCGAAGGCCGGTGCTCAAGCGCTACGATGACATATACGGCCTTATAAGAACGCTTAAAAAGATCGGCGCGAACCCTAAGAGCGGCGCGCCGCCGCGAAACAGCATACTCAAAAAGGCCGGGCGTCTTTACAAGGAACGCTTCCCTTGGGAAGGCGGCATTAAGGCGACATATGACCTTATATTCGCCGTTTGCAAAAACTTACCTTTCTTGAAAGAAAGGTAAGCCAAAGAACTTTAATAGGGAATAATCAGC
>JBBTCG010000153.1:0-6652 GCA_038043305.1 Deltaproteobacteria bacterium | reverse complement strand
TCTGAGCGCCTTCAGACAAAAGTCCATCAGGCGGTTCATAATAGCGTTGATGCCCGCCCCTGCGGATGAAAGTCCGCCGATGTCGCGGTAGATGGCAAGTTCGACCGACTGCATGGCCAGTTTGCTTTTAAGCCTGTCAACCGCCGTGCCGGAAACCCGATTTATTTTTTTATCAGCCATAATACTCTCCGGTCAACGTCCCGTCATGCCGCTCTTTAACGAAGCGATAAACCTGCCCGCGTCATCGAGGAGTTTCCCGCGTTTTTTCCCGGCAATCTTATTGATAAGCGCGCTGCCGACTATTACCCCGTCCGACAGGTGTGAGGCCGCGCGCGCCTGCTCAGGGGACGATATGCCGAAACCCACGGCCACCGGCAGGGGAGAGGCCTTTTTTATCTTCTTCACAAAGGCCGGTATGTTAGCAGACAGCGCCGCCCTTGCCCCGGTAACGCCGGTAACGCTTATAAAATACAAAAACCCGGAGGCCATGCCTGATATAAGCCGGATGCGGGATGCGTCGGATGTCGGCGTAAGGAGAAATATCAGATCAAGGCCGCGCGCGTCCAACTCTTTTTTCAGGTCTCCGGCCTCCTCGGCCGGAAGGTCTACTATGAGCACGCCGTCGCAACCGGCGCGTTTTGCCTCACGCGCAAACCTCTTTACGCCAAAGACGAACACCGGGTTATAATACCCGAAGAGCACGATGGGGATAGCGCTATCCTTGCGTATCTCGGCAACGGCGCCAAACACGTCCTTAATCGTTACCCCGTTTTTGAGCGCCCTTTCGGAGGACGCCTGTATGGTCGGGCCGTCGGCCATCGGGTCTGAAAACGGGATGCCAAGCTCGATTATATCAGCCCCGCTTGCCTCAAGAGTGTGAACGAGGGCAACGGTCGTCTTCATGTCCGGGTCCCCGGCCGTAGTGAAGGCGATGAGCGCCTTTTCGCCGCGTTCTTTAAGAGCCGCGAAGGTCTTCTCTATTCTACCACTATTTATTGTCATAGGCATCATTTTTTGCCTTTTCTCTCCATGACCGAAGCAAAACACTTTTCCTTCCTGAGGTTTTCAAGGTCATTGTCATTTTCCATCTGTTCAAAGGCGGTAAAACCCTTGTCAACGGCGTTCTGGAGATATTCGCATGCGGTTTTGAGCTCTTTTTTTATTGAATAGATGCAGGCAAGGTTGTAATATGCGGGCGCATACTCAGGGTCTTGTTTGATAGTCAGCTTGTAATCCTCCAGCGCCGCGTCGAGCGCGCCCTTGGAGTGGAGGACGACGGCCCTATTGTAATAAAAGTCCGGGAAGTGCGGGTCTATTAAAATTGCCTTTGTGAAATCCGCCTCAGCCTTGCCCGCATGGCCGCTTCTGGCGTAAGCAATGCCCCGGTTATTATATGCGTCGGCGTCCTCAGGGTTTAAGGAAATGGTCTTTGTATAGTCGTCAATGGCCTCAGTCAAGGCGCCTTTTTCCTTGTACGCTGCCCCCCGGTTGAAGTAGTAGTCCGGGTCATCGGGATTAATCAAGATCGCCCTGTTTAAGTCGGCTATGGCCTTGTCATGAAAGCCGAGCTTTCGGTAGGCAGCGGCCCGGTTGTTGTATGCGTCCGCATGTTCAGGCGTAAGTATGATAACCTTGGAGTACGCCTCTATCGCCGCCGGATAGTCTCCGGTAGAGTCAAAGTACAGTCCCTTGTTGAACCACTCGGCAGCGGGGTCAGTCTCTTCAGGCGCGTCTTTTGGGCCGGCCCCGGCAATAACCGGTGAAAGGCACGTTGCCGTTAAAAGGATGAAAATGGTCAGGATAACGGAAAAACTCTTTGCGGTTAGTGATTTCATAATGTCCTTAATTGCATTCAACCCATGCCCCGTTTTCGCGTATGGTAATGGGGAGTCCGTCACGCGCCTCAGCCGTGTACCAGACGAGTTTGCCCATCCTGTGGCCGGTGAGCGAAGCCGGCTTCAAGCCGAAGAAGGCAAGGTTCTCGGCAAGTTCGACATCATATGGTATGGGGCGCTTGACCGGCTTTAGGTATATTGCCATCAGTGCGCCTTTTTCGATATATACCTCAAGACCTTCGAGCTTGAGCGCTTGAAGCTCGGTTGCGTCGGAGAGTATCCAGTAGGCGTTGTCAACGCCGCTTGCCTCGTGCACGGTGAACATGCGCTGGGCGACATTGAGTCCGGCGTTTGCCGCAGACACGTCAGCGCGGCACGTCTTTACGATGTCTGTAATCGGCAGCGCATCGGAGCGCCGTTTAAGCCACGTGGGCATGGCGCACCCGGTTAGCATAAACGTTGACAACGCTATGAATATAAGGGTATGGCGCATATGTGGTTTATTCGTTGAGATTAAAGGCATCGGACACCGTAGCCAGGTCCTTATCGCCCCTGCCTGAAAGACAGACGATTATTGCCTTGCCTTTGCCGAGTTTCTTAGCGGCCTTCATGGCGTAGGCCAGCGCGTGAGCGCTCTCAAGCGCCGGGATGATGCCCTCAGAAAGTGAAAGGGCGCGGAAACCTTGAAGCGCCTCTTTATCCGTAATGGTCGTGTAGTGGGCCCTGCCCGTGTCATGCAGATACGCATGTTCAGGCCCTACTCCGGGGTAGTCAAGCCCGGCTGATATGGAGTGGGTGTCTATTATCTGGCCGTTTTTGTCCTGCAACAGATAAGTCTTGTTGCCGTGGAGCACCCCGGGAGAGCCGCCGTTGATTGACGCCGCATGCATCCCGGTTGAAAGCCCCTTGCCGCCCGCCTCTACACCGGTCATCTTTACCGATACGTCGCCGAGGAATTGGTGAAAAAGGCCGATGGCGTTTGACCCGCCGCCGACGCACGCGATAAGTTCATCAGGCAGCCTTCCTTCGGCCTCAAGTATCTGTCTTCTGGACTCTTTGCCGATGATGGACTGAAAGTCCCTGACTATCATTGGGTAAGGGTGAGGCCCTGCGGCGGTGCCGATGATGTAGAAGGTGTCGAATACGTTTGTTACCCAGTCGCGCAGCGCCTCGTTCATGGCGTCCTTGAGCGTCTTTGAGCCTGAGCCTACGGGTCTTACCTTTGCGCCGAGGAGTTTCATCCTAAGGACGTTCGGGGCCTGCCTTTTTACGTCCTCCTCGCCCATGTACACCTCGCAGTCAAGGCCGAACATGGCCGCGACCGTTGCCGTTGCCACACCGTGCTGACCCGCTCCGGTCTCCGCGATGACGCGCCTCTTGCCCATCCTGCGCGCAAGGAGCGCCTGCCCGATGGTGTTGTTTATCTTATGAGCGCCGGTGTGGCAAAGGTCTTCCCTTTTAAGATATATCTTAGCGCCGCCGGCCCTTGCCGTCAAACGCTCCGCAAGATATAGCGGCGTGGGACGCCCGGCGTACTGCTTCAGGTAATAGGCGAACTCGTCCCTGAATGCCTTTGATTTGCCGTGCCCCGCGTAAGCCTTTTCAAGCGCGATTACCGCGGGCATCAGGGTTTCGGATATGTATCTACCGCCGTATTGGCCGAAGTGTCCGAGTTTGTCGGGTAGTTGTTTTTTCATTTGACGCCTTTTGCCTGTTCAATGAACCGTTTTATCTTTTGTGAGTCCTTTTTGCCCGGCTCTCTCTCCACGCCTGAGCTTACATCAACCGCATACGGCCTGACAAGCCTTATCGCCTCGGCCACGTTTTCAGGGGTAAGGCCGCCTGATAGGATTACCTGACAGTCTCCCTTGGAATTAAATGCCTTTGCGATATTCCAATTAAAGAGCTCGCCTGTCCCGCCGTAAGAAGCGTCTTTGTATGCGTCAAGCAAGACCGCAGACGCCTTGTAATCCTTGATGCCATTCAAGTCCGCCTCTGAGCGCACACGGAGGGCCTTTATTATCTTGCGGCTTGTCAACGCGGACAGTTGAGCGCTTATGTCAGGCGTCTCATCCCCGTGCAGTTGTATACAGTTCAATCCAGTCTTGTCCGCGATTGACAGTATCTTTTCCGGCCTCTCATTCACGAACACGCCGACAATGGTTATGAACGGAGGGAGCGTTTTTATGATTGCCGCTGCCTGTTCGACGCTCACGGCTCGCGCGCTCTTTTCATAGAACACGAATCCAACGGCGTCTGCGCCTGAGTAAGCCGCAGCGCAGGCGTCCTCGTTATTGGTTATGCCGCATATCTTTATCTTTACCATCTTTAATGTGAGGACGTTACTTCAACCCCCTCAGCTCCTTGAGTTTGACGCCGGGGTCTTTTTCGCGCATAAGCGCCTCGCCGATCAGAAAGGCGTTTACGCCGGATTTTCTAAGGGCGGCCACGTCGTCAAAGGTATTTATCCCGCTCTCGCTCACGAGGATCTTATCCTCCGGCACAAGCGGCGCAAGGCGCATGGTTGTGCCAATGTCTGTTTTGAAGGTCTTTAAGTCCCTGTTGTTGACGCCTATGATTTGCGCCCCGGCGTCAATTGCCGTCTTCATCTCTTCTTCGTCGTGCACCTCAACGAGGCTGGCCATGCCAAGGCTTGATACGAGCGCCATGAGTTCGGTCAGCCTTGAAGGGGTAAGTATGGCAACGATAAGCAGGAGCGCGTCGGCCCCGGCTGCGCGTGATTCATAGACCTGATAGTCGTCGAATATAAAGTCTTTTCTCAGCACAGGGAGCTTGAGATTTGCCTTTATCGGCACAAGAAAGTCAAGCGAACCCTGAAAAAACTTCTCTTCCGTAACGACCGAGATGGCCGCCGCGCCCGCTATCTGATACAACCTTGCGATCTCATAAGGATAAAAATACCCCTCCCGTATTATGCCCTTTGAGGGCGAGGCCTTTTTTACCTCGGCTATTATGCGTATGGCCCCGACGCCGTCCCTGTGGGCAAGGGAGGCGGCAAAGTCCCTTATCGGCTTGGCCTGCTCTATCTTCTTCATCAGACGGTCAAGCGGCATGTAACTTTTAAGCCTCTCGACCTCTGTCTTCTTGTGAGCTACTATGTCGTCAAGGATCATTGTATCGTACCTTTGCTAAGAGTTTGTAATCGTCTTTAAGAGTTCAAGTCTTGCCAGCGCCTCGCCTGAATCTATCGCGGCCCTTGCCAGCGCCACGCCTTCTCCGAGGGCATGCGCCTTCCCGCCCGCCGCGATTGCCGCTCCGGCATTGAGTATCACCACCCCTCGCTGCGCCTGACTCCCTTTTCCGTTGAGCACGTCAAGGATTATCCGGGCGTTTTCATCAGGCCCCGCGCCCTTCAAGTCCTGAGGAGAGCAGCGTGAGAGGCCGAACTCCTCCGGCGTTATATGATACGTCCTTATGGAGCCGCCGTGCAACTCGGTTATCCTCGTTGGGCCGGTAAGGGTTATCTCGTCAAGCCCGTCCTCGCCGCGCACGATAAAGGCTCTCTCCGTTCCGAGGTTGGCAAGCACCTTTGCAAGCAGGTCCGTGAGCGCGGGGTCATATACGCCTATGACCTGCCGTTTAGCTCCAGCCGGGTTTGTAAGAGGCCCAAGCAGGTTGAATATGGTGCGGATGCCAAGCTCGCGCCTTACCGGAGCCGCGTACTTCATCGCGCCATGGAGCATGGGCGCAAAGAGAAAGCCTATGCCCGCCTTTGCAAGGCACTCCTCGACCTTTGATACCTCGGCTTCGATGTTTACCCCAAGCGCCTTTAATACGTCAGCGCTTCCGCTTCTTGACGACACGCTTCGATTGCCGTGCTTTGCAACGGTCAACCCCGCGCCCGCTGCCACAAAGGCCGAGGCCGTTGAGATATTGAACGTGTGCGCCTCGTCCCCTCCGGTTCCGCACGTGTCAACCACGACGGCGCCTCCGGCGTTGACCCGCGTGCCCTTCTCCCTCATAAGACGCGCGGCCCCGGTGAGTTCAGCAACCGTCTCCCCCTTCATCCGTAAGGCCGTTATAAAGGCCGCTATCTGGGCAGGGGAGGCGGCCCCGGTCATGACCTCGTTCATTGCCTCAAACATTTCCTGTTCCGTAAGGTCAATGGAGATTACTATCTTTGCAATGGCCTCTTTAATCATGGCGCGTGAACCTCTCAAGGAAGTTTTTTAGTATGTCCTTGCCCGCAACCGTAAGTATGGATTCAGGATGAAACTGCACGCCTTCGATGGGATACTGTTTATGCCTTATTCCCATTATCTCGTCAATGTCGGTCCAAGCGCTTATCTCAAGACAGTCGGGAAGCGTATCCTTTTTCACCAGCAACGAATGGTAGCGGTTCGCCTCAAACGGATTGGGTATGCCTTCAAAGATGGTGCGTCCGTCATGGTATACCTCGCTGGTCTTGCCGTGCATCAGACGGCCTGCCCGGACGATCTTTGCCCCGAATGCGTATCCGATGGACTGATGCCCAAGGCATACGCCGAGGATGGGTATCTTCCCAGCAAAGTGCCTTATGGCCTCGACCGAGATGCCCGCCTTCTCAGGGTCGCAAGGGCCCGGGGACACGACTATGCAGGATGGCTTGAGCCGTTCAATCTCCTTGACTGTTATCGCATCGTTTCTGTGCACGGCTACGGTAGCGCCAAGTTCCATGAAATACTGGACCAGGTTGTACGTAAAGGAGTCGTAGTTGTCTATCATCAAAAGCATTGAGCGTAACCTCTCATACGGCTAACAACTGCTCAAATCTTCCCATTGCAATAATGAAAAGACGCAATGGGAACCCAGCCAGA
>JBBTCG010000152.1:21897-23227 GCA_038043305.1 Deltaproteobacteria bacterium | reverse complement strand
TTGAGCCCGGCACACCGCGATTCTTCACTAAGGGAGACAGGTTCAAGATGTATGTCTCTGCCTTCAACAAGACCGACAAGGCGCTGCCAGTGCAGTTCTCGCTTGGCCTCGAAAAGGACAGTCCCGTAAGCCTGAGGACGCCAAGCATGAACTACAAGGTGGGACGCATGGACTCAACGCTTATCCCGGTAACGGGAGAGGCGCTCAAGGCCGGCTCGTCCAAACTCGTCTTCTCCGGCAAATTAAACGGCCTGTCCGACGCCGTGGAACTAACCGTGCCCGTCAACTCAGGCCATTTGATGGTCAATGACGTTGTGTTCGGCACGATAAACAACGGGGTAAAGATACGCTACAGCCTGCCTAGTGGAACGGATAAGATTGACTGGGCTGACGCAAAGCCAGACGCCGTTGCCCTGACCATATCAGGGTCGCCGTTTTTAAGGATAGCCCCGGGCCTTAAGTACCTTCTTCATTATCCTTACGGCTGCGTTGAGCAGACGTCTTCAGGCGTACTGCCGCTGGCGGCCATGAAGGGTCTTATAAAAGACGGATTAATCGCCGGCATAAGAAGCGAGGAGGCCGATAAGTTCCTTGCGCCCGGCGTTCTCCGGCTGCTTTCGATGCAGACGACGTCAGGCGGGTTTGCATACTGGCCCGGGAATCTGCATCCGCATAGCTGGGGAACGATCTACGCAACCATTGCCCTGACTCACGCAAAGGTCGTCGGCTTCGACGTTCCGAACGACCAGATGAACCTTGCCATGAACTACCTGAAAAAGACCGTAAAGGAAGAGATGAAAAACGACCGGACGTTCGTTGGTTTTGCCTCTTGGGTACTTGCGCTGAACAACTCGCTTGATAAGCCCGCGTTCATGGATGAATATGCAAAGATAAACGAGACGCCGCGAGAGGGCGCGCTCATGCTGTTGCTTTCGGCAAAGATAATGAACCATCTGAGCGCGGACGAGGTGGAGCGCGTCATGCGAACGCTTTTGGAAAAGAGATGGGATGAAAAAGCTCATGACATATTCCATGCCCGCTACAGAGAGCCGGCTATTTCGCTGTTAGCCGCCAACGCCATCATGCCGAAAGACCCGATTACCGGCAGCCTCGCCAAACAGCTTATCGGCGGCGTCACCAAGGAAGGCATCTGGACGTCCACGAGCGACACCGGCTGGTCCCTCGTGGCACTCGGCGAATACTTCAAGGGCATCTCTTTCGCGGATGCCCCGGTAAAGGTTACGCTCAGGCAGGAGGGCTGGCCTGAAACAACGATAACCCTTGATCCCAAGAGGCCGTACACATATAACCTTGATGCCGCATCCTTCCT
>JBBTCG010000152.1:0-21797 GCA_038043305.1 Deltaproteobacteria bacterium | reverse complement strand
GCCGGATTCGTGGCCATAAACAGCGCCATAAAGACTGAAGAGGTTGTCCCTAAAAAAGGCCGTAAAAAAGCCGCGCATTATGACGAGGACGGCGAGTATCAGGACGATGACGACGCCGATGGCGGCTATTACTGGGGCGATTGGGACTATACCGGGGGCTTCTCTCGTTTCGTACCCAATTACTTCGAGATAAGAAACGACAGGGTGATAGCCTTCAAGGACAGGTCGTGGCGCGGCAGATACCAGTACAGTTACTATGCGCGCGCCGTAATCGAGGGAGAGTTTGTCATGCCTTCGTCCAAGATACAGATGATGTACGATCCGAGCGTCGTCTCCTATACGCCAACGGAAAAGATAACGGTGGAACCAAGATAGCGGTTGGAGGTCTGCGCTACCACGCGCCGGCGTGGGAGCGCAGACCGTAACTTTTTGCGTCCATTCAATCTCTTATGTCAAGAAAACGTCTTTTGAAGTTCATTCAATTCCTTTCAGCGTTCCTCGCGCTGATTGCCTTTTATTTTTTTTTCGCATCCGGCTTCAGTAAAAACGACCTGCTCCTTCAGGACAATCCCATGTTTTTTGACAGAAGCGGCGCGCTCCTCCGCTTCATCCCTGATAAGAACGGCGAAAGGCATCTATGGCTCAAAGGCGGTGAAATACCCGCTATCGTAAAAAACGCCTTCATCGTGGCCGAGGATCAGAGGTTTTATTCTCATAACGGATTCGACCTGACCGCGATTGCAAGGGCTGTAAAAGATAACGTCTCTGCGGGCAGGATCACGTCAGGCGCATCCACCATCACGCAACAGACTGTGCGCCTGTTGCATCCGAGAAAAAGAACCTACCATGACAAGCTCATTGAGATATTGAAGGCCGCGCGCTTGGAGCTTGCCTTGTCCAAGGACGAGATACTTGAGCAGTATCTGAACCGCGTGCCAATGGGCAACAACATCACCGGCGTAGAGCTTGCCTCGCGCGCGTATTTCGGCAAATCCGCAAAAGACCTCAATGCCCATGAGGCCGCGCTTCTCGCCTCTATCCCAAAGTCGCCCGGAAGGCTCCATCCTTATGCAGGGGATATTACCAGCCTCCTTGCAAGGAAGGACCGCACTCTGGCGCAAATGGCTGAGGCCGGGTATCTGACCGGACAGGACGCCGCGCGCGCAAGGTCCGAGCAAATATCATTTCAAAAATCGTCCTTTCCCAACGACGCCCCGCATCTTGTTGACCTTCTTGTCAAAAGGACGCAGGGGAGGCAAGGCAAGGTCAATACAACCATTGACATGGCCGTTCAAAGAGGCGCTGAACGCATCGCCCAGTCTCACTATACGAGGCTTTCCTACCGCGGCGCGCACCAGGCCAGCCTTATGGTGGTTCATAACCCCACCATGCAGGTGCTGGCCTCGATCGGGTCAATTGCCTTTGAAGAAAAAAATAAAGGATTCAACAACGGCACGATTGCGCCGCGCTCGGCAGGCTCTACGCTAAAGCCGTTTATCTACGCTGAGGCATTGGATGACGGCCTGAGCGTAACGCGGCTTCTTGAGGACACCCTGAGGAAATATAAAACGCAAAAGGGCGATTATGCGCCGGTCAACTTTGACAGAAAAGAGTACGGACCTGTAACGATGCGGACCGCGCTCGGCAATTCACTGAACATCTCGGCCATAAGGATGCTTGAGGCCGTAGGGCCAGAGCGTTTTTATGAACTGCTCAAAGAGTTGAGGCTCGTCAACAACACGGCACAGACGTCCGAGGACTACGGTCTCGGCCTTGTAATCGGCAACCCGGAGGTGACCCTTGAGAGGCTTATTGCGGCTTATGCCGCGCTTGCAAACAGAGGCGTGATGCGGCCTTTGGAATACACCCTTCCCTCGCCCGCTGAGGACGATAAATCAGACGGGGTGCGCGTGTTTTCGGAAGAGGCCGCCTTCATCATATCCGACATCCTGTCAGACCCTTCCGCAAGGTTCATTACATTCGGGAGCGCGGAGGCAATGCGCTATCCCTTCAGGGTGTCAATCAAGACCGGCACCAGCACAAAGTACAGGGACGGCTGGGCCATCGGATATACGCCTGAATATACTGTCGGGGTATGGACGGGAAACTTTGAAGGCAACCCCACGTTCAACTTGAGCGGCGCGGAAGGCGCAGGCCCCATATTAAACGACGTAATAAAGTTGTTATACCAGAATAAATCCCCGTCCGTTAACGAGCCGCCCGCAGGCGTTGTCAGCGCAAAGGTATGCGGCGTCTCAGGGATGAAGCCGGGACGTTTTTGTACTCACCTGACGGATGAATTTTTTATAAAGGGAGGCGAACCAACGGATACGTGCTCATTCCACGACGACGACAAGATGCTTCATAAGCTCCCTGCCACTTATGCGTCATGGGTCTTTGACAAAAAAAAATCAGGGACAGCGGGCAACTACGGATTAAAGGGTATGCCGGAACTGCTCCTTGATGCGCCGCCGGATGAAGCGCGCATTGCGCCTCTTGGCAAAAACGGGCGTTATTCGATAGGAAGCATGGACGAGAAAAAACAGGGAGGCCGCGCTGACGCGAACTACGCAGTCAGGATAACCTATCCTCTGCCGAACGACAGATTCATCCTTGAAAAGCACGGCGCCGAACAGAAGATCAAACTTGAGGCGATATCGGATAAACCAGTAAGGTACGTTGAATGGTTCATTGACGGGGAGTCGTATAAAAAGGCGCTCCCACCCTACCACGTATATTGGAAGCCGGAAAGGGGGCCTCACTCCATAAGCATCTCGACCCCTGACGACATCGGAGATTCAATCAGGATAAAGGTTGAGTAGTTTGGCTCGGCTCATTGCAGTTGATAATCACTTCTTCGGCAGTATGCTTATCTTTGCCTTGCCGTCCTTTATGGAAACCTTGAGGTCAATCTCGTTTGTATTGTAGAGCGTCTCCATCTTCTTCCTTGCGGCCTCTATGCTCTTGGTAAACGATTCGGCGGTTATGCCGTCCGTTGGTTCATTGCACTGGCGCTTAGCGGCAATGTAGTTTTTATATGCTTCATTTATGTCAACAGCGGAGGCGGTCGGCGCGTTAGCGCCATCCGGCAAAGGCGGCCTTACTGCGCCGTTCGGGGCAGACATAATGGCGCCGCCTTCGCCTCTTCTGGAGTACCTGCCCTCCTCTATCTCCCTCAGCGTCCTGTTCCAATACTGCCTGTAGGTGTTATACTTTGAGATGGCGCTATTGAGTCTGAACTTGAGCATGGAATTGGTGGTGTTCATTCCCGTGTAGGAAAGCACCAGTCTGTCCAACTCTGCGCGAAGGTTCGCAGGCTCGCGCCTCAAGACCCGCATGAAGTACTGCTCGTACTCGAGCTTGAGCCTTGCGACCTTTGATTCGAATGCAACGATGTCCTCTGCAAGACCCATGTCAATCCGTTTGCAAAAGTAAAAACCTAATGACCCGTTAAGCTTGGCCTGTAATTATAGCACGAGGCTTATCTGAATGAAAGCCTCCCCTACCTTTTTTGAAAAAAAGGTAGGCCCCCCGATTAAAACATTCCCCCGATAGAGACATTCGGGGGCAGGCTTGGGCAGGCTCCAAACTTTAATTGGGAATAAACACCAAGGCTGACGAATACTGATATTGCCCGTGCGGCAAGCACCCGCACGGATGCCCTCACCCGACATGATGCAAAAAACCCGTTGCGCCTGCAATGACGCAGGCGCAACGGGTTTTCATAAAATAACAGCCGCAACAATCGTAATTACTTCGACTTTTTCTTTGCCGTGGTTTTTGCGGCGCTCTTTGCGACCTTTGACTTAGACTTTGCGTCAAGCTCCTTCTTGAGCGCGTCCTTTTCAGCGATAAGGCTTGCGTTATGGGTCTTGAGGTCTGTGGCTTCCTTCTCAAGGCTTGCGACCTTGTTCTTGAGGGAGTTGTTCTCTTCCGTCAGCGTGGAGACCTGCCCCTTGAGCTGCTCGTTCTCCTGCTTGAGCTGCTGGCCGCAGCCTGACACAAAGAGCATCGCCGCCAGAACTATGCCAAGCGTTCCAATCTTCTTCATCATTTTACTATCTCCTTTTACTTTTTTTCGTTTAACCCGTTAAGATATACCATGAATATAGCCTATTATGTTAGCATTTTTTGTGCCAACTCACTACCTTTCTTGAAAGAAAGGTAGGCCAAAGAACTTTAATAGGGAATTAGCGGCTTTACCTGACGAAAACCCATATTGCCCATGCGGCTTACGCTATAAATCAAGACCCCCTAAGCACGGCTCAGGCGCTGGATAAACCTTTTGGTTTATTGAGCGCACCTTTTCGTGCGAAGAAGGACTCCTTTGCAAGCCCGAACTTGTTGAGCCGGTACTGAAGCGTCCTGTAACTCATACCAAGGAGTAAAGACGCCTTGCCAAGCACGCCGCCGGACTTGTCCATCGCCTTTATAATCATCTCCTTTTCAAACTCCTCAAATGACATGCCCTCGTCGGGAATCTCGAAATCGAACTTGCCGAGCGTGACGGGCCTTGTCTTTATCTCTATAGGCAGCGCGTCAACGTCAAGCAGCGTGTCATCGCTCAATATGGCCGCGCGCTCGATTACGGCCTCAAGCTGGCGGATGTTTCCCGGCCAGTTATAGTTCATCAATATATTCATGGCCTCTTCAGTAACGCCTGTAACGCCCGCGCCGCCGATTTCATTGTGCCTTTTGATGAAATAGCCGACAAGCTCCGGTATGTCTTCCCTCCTCTCCTTCAACGCGGGAACCTTGAAGGATATGACGTTGAGCCTGTAAAACAGATCCTCCCTGAATCTGCCGTTCTTTATCTCGACTGAGAGGTCTTTGTTAGTGGCGGATATTATCCTTACGTTGACCTTTATGCTCGCGCTTCCGCCTACCCTTCTTATCTCCTTTTCCTGCAACACCCTGAGGAGCTTTGCCTGCAGCGCAAGGGTCATGTCGCCTATCTCGTCAAGAAGTATCGTGCCGTTGTTGGCGGTCTCGAAAAGTCCGATGTTCCTCGCGTAAGCCCCTGTGAACGCGCCCTTTTCATAGCCGAACAGCTCGGTTTCAAGGAGCGTTTCCGGTATCGCCGCGCAGTTTATCGCCATGAACGGGCCTGAGTTACGGATGCTTATATGGTGGATAGCCCTTGCAATAAGCTCCTTACCCGTGCCGCTCTCGCCGCAAATCAGAACGGAGGCCGAACTGGCTGAGACCTTTCTGATTATCCTGAATATCTCCCTCAGCCTGCCGTCGTTGCCTATGATGCCATCGGGCCTGAACTGTCTTTCAAGCTGTGCCCTGAGCTTGATGTTCTCGGCTACGAGCCTTGACTTCTCAACGGCCTTTCGGACGACTATGAGGAGTTTGTCCCTGTCGATAGGCTTGGTAAGATAATCAAAGGCGCCGTCGCGGATGGCCTCCACGGCGGAGTCAATGCTCCCGTGCGCCGTTATCATCACCACGCTCAAGGCGGGACGCTCGCGCATAATCAAACGAAGAAGTTCGGCCCCGTCCATGCCCGGCATCTTGAGATCAGTAACCACAAGGTCGAAGCTGCCATGCTCAACGGCGTCAAGCGCCTCGCGCCCGGTTGACGCCACGCCGACGTCGTACCCTTCGGACTCAAGTATGGTCTTTAATATCTCCCTCTGCCCCTTTTCGTCGTCTACTACAAGCACGGTTCCGTGCATACGATTACACCCCGTTCAAGCCTACCTTTCTTGAAAGAAAGGATAGACATAAGAACTTTAATTCGGAATAAACACCAAGGCTGACGACCGGTTGCTCGTCGTCTCGCGCCGAAGGCGCGATAAGACGAGCTTCAAAATGAACACTTCCTTACCGGGGCTAACCGCGCCTTTACGGTTAGCCCAAATTTATATTGCCCGTGCGGCTCGCCCCGTACCACTTTGCTGCGCGATGGAATTTGTTAAACAACACACTTTCGTAATGCAAAGTGGTACGGGGCGAGCACCGCCTCTATTGACGCGCCGCCGGCAATTTGATGCTCGCGTCCGTTCCCCTGCCCTGCTCGCTTTCAATGGTAAGAGAGCCGCCGTGTTCTTCTATGATGCGCCTCGTAAGCGCAAGCCCAAGCCCGATGCCTATATCCTTTGTGGTGAAGTACGGCTCGAATATCTTGGGCAGGTTCTCCGGCGCGATGCCGCATCCGGTATCGCTCACCATGACACAAGCCGTGCCGTTATTTACAACGGCGCTGACCGTCAATTGCCCGCCGCCGGGCATCGCCTGTATCGCGTTAAGAAAGATGTTGAGAAAACAGGTCTTCAAATGCCTGTAGTCGGCCTGAACTTCCACGGCCTGTCCGTTGTGAATCGTCTCAATGGACACGTTCTGGGCTGATGCGCTGTCCGATACGATGACGAGCGTCTCGGCGATGATCGGTCTCAGGTCAATGCGCTTGAGATTGAGCGTCAACTGCCTGCCGTAATCAAGGAAGTTCGACACCATGCCGTTCAACCTGTCTATCTCGGACTTGATGCCGGCAATGGAGGCAAGAAAGGCTTCTCTTTTCGCCGCATCTTGTGGTCCGTAGGCAACCCTGAGATGATCTATGCTCAGGTTGATGAAGTTCAGGGGATTTCTCACCTCATGCGCGATGCCCGAGGCCAGAGTGCCTATCTTGGACATGTGCTCCGCCTCCTTGAGCTTCTCTTGCAGCGCGTTATTCTCGCCCAGCCTTCTTACCATGTCGTTGAAGTTACGGGTAAGCGCGCCTATCTCGTCCCTACCCCTGACCTTTAGCTGCATGGTCAAATCCCCTGCCGCCACCTTCCGCGCCGCGTCGGCTATCTCCTGAATAGGCTCGGTGTACGTCTTTGCAAAATATAGCGTAAGGAGTATCCCGATTGCGAATATGATTATAGTGGCAGTAAGGCGTCTTAGGTGATTGCTCCTTGCCAGGTCCGCAAAGTCGTCGAACCCGGTGGCTATGTGGACGTAGCCGAGAAGCTCCCTATCAACCACCACGGGCAGCAGTATGTCAAAACGTTTCTGGCCGTCCGAGGTGGATGTGTACTCCGTTACATTTCCTATGGTCTTGAAGCTCTCTCCCTTGAGCTTGAGCTTTTTTCCTATCAGGCTCGCGTTGGAGCTTGCGATGACGTCTCTGGAGCTGTCTATGACGGACAACTCCTTTATCCCCTTCTGCTTGAAGCTGGTGACGCCCTTTATCTTCTCGATGTCAACGGCTTCGTCGGACTTTGATATCTCCTCGACGCTCAACTGAATGGCGGTCGAAAGCTCCTCGGTCTGATGCCTGACCTCCTCAATAAGCTCCTGTTCGGCCATGGCGTAGAGTATGAAAAGACAGACCACGAGGAGGGAAAAGAGCGAGACCATCATGAGGAGAAACTTTGTCTTGAGACTCAGGTTGGAAAACACGGCGCGCATAGATCCACCATTCGGCTTAATGGTATAATATAGACCATTTTGCGCCTTAAATCAATCACCTACCTTTCTTGAAAGACCGGTTGCCCGTCGTCTCGCGCTGAAGGCGCGATAAGACGGGCTGCAAAATGAAAACTTCCTTGCCGGGGCTAAACGCGCTTTTGCGTTTAGCTATCGGTAGGCCAAAAAACTTTAATTGGGAATAACCACCAAGACTGACGAATACGAATATAGCCCCATCGGCGACTATCTTTCTTGAAAGGGCGCCTTCAGCCCTGCATCTCGCTTATAATCTTAACGGCCTTTTTAAGCAGCGTCTTTTCATCATCGTACTTCAACGCGCCGATTGCATCTTGTATCGGAAACCATCGGCATTCGCTCACCTCCGCGTCGTGGTTTCCTATGTCCCCGCCAATGCGCTCCATGAGAAAAAAGTAGACGATCTTGAAGTATCGCCTATACACGGCATCGCCGCCGACGTCATCTTTGTGCGTATAAAAATATTCTATATGCCCGATCTTTTCAACTATCCTGCCGTCAAGGCCGGTTTCCTCCCTAACCTCGCGGTGGGCTGTTCTGGCAAGGGACTCGCCTTTTTCGGCAAGACCCTTTGGCAGACCCCATGGCTTGCCAGAGACGGTCGAAATCAACGCGACCTCCACGCCTGAACTTGACCGCCTGAAGACGACGCCGCCCGCCGATATTTGCCGCTCAGTTTGCATATATAATTTTCCGACGGCCTCGTCAACAGACCGGATAAACGCCTCTGGTAAGTTCCGACGTAAACGCGCCGATTTGCGACAGGCGCTCAACGATAAGCCGGGTAACCTGTCCTTTAACGGCCGCTTCCGTGATTCGCCGCCTTCCTGTCCGGGAGAGGTAAATCTTAACGTATATCCTGTGCGGCCTATTGATGGGCGCGCCGATCCTGCTCAGGAGCCAGATATTAATCTCGGCTATTCCGCTTATGCGCGTGTGCGCCTCATGCGCCATCCGGTGTGCAAGCAACGAATATATCTTACCGACGTGGCTGACCGGGTTCTTGCCTGCGGCGGCCTCAGTGCCTGACGGGCGGTTAAGTGAAATAACGCCGCTGACCCTGTTGCCCCTGCCGACCTGACCTGAGTCCGCATCCTCGGCTGAGGTGCCAATCACCGTAAGATACGCGCCGTCCGCGCCTTGCCCTTGTTTATCAAGGGTATTAAGCCTGACTGATACGCGCCTGAATGGAAGGTTTTTAGCAAAGGCGCGCATGGCACTGAGTGCCTCTGCCTTCTTCCTAAAATACTCGCCTTCGCTTTTGATAAGCCTCGCAAAAAACGGACAGGCAACGGTCATCTCCATTGCGTCTTCGGTTCTTACTCCCATGACCTTCACGTCCGCTCCGGTTTCAGGGAAACGCGCCTTAAAGGCAGCGGAATTTATAAGCCGCTCCATCCCGTACACCGCGTTCTCAGTCGTGGTCATCGGCGCCGAGCCGACCGCTGCCGACGTGTCGTTTGCGCCCATGATTGCGTCCGCCTCGGAGAATATGCCTTTGAGCGCGGTTGACCCCGGCTTTAGCGCGACACGAATCTTCAGATGCCTTTTAACGTCAACAAGAGGCAGGTTCGCCTCAAACCACGCCCTGACGGCATTCTTGACGATCGCCGCAACCGGCAGTCTGACCTTGCCGAAGGAATAAGTGGCCCTGTCGCCGACGATAAGCTCCATCGGCTCGACTATCCTGCCGTAACCGAAACCCTTGTCCGCTTGCCCCGCAACGAGAAGCCCTTTGTCAAGGTTATAGTGCAGCACCCTTCCGGTCTTTTTAAGGTACTCATTTGAGAGCGCTACCGAGGCCGCCTCAAGTGAGGCGTCACAGATATAGTCCGGGTGTCCCAAACCCTTTCTCTCCACTATCTCAACCGGGGATTCGGACACACCCAAAGAGCGGCTTATGTCAATTACGATGTCCGGCATCAGGTCGCCTTTTTACGTTTATTTGCGTATCTTTCAGCGCGACTGTACACGCACCCGCAATACTTTTGCCGATAAAGGTTCATCTCCTTCGACGCCTCGATGCCGTCTTGCCAGAGGCCCCTGAAGTCAACGTAATAAAAACGCACGCCGTACCGTTCACCGAGCGTCTCGCCCATCCTTCTTATCTCGTCGTGTCTCTGATATTTGCTGTACAGGAGCGACGTAGTAAAGCTGTCGAAACCGCGCTCCGAGGCGCACCTTGCCGTCACCTCAAGCCTGTGCTGATAACAGAACAAACACCTCTCGCCAAATGGCGGATGCCCCTTGCGCTCATGGCATGAAGCAACAAGGCCGCGCAGAAATAAGGCTGGCGCGTACTCCTCATGGCAGATGCACTCAACGTCCAGAAGCCCTGACAGGGTCTTCACGGCTTGAAGCCTTTTAAGGAACTCGGCACGGGGGTGGATGTTTGGATTGTAGAAAAAACCGGTTATCTTCACGCGCTCATCAAGCACTGCCTTCAGCGGCATGATGGAGCACGGGCCGCAGCAGACGTGAACAAGACAACGGCGCTGGGGGATCGCATTACTATCTTCCATACACTTCCTGCGCGGCCTTAAAACAACTTATCATGCCGTCCGTTGTCAGCGGCATTGGGGGCGCGATACGGCCTGCCGACGTGCTCATACGCTATGGCCGTTGCGACCCTGCCGCGAGGGGTCCTGTTCAAGTAGCCCTCCTGAATAAGGTACGGCTCGTACAGGTCTTCTATCGCGTCCTTCTCCTCCTGCAGCGCCGATGCGATTGCCTCGACGCCAACTGGGCCGCCGTTAAACTTGTCTATGATTATAAGGAGGATGCGCCTGTCCATCTTGTCAAAGCCCTTTGAGTCTATCTCAAGCATGTCAAGGGAGGATGCAGCCACCTCCTTTGTAATAACCCCCTGAGCCTTTACCTGCGCGAAGTCGCGCACACGCCTCAGGAGCCTATTGGCTACCCTCGGTGTGCCTCTTGAGCGCGAGGCAAGCTCACCCGCCCCGTCAGCGGTCATCTCTATGCCGAGTATCCGGGCTGATCTCGTTACAATCGTTTTAAGCTCCGCCGGTGTATATAAATCAAAGCGCAGTATCACGCCGAAGCGGTCCCTGAGAGGCGCGGTCAAAAGTCCTGCGCGTGTGGTTGCGCCGACGAGCGTGAACCTCGGTATGTCGAGCTTTATCGAACGCGCCGAAGGCCCTTGGCCGATGAGGATGTCAATATGATAGTCCTCCATCGCTGGGTACAAAATCTCCTCAACCGTGTTCGGAAGCCTGTGTATCTCGTCTATGAAAAAAACGTCCTTCTGTTCAAGGTTCGTGAGCATGGCGGCAAGGTCTCCGGCCTTTTCAATGACAGGCCCGGACGTTGTCTTTATCTGCGCCCCAAGCTCATTGGCTATGATGTGCGCCATCGTGGTCTTGCCAAGTCCGGGCGGGCCGTAGAAAAGGACGTGGTCAAGCGCCTCTCCTCTGGCCTTTGCCGCCTCCACGAAGATCTTGAGATTCTCTTTTAACCTGTCCTGTCCCACGAAGTCGTTGATAAGGCGCGGCCTCAATGACGCCTCGAACCGCTCATCCTCTTCAAGCCTTGCCGGCAGTATGTCGTGCTCCACCATGCTGCTCTACCTTTTTGCAAGAAATTTAAGCGACTCCTTGAACAACTCCTCAAAGCCGCAGCCCGCGCCAACGGCCGCCTTTGCCTTTTTCACGGCCTCGTCGGAGTGCGGACTTTTATAGCCGAGGTTTGAAAGGGCGCTCATCACGTCGGTTGCCAAAGAGTCGGTATCCAGCGGCCCAAACCGAGCCGGTTGATTCACGACTATTGTCCTGACCTTGTCCTTGAGTTCCAATATCATCCGCTCCGCGCTCTTGACGCCTATGCCGGGTATGGATGAAAGACGCGCCTTGTCGGAAGAGTTTATGGATGAGACAAGCTCGTCAACGCCTATGCCGGAAAGTATGTTGCGCGCTAGTTTAGGCCCGATGCCGGATACGCAAAGGAGGAGCTTGAATGCCTCTTTTTCCTCATTCGTAAGAAAGCCGTATAACTGAATGGCGTCGTCACGGAGATGCGTATAGATGCAAAGAGAGGCTGTGCAGTTGACGTCCGGGAGTTTATAAAAGGTGGAAAGTGGTATGAAACATTCGTAGCCGACCCCGGCAACGTCAATCACCACCGATTCCGCGGTCTTTTGAATGAGACGTCCGTTTATGTATGCGATCATCGCTCACCGTGCTTGAGAGGGCTATCCCTTACGATGTGCCTCTCAGGGTGCGCCGCGCCGGGCCGCCATGTATGCAGATGACACACGGCAACGGCAAGGGCGTCAGCGGCGTCCTGAATACGCGGCTCCGGCGTGTTGAGTATCCTGGAGACCATCATCCTCACCTGCTCCTTTGACGCATTGCCGTACCCGACGGTTGCAAGCTTTACGCTTCGCGGCGAATACTCGTGCACGCCAAGAGAGGCAAGCGAGGAGGCAAGTAAAGCGACCCCTCTTGCGTGGGAGAGCTGAACAGCGCTTTTGACGTTCTTTGCACAAAAAACCGTTTCTATGGCGGCCGTCTCCGGCGCATAAGCCGATATGACCTCGTTTATTCCCGTAAATATGGCGCAAAGACGGCTCTCAAGCGGGAGAGCGGGATCTGTTTTTATCGCGCCGGAGGCGATGCAGACAAGTTTCGCGCCCGTCTTTTCAACCACGCCGTAGCCGGTTATATGGCTTCCGGGGTCTATGCCGATGACCTTCAAGTTTACCTCTTGTCTCTTGCCTTTTGATTGAACGGTCAGCCGATACCGCCTAATCCATCTCCCGCATCTCATCCTCTGGGATGTCGAAGTTGGCGTACACCTCCTGAATGTCGTCCAGGTCTTCAAGCTCATCAAGAAGGGATAATACCTGTTTGGCCGTCTTTCCACCGACCTTTACGGTGTTTTTTGGTATCATTGAAATTGAGGATGACGAATATTTAAGCCCTGATGAGTCCAGAGCGGACTTTACGCTTGCGAACTCATGCGGATCGGTATAGACCTCAAAGAGGTTATCGCCGCTATTGGCAATTACGTCCTGAGCGCCCGCCTCAAGCGCGGCCTCCATGAGCCTTTCTTCAACGACCGAACCCATATCAAAGGTAAATACGCCCTTTTTCTCGAACATGTAGGCAACCGAGCCGCTTGAGGCAAGAGAGCCGCCCGCCTTCGTAAAGGCATGGCGCACCTCCGAGGCGGTCCTGTTTTTGTTATCCGTCATAAAAGCCGCAAGCACGGAAACGCCGCCGGGGGCATAACCTTCGTACATGCCCTCCTCGTAGTTTACGCCCTGAAGTCCTCCTGCGCCCTTCTTTATGGCCCTTTCGATGTTGTCGGCGGGCAGGTTTTCCGCCTTAGCCTTGTCAACCGCCGCGCGAAGCCGCGGATTGCCGGATATGTCCGGCCCGCCGGTCTTTGCGGCTACCATTATCTCCCTGACGAGCTTTGTAAAGGCCTTGCCCTTCTTGGAGTCTGATTTGGCCTTTTTATGCTTTATATTAGCCCACTTGGAATGTCCCGACATTGCCCCTCCAATGCTTTTACGAAAACAGCGCTTCAATCTTAATTAACACACATCCTTGTATTTTGCAACTTACCTTTCTTGAAAAACCGGTTGCGCCTCGCGAGCGCCGCAGGCGCGATAAGACGGGCTTCAAAATGAAAACTTCCTTGCCGGGGCAACCAGCGGTAAGCCAAAGAACTTTAACAGGGAATAAACACCAAGGCTGACGAATACTATTGTTGCCCGTGCGGCTTGTCCCCCTTTATTGCTTAAATACCGTGAACCGTGACCATGACCGTATAAAAGAAAAATCCTTTCACGGTCAACGATCACGGTCTTTCACGCATCACGGCCTTTAATGTCTTGGAAGAAGCTGCGAATGGGAAGTTGATAACCTATTTACGAATTTTCGGTAGAGCGCCTTGGCTGGTCTTCGGGGTCGTTGGCGGGTTTTCTGATCGCCCTGGCCTCAGGGTCTTTTATGCCGAGATCCTTCATCTTCATCAGAAGGGTATTCCTGTGTATCTTCATCAAATCAGCGGCCTTGATGCGGTTCCAGTTGGTCTTGTTAAGGACGCCAAGGATGAAGTACCTCTCGAACGACCTGCATGCCTCGCGGTAATCCCTCGGCGCGTCGTCGGAATGTCCCGCCTTGTCAAAGATGTGCATGCCCACAGGCAGGTCTTCGTAACGTATAGTTGCCCCGTCCTTTGCCAGCACCACAAGCCGCTCCATGAGATTCTCAAGCTCCCTCACGTTTCCGGGCCACGGATACCCGCAAAGCGTATCAAGGACGTCAGGCGAGACGCCGCCCATCGCCTTATTGCACTTTTTAGAATGTTTGGCGATGAAGTGCTCCGCAAGAAGCGGTATATCTTCCCTTCTTTCCCTTAGAGGCGGCAGCTTTATCGGCACTACATGCAGCCTGTAGTAAAGGTCTTCCCTGAATGTCCCTCTCTTTACCGCGTTAAGGAGGTCGGCGTTTGTCGCGGCAATTACCCTTACGTCAACGCTTACGGAGACGTTGCCGCCGACGCGTTCAAACCTCTTTTCCTGCAAGACGCGCAGGAGCTTCACCTGTAGATTCATGGGCAGCGTGGCTATCTCGTCAAAAAATATGGTGCCGTTGTCCGCATACTCGAACTTGCCGATCTTTCTCGCATGAGCGCCGGTAAACGCGCCTTTTTCATGGCCGAACAGCTCAGACTCCATCAGCTCGGACGGCACGGCCCCGCAGTTCACAGCGACAAAAGGCTTGGCCTTTCTGTCTCCGACGGCGTGAATGGCGCGTGCCACAAGCTCCTTTCCGGTGCCGCTCTCTCCGGTTATAAGGACGTTTGACGTAGTCCGCGCCACCTTTTCTATGAGGTCAAAGACCTCGCGCATCGCCCTTGAGACGCTGATTATCTCTCCACAGCCCGCCCTAATCTTCAACTCCTCCTTGAGATAGGCGACCTCTTTTTTGAGGGTCTGTCCGTGAAAATATCTGTTAAGCGTCAAGAGCAGGTCGTCATTGTCAAAGGGCTTAGTGATGTAATCATACGCCCCTTTCTTCATGGCCGATACTGCCTGCTGGGCGCTGTCAAGCCCTGAGATCATTACAATACCGGCCTCAGCGTCGAATTCGCGTATCATCTCCAGAGCGCGTATCCCGTCCATGCCTGGAAGTTTGATGTCCATGAGCACCATGTCAATCGGCTGCGTCCTTACAGCCTCAACGGCCTCTTTGCCGTCCTTCACCGAGGCGGTATCGTAGACGTCCATTAGAAGCAGTTCAAGCGTTCTTCTTAGTATCGGATCGTCATCTACTATAAGCACAAGCGGTCTTTTCATAGCGTACCATGATGTGGGCTAGCCGTTCCTTGGCGTCTCTTCTGACATTCGCGTTGTTCTTTCCGAATATGAATCTTTCAGGTAAACTCAACACACTGGTACTGGAATCCTTGTGCCACATAATTATTATCATGGAATAACATACATGTCAATAGCTGTTTATAGATAAACATTATATTTCAATAGTTCGCTTTATAATTATAGTAATTCCGACGGCGTAACTTACGATGAGCGCAGAATCAAGGTGGGTGTGGCTGTGTAACGCTGCCACAACAGACTTAGGTGGCGATGAGACTAATTATACGGGGAATTATAGTAAAAGGCAAGATAATCTATTGCATGAATGATTGAGGAAACCACAACGAACGTCGTAGTTTTACATAGTCAGGTGGTTGTCATTTTTATAGTTACTCAAAGGGCAACGGCTTTAGCCCTGTTGGCACGTCCGTCATTCAACGGAAGGGTCGAGACCGTAACTTTTTATCTTTCTGTACAGATGGCTCCTTTCTATCCCTATGGCCTCGGCGCATCTTGAGATGTTGCCGCCGAACTCGGCGAGCTTTCTCAGGATGAACTCGCGCTCAAAGCCCGCGCGCGCCTCTTTAAGCAGAGGCGACTCGAATATGTTTGAAGCCGACTGCCCGGAAGCGCCCTTATCGAAGATATGGGACGGTATGTCTTCCGGCGTAATGACGCTCCCCGGCGTCATGATGACGAGCCTCTCGATTATGTTTTTCAACTCCCTTACGTTTCCGGGCCAATCGTATTTGACGAGAAGGGCAAAAGCCTCGTCGCTCACCTGAATGGCGCCCCGCGACGTTTCGTTGAAAAATTCCGCCAAAAAGAACCGCACAAAGAGAGGGATGTCCTCGCGCCTTTCCCTGAGCGGCGGCACGTAAAAAGGTATGACGTTCAATCTGTAATAGAGGTCTTCCCTGAACGCGCCGCTGGCTATCTGCTCTTTAAGATTCTTGTTTGTGGCCGCGATCACGCGCACGTCAACCTTTATGCGCTCAATGCCGCCTACCCTTTCAAAGCTCTGCTCCTGAAGTATCCTCAATATCTTGGCCTGCGTCTTGAGGCTCATGTCTCCAATCTCGTCAAGGAATATAGTGCCCTTATCCGCAAGATCAAATCTGCCCTTCTTCTGGGCAACGGCGCTAGTAAAGGCGCCCTTTTCATGGCCGAAAAGCTCGCTCTCGATAAGCTCTTCGGGTATGGCGGCGCAATTGACCTCAATAAACGGCTTGCCGCTCCTGTTGGACTTCAAATGTATGTTCCTTGCGACGAACTCCTTGCCTGTGCCGTTCTCGCCGGTTATGAGCGCCCAACTGTTACTCGGCGCCGCCCTCTCGATGTCGGCCTTGAGGCTGAGCATGGCCTTTGACTCGCCGATTATCGCGTACTTTGAAAGCGCCCTTTGCCTAAGGGCGCTGTTCTCCTCGACAAGGTTTTTGTGCTCAAGCGCGTGTTCAACCGTGAGTATCACCTTGTCCAGCGAAAGCGGTTTTTCTATGAAGTCGTACGCCCCGAGCTTCGTGGTCCTTACCGCGCTTTCAATATTGGCATGTCCTGAGATCATGATGACCGGCATAAGCGGGTACCTGGCCTTTATCTCCTTCAAGGCTTCGATGCCGTCCATGCCCGGAAGCCAGATGTCGAGAAGCACCAGATCCGGCGTCTTTTGATCGAGCTTTTTAATCGCCTCCTCGGCGCTCGCCGCAAGGGAGACCTCGTACCCCTCGTCCCTCAGCACCGCGCCGAGGGATGAGCGTATCTCCTGTTCGTCGTCAACCACCATTATGGTCTTCATGCCGTTATCGCCTTTACCGGAAACTCGATTATGAACCTCGTGCCGACCGGCACATTGTCCCTTACCCTAATGTAGCCATTATGATCCGCGATGATATTGTTTACGATGGCAAGGCCAAGCCCGGTGCCGGTCTTCTTGGTGGAAAAATACGGCTCAAAAAGCCTCTGTTTGGCCTCAGCCGGGATGCCTGCGCCGTTGTCAATCACCTCAAGACGGGCAAGGGCAAGCTCATCAAGATAGAGCGTCTCAACGCGCACCTCGCCCGTATCCTCAACAGCCGACACGGCGTTATCTATGAGATTTATAAGCACCCTCTTCATCTGATCCCTGTCAACGTCCACTACCGGAAGCCTTTGATCAAGCCCGGCCTTGAATGTAATATTCCTGTGGCCGGTCTTATATAAGGCGATAGTCTCATTGACTATCTCATTTAAGTCGTTGGGGCTTGGATTGGACGCAGGCATCCTCGCAAAACTCGAAAACTCGTTTACAAGGGTTTTCAGCTCGTCCACCTCTTTTATTATGGTCATGGTACATTCGTCAAACACGCCGCCGTCGTCCGCGAATTTGTCCAGATACTTTTTCCTGAGCCTCTGCGCCGATAGCTTTATGGGGGTCAGAGGATTTTTTATCTCATGGGCTATTCGCTTGGCAACCTCCTTCCACGCGAACATCCTCTGGGTCTTCAAAAGATGCGTCAGGTCGTCGAGCACGGCCACCATGCCAAGGTAGTCGCCTGATTCGTCGCGCAGGGCGTTGAGGTTCACCAACACGGTCATAACCTTGTCCCGCACCGCCACGCGCATCTGCCGCTCCATTGCGGGAAGCCCCAAGTCCATCATCTCGCGTATCATCTCGCGCAGGACCTCGCTATCCTGCTCACGAAGGGCGTCCTTGTAATTCTTGCCGAGGGCCGAGCCTTCCTCAGCGCCGAGCATCTCGGCGGCAACGCGGTTTATGGAGATTATCCTGCCGGTCTTGTCAATGGAGATAACGCCTGCCGAGACGTTCCCAAGGACTATCTCTATGTAGCGCCTCCTCTGCTCAAGCTCAGTGTTCGTCCTTCTCAGGTCAAGGTTTGCCGTTTCGAGTTTATATTTGCCTGCGGTCAAATCCTCCGTCATGCGGTTAAAGGATTTGACGAGCAGACCTATCTCGTCGTTGGACTCTATATTGATGCGATAGTCAAGGTTGCCGCTCGCAACGGCGTGAGTGCCCTCGGCCAGTTCGAGTATAGGAACGGTTATCTCCTTTGCGATATACCTGCCTATCCATATAGAAAAGAAAACGATGAGAAGCGTTATTATCAAAAGTATCGTAAAGTAGCTTGCCTTAACGGGATTTTTGAGGAGCTTTAGTTGCTTGTATCCCTCAAAGGCCGTTGTTATCTCCTTCATCTTATCCAGCAAACTCCTTGGCACGTAGTAGCCGACTACGACCGCGCCAGAGGACTTATCCTTGACGTTCCAAGGCGGCACCGGAGAGATGGCGCGCACAACGTCTCCTGCGCCAACGCTCTCGGTGAACCCGGCCGCCTCGCCGCTCTTGATAACGGCAAGGACGGCCTGAGGGTCTATATCAGGAACCATGTTCTTGTTGACCTTGCTTGAGATGGCATAGTATACCCTCTTTCCATCCGATGCAAAGACCTCAATCGTGGAAAAATCGCTGTCCTCTATCTTGTGGTCAACGTACTTCCTCATACCCTCCGCATCCTTGAAAAACCCCTCCCTTGCCGTTGCCAGCGCCGTTGAGCGCGCGCCAGAAGACACCTTATCGGTCATGTCCCTGTAATAGTTCTGAGCAAGGTCGAGCGACTCCTTTAGAGAATCCTCTATCCTTACGCCGAACCACCCGTCAATGCTCTTATTAATAAAGCCTATGACGACGAAAAAAAGCAAGAAGGTCGGGATAATGCTGAGAGCGACAAAGGCGGTAACGAGCTTTGTCATGAGCTTTGAACCCATGACCTTTTTCTTTCTTTCCATGTACAGCTTGACCGTATTCCTGATGACGAGGAATATCACGAGGATAAGTAGGATGATATTTATGTTTATAAGCCCAAGGAGGAAGATGTTGGTGGGTATGGGTATGTCGCCGCTTACAAGGGAGATGTGCGATTCGATATAGGTCAATAGGATTATCGCCGGGACAACCACCGCGATAATTATGAACTCCCTCCTGCGCCGTTTCTGTTCAATGTCGGGTTTTGGCGTTTCGATCATCATGCGCTACCTTGAGAAACGATACGAGAACCAATCGGTCTCAATGTTCCACGCCTTCACGAAAAACAGGACGTGATCAAGAAAGAACGGAAGGGTAACGGTTTTAAGCGTTGCCTTTGCCCTCAGTTCGTAAGCCTCTCCGGCCTCAAGCGCCTTTGTCGGCGCTATGGAGGCTCCGGTCAAGGCACTCATGATCTCCTTCATCTCATTAAACTCCTTTATCCTCATGCCGCTCTCACCGTTCCCGTTTGCCTCCTCACGCGACACGACGTACTCGTCCTTCAAGGTGTCGTACCTGACGACGTGCCTAAACTCCCACTCGCCAAGCCCCTCGTCAATCCACATACCCCTTACCCTGTCAAGCTCGACATTGAAGGTGAAGGCAATGGAAAGGCCGCTTTTCAAAGCATCCTCCATCTCCTTCGTGAAGGCGTCCCTCACGCTGAAAGACACCTCTAGGCCGTCCGTGCCTGATACGGAAAGGCCGGTGATGCTCGGATCACCCGCTGAAAGACAAACGTCAGGCGCGAAAAGGACAAGCGCGCCGAGGAGATACATGGAAGTAAGGATAATGTTTTTCATATTATGAAGACCGTTTGCCAGTAACGTCTGATGCGCGGCTTGAAAGAGGCGGCCTGTAAAAATTTGTGTCCGGCGCACGAAAGACCTATCTCTTAAACTTCCTGAAATAAGCATCAATCTCATCTCTGAGTTCAATGCCGACTTTCTCAAAACAATCTAACAAATCCAGATAAGCGCCGCGGCCTCCAAGAAAATCCCAAAATTCATCTTGAACCTTCAACTCTTCTTTCAAGTCCAACATCCCGGCCATTGTCCAGCGGCTATATGGCTTTGGCTCATACGGGTTATATGGAATGGCTATCTGCGCGCTGACGTCTAAATCTGCGTTTTGTGCAAAGACGGCCGCAGTCCATTCCAGCAAAGTCCTTTTAAATTCCTTAAACCCGCCCTTATTCGGCTTTGCTGTCTTTATATCGAAAAGGAGAATTTTACCATTTTCGTCTTCAAGAAAAATATCAACTTTGGTCGGCTTGACGTTTCTCATCTTGCCTGTCCGGCAAACCTTCCTTAGAGCCTCTACCTCTGTTTTCTTATCAGGCGCGACTTCCGCTGACGTTAGCGCATCCATTATTTTCTGAATTTCATAAAGAGCCTGCTCGCTTATGTATTCTCCCGCCCTGACCTGTGATTTGGCGACCTTGAACTTCTTTTCGGCTAAAACCAAAGCAACTGGCTCAAAGATGCTGGTTCCAAAATTAGTATTCAACGAATGAATAAAAGAGAACAAGGCTAAACGGTCTTTGCCGAGCAGTCTTGTGTGAAAGGGCATGGAGGCAGGTTCGGGATTATAATTCTGAAATTTTTTCCGCAAACTGCTCTTTAAGACCTCATTAACGTCATTTAACGTTTTTTTGGAAAGTCCCATAATTTATCTATCGCGCCTTCAAATGAAATATAATCTCCGAATACGCGCCTTTATCTTTTTCCGTTCTATTTAATACAGGTCTCTTAAATTGATTAACTATTTTCATTCCTGCCTTCTCGGCAATAGATGGATACATATTATATTTGTCGTTTGCGACGAGAAAAATATCGTAATCGTCTGCCAAAAACCTTTTGCTGTTATTTAGCACATCAGCGATGCCTTGTGTGTAGCTTGCCTTTGCCTCTCTCCCTTGACCTTTGAATAACGGGCCGATCTCAAGTTCATCTTTGCGCTTAAAACCAAAAAGGTCATATGCGTAAGCGTGTTGTTCATGATAATCAATTAAACCGACATACGGCGGACTTGAAAAGATTCCCTTAATTTTCTGCTTTCTTGCCAATTCAGCAAATGCAGTATGCCTTTTGTCAAGCTCATCGAAAATATCAATTGTGCGGCTATCACCAGTCATACAACCTTGAAAGGTCTGCGTTCGGTGTCCATCAAAGAATTGCAGACGCTTCACGGTATCTTTTGTGTAGGTCTCCCACCATTTAAGAATTGAAAAAATCGGTTTGCAAACTTTACCGTGTTTTGCACAATAGTAAGTTGTCGTAACCGGTTCTTTTAAAGTTGCTAAATCTGCGTGCGTCGTAGCCCTGCAAGAACGTATTGTCCTACTCAAGATTATGCTGACGATTTTTTTAGTCTCGATATTTTTAATCTTTTTAATCTCATCGAAAACAAATTGAATCTCATCCCTAATGTGCTGCGAATACCATTTGTCAAGAAAATTATCGGCTTTATCCTGCGTTATTTTAACCTTGTATTCTCTAACGAGCTTATTGAAGACGGGCAGGAACTCCTTTTCCTTTGCGGCCCCGTATTTGTCCTCATCAATCTCATTTCGCTTTACCTGATATTTATATTCCGGAACAGGAAAATGTTTATTGTTAAAATCATAAAGTGTGCGCAGTAATTTTTCTTCAAACTCCGGCGTATTAGAGTTCAATAAAAATTCTTTAAGTGCTTTTGTGATACGGTCAATCTCTTTTTGAAGGACAGCCACATTATATTTTGTGACCTTGCAATTGCCTATAAGCGCATTAAAAGCGGAAATGTCAATGCCTATTGCGTGCATTCCAAGCTCATTTGCCTGCACCAGCGTCGTTCCGCTGCCGCAAAAAGGGTCTAAGACAATATCGCCTTTCTTGAAATAAACCTCCCTCTTGAAGGTATCAGTGTGGCCGCTTAGAAAGTATTCCACCAACTGCGGGATGAATTTTCCTTTGTATGGATGAAGACGATGAACGTGCTTTGTTGTATCCGCCTCTTTAAGATAATCAAACGACAATGTCCAGTTCAGATCGTCGCCGAGCTTGCCCCTCCAATTGTCTTCGCGTTTGCCGGCATAGGCTTCATAATATCTCATAAGGTCGCTTTTACCGATTAGCGTAGAACCGTTATTGCCGATCTTCTTAACCCTCCCATACTGGATAAGATAGGATATATTCGAAACAGTAACATTCTTATTCAAATACTCGC
>JBBTCG010000151.1:0-4062 GCA_038043305.1 Deltaproteobacteria bacterium | reverse complement strand
AAAACTCGGTTATCCATGGCATTGAACTACACCCGCCTTGTTATTGACGCTGCGGTCTGCCGTCTACTCCGCCCTATATGGTGGAGAGGGGAGGATTCGAACCTCCGTAGGCTGAGCCAGCAGATTTACAGTCTGCCCCCTTTGGCCCCTCGGGTACCTCTCCGTTGCAGACGTCCCATATTCGTTTGTTCGTTCGTTTCAATCCATGCCCTCGCGCAAAGGGCGGCCTGCTCGGCAAGACTTAGAACTTTCCAATTTGTATCTTTGGAGTTAAGGGTTGCACGGGTAAAACGCAAGCCAAAAACGCCTGATCTGCACGCGGACATCAATCCGTCAATATCATTATATGGAGCTGGCGATGGGAGTCGAACCCGCAACCTGCTGATTACAAATCAGCTGCTCTGCCATTGAGCTACGCCAGCATAGGCGCAAGAAAACAAAACACCACTACAACGCCTCTTGCCAGAGGCATTATGGAAACATACTTTATAAGACATAAGTCGTAGGCTTGTCAAGGTATTTTTATCGGTATGTATTTTTATCGGCGGGTTTTCCCCCGCCTTTCTTGAAAAAAGGCGGGCATTGCCCTCCATCAACCCGTCTTTGTCCCGGAGCGTTTGAGCAGATACCCTTCTATAAAACCGTCTATATTGCCGTCGAGCACGGCGTCAACGTTGCCGGACTCTATGCCGGTTCTATGGTCTTTTATGAGCCTGTACGGCTGGAGCACATAAGAGCGAATCTGGCTTCCCCACGCGATGTCCCGCTTTTCCTTATGATACACCTGCATCTTCTCCTCCTGCTCCTTGAGTTCTAACTCATACAACCTGGACTTGAGGAGTTTCATCGCCGTTGCCCTGTTCTTGTGCTGGCTCCTTTCGGTCTGGCAGGTTACGACTATGCCCGTAGGCTCATGTAGTATGCGGATGGCGGTTTCAACCTTATTCACGTTCTGGCCGCCGGCCCCGCCTGAGCGAAAGGTGTCCACCTTCAAATCAGCATCGTTTATCTCTATCTCTATGGTATCGTCCACCTCCGGGTACACGAACACGGACGCAAACGACGTATGCCGCCTCTTGTTGGCGTCGTAAGGCGATATCCTCACGAGCCTGTGGACGCCCACCTCGGCCTTCATGTACCCGTAAGAAAACTCGCCGCTCACGGTGAAGGTAACGCTCTTGACCCCGGCCTCCTCACCCGGCGATAAGTCAACCACCTCGATTGAATAGCCCTTTCGCTCGGCCCAGCGCGTGTACATCCTGAGGAGTATGGATGCCCAGTCCTGCGCCTCTGTGCCGCCGGCCCCCGGGTGTATGGAGACGATTGCGTTAAGATGGTCGTTTTCCTCGCCGAGCATCCTCTGTATGCCCGCGTCTTTTATGGCGGAGGCGGCTTGGGACAGTTTTTCCTCGGACTCTTTTGCTGCATTAGGGTCACGCGCCTCCTCGGCAAGCTCCAAGAGCACCTCGGCCTCCTCCATCATCGAGGCTATCCTCGTAAAGACCGCCAGCCCGGAGGCAAGCGCGGCCTTCCTCTTTGAAAGCCTGAGCGCCTCGGCCTGATCGGCCCAAACCGCAGGATCTGCGAGCGACGCCTCTATCTTCGCAATCTCTGACTTCTTGCCGTCCGGGTCAAAGAAAGCTCCGAAGCTCGTCGAATTTCACCCTTGCGTTGTTTATGCCTTCTTTTATCTCTTCAAACATGACGTTCCCTCTTTTTCTTTTTTAATATCACTACCGCGCCCGCCGCGCCAAACACAAGACAGCCGTAAGCGAACACGTCCCCGTACATCGTATAAAAGGTCAACCACTCCTTTGTAAATACCGCCTCTCCGGTCAATACGGTTTTCTCAAACAGCGTTGTCCTTGCCTTTATGCGGCCTGCCGGGTCAACGATGGCGCTTATGCCGGTGTTGGCGGCCCTTAAAAGAAAGCGCCTGTTCTCGACCGCACGGAGCGCGCTCATCTCAAGGTGCTGATACGGGGCGCTTGAGCGTCCGAACCATGCGTCGTTAGTTATGTTCACCAGTATTGACGCGCCGTTTCTTACGGCCTCGGCGGCTATCTCAGGGAACACGGCCTCATAGCATATAAGCACGCCCAACGAACCATGCGGAAAACCGGCGATCGGATACGCCCCGTGGCCGGAAACAAAGTCCCCTGCGCCGACGGTCAGCTTTTTTACGAACCACAAGACGTTTTTCATCGGCACGTACTCGCCGAACGGCACGAGGTGAACTTTGTCATACCTGCCGATTAACGCGCCGTCAGGGGCAATAAGGTACGCGCTGTTGAAATAACCCGGCTCCGCAGTCTTGAAATTATAGTTGTAAGCGGGCGCTCCGGTCAAGATGTATGTGTTGGTCTCCTTTGCCGCGCCAGTAGCGCGCCTTGTCTCCTCAGCGGTTTCCTTTACGCCCTGCCCGAGGAAAAACGGCATGGCGCTCTCCGGCCATATAATGAGAGAGGCACCGTCCTCAGCGGCCTTCATGCTCAGCTTGCGGTAGATGTCAACGGTGTTCATCCTGTATGAGGAGTCCCACTTCACACCCTGATCAATTGCGCCTTGCGCCACGCTAACCTTGACCTGTCTGCTACGGAGTAATTCTCCGTCAACGCGGCCTATCGCCGCAAAACCATAAATTATAGTCAAGGCCAGCGCAATCGCCGCAACGCCGGTTCCGCTCAACGGTTTGCCGCCGCCCTGTTCCCTGACCGACTTGACCCACTGATACGCGACGACGTTTACCATCATTACAAGATATGAAAGCCCGTATACGCCCGTAACGTCGGCAATCTGAATGAGATGCGTCTGGTTGAACTGCGTATATCCGAGGAGCGACCACGGGAATCCTGTGAACAAGAACAGATTGGCGCGCAGATACTCAAATGAAACCCATACTGCGGGGATAAGTAAAACGCCAAGAAGCGGCCTTTCCTTGCCAACGGCTGTAACCAGCCATGCAAACACGCCGGTGTAAACGGCAAGGAACGCGGCAAGGACGACCATTACCGGCACGCTTATCCATAAAGGAACGTTGCCGTAGTAGTACATGGAGTTTACGACCCAGTAGACGTCTCCGAGATAGAAAACAACTCCGCTTATAAAGCCGAGGAGCGCAGACTGTTTTGCCGTTGCCCCGTCAATGGCCAGAAAAAACGGCACAAAGGCAATCCATGCCATAAGGCCGACGCCTATTGGCGGATGCGCCGCGACAAGCATGAGGCCGGATATAACGGCAAAGATTACGCGCCTTCTCATTTGACCAACAGGTTGAAGAGGAAGAATACGAGGAGGGTAAGACCCAGCCCGAGGAGCGCGCCGAGGAATATCTCGAACTTAGTGTGTATCGCGCCGATGAGCCTTGAATGACTTACCATAATCGCCATGATGAATGAAAGTATTACGACGAACGGCTCAAGGGTAAGAAGGCTTATGGCGGTGAAGAGCGAAAAGGCCACGGCCGAGTGGCCGCTCGGCATCCCGCCGTGAAGGGGTCTGCCCTTGCCATAGACGGCCTTGACAACGACGACGGCTATGAGCACCAGAAGAAGCGCGACTATGGCGACGTGTCCGGCGAACATCTTTACCCCTTCAAGCGTGCCGGCCATCGGGCCGTACAGGTGTTTCGTGAATATCATGTACGACACGATGAGCACGGCTATCGCCGATATGAGCACCGCCCCGGCCGCTACGTCCTTTGCGTTCTTGGCGATGACGTTCTTCTTTTCCTCAAGGAGGTTTACCGTCTCTTCGATGGCCGTATTGAGCATCTCCGCGAAAAGCAGTACCACGACCGAAATCGCAAAGACGACGAACTCCAGCATGGGCAGGCGCAGCACAAGGCTCGATACAAGCGCCGCGGCCGCGATGACGTAATGATACCTTATATGGCGCTGGGTCTTGAAGGCGTAGATCACGCCCTCTATGGCGCAGTTCAGAGCCTCAAGCCAGTTTTTCGGTTTCACTATGTCGTTGTCGTCGTTCATGCCTGTTAGAGGCCGTGAACCGTGAAAGGATTCAACCCCCAACCCCCAACCCCCTAAATCCCCCTTATCAGGG
>JBBTCG010000150.1:0-1618 GCA_038043305.1 Deltaproteobacteria bacterium | reverse complement strand
CGGTTGAGGACGTCCGGTTGCCTGCCGGGTCGTAAGCGTATGACGTGATATTGCCCGATGCGTCCGTTGTTCTTACGAGACGGCTGAGTGCGTCGTACTCAAGGCGCGTAGTCGTCCCGTCAGGCGCGGTTATCGAGGTTACGTTGCCTGATGCGTCGTAGGTAAAGCTTGACGCCGCGCCCGCTGGGTCGGTTATTGACACGACGTTGTTTTGCGCGTCGTACAAGATGAACGTGGTCTTGCCGAGGCCGTCCGTTATTTTAATGACGTTGCCCTTTGAGTCATACTCATATTGCGTTATCGCGCCGGTTGCATCGGTTGCGGATGTGAGATTGCCCTTTGCATCGTAGACGTAGGACGTTACATAGCCGAGCGAGTCAATGAAGGAGGTAACCTGCCCGAACGAGTTGTATGTGTAGCTCTCCGCTCCGCCGCCGGCATTGGTCTTTGACAAGAGGTTGCCTGCGGCGTCGTAAGTATATCTCTCAACGCTTCCGTCAGGGAAAGTCTTTGAGGTAAGATTCCTGCTTGCGTCGTATGTAAATCTCGTTACGTTGCCAACAGGATCGGTCTCCGTAAGGCGCACGTTAAGCGCCGGGTCATAAGTATAGGTGTAGGCCGCGCCCGCCTCTGTCGCTGTTACCGTCGCGTTGGCCCGGTCATAGGAAAAGGTCTTGACAATGCCGGTTGGATCCGTCGTTGACACGAGCCTGCCGGCTGAGTCGTAAGCATACACGACTGTGCCGCCTGTTGGGTTGGTCTTTGTCAGCATCCTCCCCGCGTCGTCATACGTGTAACTCCATGCGCCTCCAACAGGGTCTATTATGCTGGAGAGATTGCCGCTTGAGTCATATGCAAAAACCGTTGTCTTGTTGTCCGGCGCAACCATCCCGATGACGCGGCTTAGACCGTCGTAGTTGAACGCAACTGCCCGTGCTGATGGGTCTGTAACGGAGATGAGGTTGTTTGAGGCATACGTCAAACGGCGAGCGTTGTTGTTCCTGTCAACGATGGATGAGAGTCTGCCCGACGAGTCGAACGCATGGACAGCGCCGTTTTTGTATGTGAGCGTAAAGGTGTTATCGCTATTTTTTACTATGGCCGCGTGTTCTCCGGAACGGGCCTCCGGATAATAGACGTTGCCGGAAAGATTGAAGTACACGGCCCTGCCGTCCGGTTTTGTAAGGGCGACTACGTGGGCCCCGGCTGCGAGGCGGGCGTTGTACGTATGGGTCCAGCCACGGCCAAGAGGGCCGAAAGCCGGAATAATAGAGTTGTAAGACAAAGTAAGATCGCCGACTATCTGATCGTGATAAAGGTTGCCGCTACCCGGGTTGATGGAGGATTGGGCCGGGATGTCGTTGCAATCTCCTCCGGCGCATGTCTCGTCGGTCTTGCCGTCGCAGTTGTTGTCTTTTTGATCACATATTTCAGCCGCAGGCAGAACCTCGCCGCTACACCCGCCCCATTGTCCATTTGCACAGGTTTGTGTCCCTGCCTTGCATAAGCCTTTGCCTTCAGTGCCCGTTGGACCGGTATAGGCGCATGGCCTCGTGTCTCCGTTCGCGCAAACACCGCAACCCTCCTCGTTTGCGCTTAGGCAAATCGTAAAGGTGCG
>JBBTCG010000149.1:0-1893 GCA_038043305.1 Deltaproteobacteria bacterium | reverse complement strand
TGTCGAACGCCATTGGACTCATACCGGGTCTTTTGCCGCCGACGGCCAACCTCAACACTACCGCCGGACTCGCCCTTGTAGTGTTCTTCGCAACCCATGTAATAGGCTTCAAAGAGCACGGGGTAAAATACGTCAAGCACTTCATCGGACCTATCTGGTGGCTTGTCCCGCTCATATTACCGTTGGAGATCATAGGCCATCTGGCAAGGCCGCTTTCCCTGTCGCTCCGTCTCTTCGGCAACATGATGGGGCACGAACAGATTGTCATGGTGCTCCTGATACTCATGCCCGCAGCCTATCCGCTTCTTGCCCTATCAACGGTGATGGGCGTGGTCGTTATCTTCCTGCAAACGTTCATATTCTCGCTGCTTACCATGTTGTTCATCGCGGGCGCGCTCGAAGAGGCTCACTGATAATAGGCGGGGTGAAAAAGGTTAGGCGCATCTGAAACCCAAGTGCATTGAAAAAGCCCGTTGCTCTTTGAGAGCAGCGGGCTTTTTATTGCTCCGACATTCGTTGGTGCTTTCGCAAGGCGAACCCCCTAAATCCCCCTTATCAGGGGGACTGCCTTGCCCTATGCTGCGCGCAAAATCTGGTGATGATGAAAAGACAACGTTTAGCCCTGCGACCGCCTATTTCACCTCGCTTACCAGCACCTTACCCTCCATCATCTTAGGCATCCACATCATGCCGTGCTTCCTGACGTACAAAAAGTCCGCTGGCCCGCGCACCTCTTCGCTAAGGGAGCGCGTTGACAGCTCGCCTGTCTTGAGATTAAAGACGCGCAGGAGCCCGGGCTTGTCAAACGAAACCCAGTCCGAGAATATCAGGTTGTCGTCGTCAAACCTTGCAAGGCCGTCGAGAAATCCAAGCGGCTTGGTAAGGCTTTGGTAGCCGTGCTTGCCGTCCTTGTACTCGATTACGCCAAGCTCTCCTTGCGCTTCCGTCCCGTCGCCAAACCCGACCACGTAAAGTTTATCCGCCTTTTTATCGTAGTACAGGCCGTTCGGGCCTTTGATGCCCTCGGCGATTAACTTGTAAGAGGTTGAGACCGCATCTTGCCCAAGGCTTATCATGTAGACCTTGCCAACGTCGCTTGCCGACAGAAAGAGGGTGTGCTCATTAAACACCTCAAGGTCATTCAAAAAGCCGCTCTTTTCAACGGACAGGTCAAGCTCAAAGACCTGTGCCTGCGTCTTTATATCGAAGCCAACGACCCTGTCAACGTCGGTTACATAGAGCGTATCCTTGATAATTGCCATGCCCTTTGGCGAATTGAGGCGCCCCTCCTTTGGCAGATACTTCCTGTTCAGTATCATGCCGTCATGGCTTATCTCGGTTATGAAGCCGTCGTGGTCCTTTGCGGACGGGGCAAGCTCCACCCCCATGTTGGATACGAATATTCGCTTGCAGTCCTCGGTCATAACGACCGATTCAGGGGAAGAAAAACCCTGAATGGTCATTGGAACGGCGCCCTTGTCCTTCATGGCAAAGCATCCGGCAATCAGCATGACGGACGCAGCCAGCGCAACGGTCTTGACGAATCCAGCGTTCATACACGGCCTCCTCCTTCTTGTGAGGCGTTTTGGGCGTCTCTATTCAACAGCCGAAAACCCATGTCTTCGCGGGTCTTGAGAAATATCTGTGCCGTGCTCCTTGCAAGCGCCCTTACGCGGCCTATAAAGCTCGTCCTCTCGGCAACGCTTATCGCGCCCCTTGCGTCAAGGAGGTTGAACGTATGAGAACACTTGAGACAGTAATCATAGGCCGGGAGCGAGAGTCCCTTTCCGGCAAGCCGTTTTGATTCGGCCTCGTACATGTCAAAGAGTTTGAAGAGCATGGCCTTGTCCGATTCGTCGAAGTTGTAGCCGGACTGTTCAATCTCGTTCATCT
>JBBTCG010000148.1:0-2722 GCA_038043305.1 Deltaproteobacteria bacterium | reverse complement strand
ATGAACATTTCCTTACCGGGGCTAACCGTGCCTTTACGGTTAGCCCACACGAATATTGCCCGCGTGGCAAGCGTCTTTTTTTGAAAAAGGTTTTCCACAACATGTCTTGTTTCTCTTATGAGCTGCTGCATACCGACCCGTCCGGGGCGCGCTCCGGCGCGTTGAATCTGGCGCATGGCCGCGTTCAAACGCCGGTCTTCATGCCCGTGGGCACACATGCGACCGTAAAGGCCATGACGCCGGAGGAGTTAGAGGAGATAGGCGCCGAGATAATCCTTGGCAACACCTATCATCTTTACTTAAGGCCCGGCACTGAGGTTATCGCCACCCTTGGGGGGCTGCATAGGTTCATGCACTGGGAAAGACCGATACTTACGGACAGCGGCGGCTTTCAGGTGTTCAGCCTCGGGCAGTTGAGGAAGATTGACGAATCGGGCGTGGTCTTTTCTTCGCACATAGACGGGGCGCGGTGTTCTCTGACGCCGGAGCACGTAGTTGACATACAGCGCGTGCTCGGCTCTGACATCATCATGCCGCTCGACGAGTGCGCGCCGTATCCGGCTGACCGGGGTTACGTCGCGGAGTCAATGGCGCGCACACATAGATGGGCAAGGCGCACAAAGGATGCGAAAATGGGACATGATGGACCGGCACAGGCACCGGCGCTCTTCGGCATCGTGCAGGGCGGCATGTATGCCGACCTGAGACGCGCAAGCGCGCTTGACCTCGTTGACATGGGCTTTGACGGATACGCCATCGGCGGCCTGAGCGTCGGGGAGGACAGGGAGGTGATGCTGAATATGGTCAGGGAGGCCGTCTCCTGCCTGCCGACTGACGCGCCAAGGTATCTTATGGGCGTAGGAAGCCCGGAGGATATGGTGCTTTCCGTCGAGGCGGGCATTGACATGTTCGACTGCGTACTGCCCACAAGGAACGCGAGAAACGGAACGCTCTTTACAAGACGCGGAAAATTGGTTATAAAGAATAGCCGGTTTGAACGCGACGCAGCCCCTTTGGATGAGGAGTGTCTCTGCTATACCTGCCGGAACTACTCGCGGGCATATCTCAGACACCTGTTCATGAGCAAGGAAATACTCTCAAGCAGGTTGAACACGATACACAATCTGTACTACTATATTGATCTGATGAGGCGGATGCGTCAGGCCGTAAGCGAAGACAAATTCGTTGCCTTCAAAAAGGATTTTTTTACAAACCTTTCTTGAAAGACCGGTTGCCAGCCGACTCACGCCGAAGGCGTGATAAGACCGGCTTCAAAATGGAAACTTCCTTGCCGGGGCTAAACGCGCTTTTGCGTTTAGCCAGCGGTGAGACCAAAGAACTTTAATTCGGAATAAGCAAACGGGCTGACGACTACGCATATCGGCCAAAAAATCCGCAAACCAACAACCAGACGCAAACAAGGAGGAAGTGAACAAGTGATATACATCTTTCCGGCAACATTAGCGCACGCGGCCGACGCGGCTGAATCATCGGGCGGGTTTGGCAGTCTTGTCAATTTTATTCCGCTGGCCATCATGTTCGTCATATTCTATTTCCTGCTCATCAGGCCGCAGCAGAAAAGGTCCAAGGAAACCAAGAAGATGCTCTCGGAGATACAAAAGGGAGACAACGTCATTACCACGAGCGGCATCCACGGCAAGATAGTTTCCGTTGCCGACGACGCCGTCATGGTCGAGATAGCCGACAACGTAAGGGTCAAGGTTTCCAAAGAGGCCGTAGCCCTGAGAAAGACGTAGTATAGTTTAACAGGCCGCTGAAAAACGCCAATCTGCGGCGTTGTCTGCGTCGCTCCTCACTGCGACGCACAACAAAGTGCGTCTCATTCGTCGCTCCTTGACGCCTTGCATCTGGCTGGGTTCCCATTGCGTCTTTTCTTTTTTGCAATGGGAAGATTTGAGCGGCCTGTTAGAGCCCCGTTGCAACGGCATAAAAGCGGCCTTTTCGCCGCGTTTTTTGTTTTTCGTGGGAGAGGTTCTTAATGAAAAGCATCTTCTGGCGTATCATACTGCTTGCGGCCTTTGCCGCGAGCGCGACGGCGTTGTTCCTGCCGTCAACGCCGCTTCAATCGCGCCTGCCCGCCTTCTGGGTGGAAAACGTCTCAAAGATAAACCTTGGGCTTGACCTTCAGGGAGGCACTCACCTTGTCCTGAGCGTTGATCAGGACAAGGCGGTTGAGAACCACGTCAAGAGGCTTGTTGACAGCGTTGCCGACGCGCTGAAGAAAAAGAACGTTGCCTACTCGTCCGTTGTCCGCGATGGCGCGGCCGGCATTGCCGTGTCATACCCGGACGAGGCCGCGCTCGCATCCGTTAAAAAAACCATTGACGACGACTTCGGGATATTCGAGACCGGAGAGGCCAAGGACAATCGCATCGTCTTTACGCTTGAGGCAAGGGAGGCGGCAAGGCTCAGGGAGTGGGCGTTACTACAGTCTCTGGAGACCATACGCAACAGGATTGACAAGTTTGGCGTGGCCGAGCCGCTCATACAAAAGCAGGGGACAAACGAGCTTGTCGTGCAGCTTCCGGGCCTTAAAGACCCTGACAGGGCCATTCAGCTCATAGGCAAGACTGCGGTTTTAGAGTTCAGGCTTCTTGACGAGACGATTGACGCAGGCAAGCTCAATACCATGTTCATACCGCCCGACGACGAGATACTATACCAGTCGGAGCGCGTCAAGGGAGCATCAAGGGACGCCTCA
>JBBTCG010000147.1:0-16529 GCA_038043305.1 Deltaproteobacteria bacterium | reverse complement strand
GACGCTCCTTCAACATTATATTCTTCGTATAGTTGGTAATATTTTATTTTACTTTTGTCCTTAGCGTACCAAACAATCAAGTCATTCATTCTTTCTAATGTGGTGGCACCTAATGTCATCCCTTTTTTTCTAAAAACTATTTCAGCTACAAAATTCTCCTTCCCAAACACCTCATCCATCAAATTCCTTACCAGATGCACGTTCTCATCCGAAATCTGCACAAAGCAACTTCCACTCTCGGTAAGCATCTCCTTTGCAAGCAAGAGCCTGTCCCTCAGATACGCCAGATATGAATGTACCCCAAGCTCCCATGTATCCCTGAATGCCTTTATCGTCTCCGGCTCGGCCGTGAGGTCCTCGTCCTTGCCGTCCTTCACGTCGCGCTTGCGCACGAAGGGCTGGAAGTTCGAGCCGTACTTGATGCCGTAAGGCGGGTCTATGTAGACCATCTGCACCTGTCCGGCCATGCCCTCTTTCTCAATCAGAGAGTTCATGACAAGCAACGAATCCCCCGCAATAAGGCGGTTGCTCCAGTTGTGTTTATGCTTGTAGAAATCTATGGCGTTACGAAGCGGCAAGTTCTCTTCTTTGGATTCGAAGAGCGACATCTGCGGCCCGCCGTTCTTCTTCTTTACAGCTTGAATGATTGTCCGCGGGTCTATGCGTTCATGGACATGGAGGGACACAGTAGGAACTTCAAAAGAGGTGTGTTCGGCCTTGCCCGCCCACTGTAACTGCGGGTCGAGGTGCGGGTCGTAGGAGTATGTCTTTTTGCCGCTGTCAATATCAGTATCAGGCGTTACCAGCCCGACCGGCGGGTTGTTTACCCGCTCCTTGCCTTTATGCTCATATTGCTCGATAGGTTTCTTGGCGGACTTTTTTGGCTTTGGCATCAAAAACCTCTTCGGGCGGGATTCTTTCAAGGATTGTTCATTTTTATCCCATTTAGCCGGGATATTCAAGAAGTTATTATTTTATGTCGAGTTGCCTTGACAACGACCATAAAAACCGCTTAAAATCACGCAGACGCTTCTTTCGCTAATCTTCTTCAATAATCCTGTTTCAGGAAAAGGTCTGATAGACTCCATGCCATTCTTTTCGCCGTTGCCCATGGCGTTCTCATCCATCGTCATCTTTCTTATGATGGCGGTTTTGGCGTTAGCCCTTCAAAACCGCCAGACCTTCCTTGTCAACATGGCGTTTTTCCTGTCAACGGTCTCGTGCGGGATCGGTCTGTACGCCGGGTTCGAGGCCGTGGCCTCAGGCTCCCAACAGACGATGATAATGCCTATCGGATTGCCTGACCTGCCTTTTTACATCAGGGTTGATGCGCTCTCCGGTTTTTTCCTGTCGCTGGTTTGTCTGATTGGCCTGTTTGTTTCCATATACTCATTTGATTACGTGAAAGGCATCATCAGCACGCGAAGTGCGACGAAGCTCGTCGTGTTCTACTGCCTGTTCATGGCCGGGATGCTCCTTGTGCTCATATCCGACGACGCCTATTTTTTCTTGTCTTCATGGGAGTTGATGGCGCTGTCCTCGTTCTTTCTCGTCTCGTTCGAGGACGAATCCGCCAAAAACCGCAGGGCCGCCTTCCTATACATCCTCATAGCGCACATCGGCGCAGTCATGATTTTGCTCTCATTCGGCATATTGGCAGGCTTTGCCGCAGGGTTTGAAAACTTCATGGGATACAGGTTCTCGGCCATGCGCTCGGCTGAACTGAGCACGTTATGGGCGTCCATCGCCTTCTTTCTGGCCTTTTTCGGCTTTGCGTCAAAGGCCGGCGTGATACCGCTGCATGTATGGCTGCCGGAGGCCCACCCTGCCGCGCCAAGCAACATATCCGCGCTTATGAGCGCGGTGATGCTCAAGATTGCCGTATACGGCATCCTTAGAGTCTGCATGGACATAATCGGCATACAGCTTTGGTGGTGGGGCGGGGTCGTCCTCACTATCGGCCTTATCACCGCGGTCATGGGCATACTCTACGCCCTCATGCAGGTGGACATCAAACGGGTTCTTGCCTATTCATCGGTCGAGCACGTCGGGATAATAACCGTCGGCATCGGCCTTTCGATGATATTCACCTACTTCAAGCTCGGTACGCTCGCGGCGCTTGCCCTGACCGCCGCGCTCTACCACTCGCTCAGCCACTCGGTCTTCAAAAGCCTGCTGTTCATGGCCGCCGGAAGCATCCTGCACGCGACCGGCGAGCGCAACATGGAAAGACTCGGCGGCCTGATACACAAGATGCCATGGACGAGCGCCATGTTTCTCGTGGGCGCGCTCTCCATCGCGGCCATGCCGCCTTTCAGCGGCTTTGCATCGGAGTGGCTGACCTTCCAGGCATTCTTACTTTCCCCGGTGCTGCCCAACCCGCTCTTAAAGCTCCTTTTTCCCCTTGGCGCGGCGCTCTTGGCTCTTACGGCGGCGCTCTCGGCCAGGTGCTTCGTAAAGGTCTTTGCCGTTACGTTTTTAGGCAGCGCGAGACAGGCTTCGGCAACCGAGCCTCACGAGGTCGGCATATCCATGCGTCTTGCCATGTCCCTTGCCGCCGTGTCAAGCCTTGCGCTCGGACTATTCCCGTCTTTTGTCATTGATTGGATTGACACCGTCCCGCAAAGCCTCGTTGGAGGCCGGATAGCCTCGTCCGCCGGGGCATTCGGGTGGATGTGGCTTACGCCGATCTCGGCGGAGCGCGCCTCATATTCCGGCCCCATCGTATTTATCGGCATACTTGCCGCGCTTGCCGTTGCATGGCTTGCCTTTCACGTCAAAAAAGCGGCAACCCGGAGGAGCGCGCCATGGGACTGCGGCTTTGAAAAAATGACCCCGAGGATGCAGTACAACTCGACCTCGTTTGCAATGCCTTTGAGACGGATATTCGGCTTCCTGTTCATCGTCCGCGAGTCGGTAAGGACGTCCCGGGCTCAACCGGGCGCCGCTCCGCGCATCCGATATTCGCTGAGGATAGAGGACAGGCTCTGGTACGTCTTTTATAAACCGTTTTCCGACGCGGCATTTTATCTTGCAAAGCAGGCCAACAGGCTGCAGCACGGCAGGGTGCAGATATACCTTTTATACTCCTTCATAACGCTCATAACCCTGCTGGTGTTCGCATGACCAATCCATCCAATTCCATAATCATCGAATCTCTTCAGGTTGCAACCGTGATATTCCTTGCGCCGCTCTTTACCGGCTGGGTGCGGATGCTCAAATGCTGGGCGCAGGCAAGGACGTCGGCGGGTATTGTCCAGCCGTACAGGGATATCTACAAGCTCTTCTTCAAGGAAGTAGTGCTCGCGGAGAACGCCTCATGGATATTCAGGTTCACGCCGTACATGGTCTTTGGCGCGACTGTAATGGCCGGGGCGATAATACCGGTAATCTCGACAAGGGCGCCGCTTTCGGCAACGGCGGACATCATCGCCCTCGTCGCCATATTCGCGCTTGCGCGTTTTTTCTCGGCCCTTGCCGGGATGGACGCAGGCACGGCCTTCGGAGGAATGGGGTCAAGCAGGGAAATGATGGTGGCCTCCCTGGCCGAACCGGCCATGCTCATGTCCGTATTCACCATATCGCTCGTGAACCGCTCAACCTCGCTCTCGCAGATGACGCACGTAATCGTAAACAGCCCGATTATACTCAGACCGTCCCTTGCCTTCGAGCTTCTGGCCTTCACGCTCATCGCTATTGCGGAGACGGGCAGGATACCGGTTGACAACCCGGCCACCCACCTTGAACTGACCATGATACACGAGGCCATGTGCCTCGAATTCTCAGGGCGGCACTTAGCGCTCATCGAGTGGGCTAAGGAGATAAAGCTGTTCCTTTTCGCATCCCTTGGCATCGCGCTATTCGCGCCGTGGGGCATGGCAACCGGAGAGGCGCTCCCATCGCTCATTATTTCATACATTACCCTTGCGGCCAAACTTGCCGTAATCGGCGTCGCCATCGTGCTCATAGAAACGAGGCTTGCAAAGATGCGCATATTCCGCGTGCCGGAATTTCTGGGCAGCGCGTTCCTCCTTGCTACGCTCGGAATGTTGTCATACTTCATGCTGGAGTAGCAGGCTTCAGGTGCGCCCATCCCCGCTAAATACATGCGAGGACATGTCTGCGGCGTTGTCTCTGGGCGTTCCTGAGCAACCTGAACAAAATTTGAGTTTTTTAGCGAACTGGTAAAACATGTCAACTGAATTGGCAATAGAGATAAACAGCCTGCTCGCGGCGCTCATCCTGCTTACGTCCTTCGGCCTCCTTGTGCAAAGGAGGGTCTACGGACTTCTCCATATCTTCGCGTGGCAGGGGGTCTTTCTTTCGATAAGCACGGCGATCGTCGGCTACAGCGCGGGGCTGAATCATCTGTACATATCAGCCGCCTTGACGCTTGTCATCAAGGTCTTTGCGCTTCCGTACATCCTCTACGTCCTCATACACAAGCTCAAGATTAAAAAAGAGGTAGAGGACATGGTGAACATCCCGACGACCATGCTCATAGGCATCGCCATCGTCATATTCTCATACCATCTCATGGCCCCCGTGCGCGAGCTTTCAAGCCTGATGACCCGCTCGACCCTTGCGGTGGCGCTCTCTACCGTGCTCCTGGGGCTTCTGATGATGATAACCCGCAAGAAGGCTCTAACGCAGATCATCGGCTTTCTTGCCCTTGAAAACGGCCTTTTCTTCGCGGCCACAAGCGCCACTTACGGGATGCCGCTCGTGGTGGAGCTTGGCGTCGCCCTTGACATACTCATTGCCGCGTTCATATTCGGCATGTTCTTCTTTCAGATACGCACGACCTTTGACAGCCTTGACCTGAAGGAAATGGAAAAACTCAAGGAGCTTGATTGACGCCGTGACCTTACTCGCCCTTCTCGGCATAAGCCTCATATCAGCAATTGTCCTCGCCTTCATAGGCGACAAGCGCTATGCGGCCGAGGTAAACATCCTCGGCTCCGCGGCCACCTTTGCCGTAAGCCTTCTGCTTGGCGCCGAGGTCTACATTTCCGGGCCTATGACCACGGCGGGCGGGTTTTTCTTCGTTGACGCGCTCAACGTATACCTCGCGGTTCTTACAGCCTTTGTCTCCATGACCACGGCCATATTTTCAAGACCGTACATGCGCCACGAGCGCGAGATAGGCCGTGTCGGAAAGACGGCCATGCGCTTTTATCACGCGATGTATCAGCTCTTCATCTTCGCCATGCTCCTTGCCCTTCTTACCAACAACGTGGGCGTCCTGTGGATTTCAATGGAACTGGCCACGCTTTCAACGGTTCTGCTCGTCTCGCTCTATCGCACCCCTTCTTCGATAGAGGCCGCGTGGAAGTACTTCATCCTGTGCGGCGTCGGCATCGCTCAGGCGCTCTTCGGCACGGTTCTCCTTTACTTCGCCGCTGAAAAAGTGCTCGGCGAAGGCTCTGCCGCGCTTCAGTGGACTAACCTGAGTCAGGTGAGCGGACAACTTGAACCGACCGTGCTTTCCCTCGCCTTCATCTTCTTTATGATTGGCTACGGCACGAAGGTCGGCCTTGTCCCGCTTCATAACTGGCTGCCCGACGCTCACGCCGAGGGACCTACGCCGATATCGGCCGTGCTCTCCGGCCTGCTTCTCAACATAGCGCTGTACGCCCTTGTTCGCTGCAAGGCGCTGGTTGACGGGGCTACGCACAGCAACAAGGCGGGACATATAATGATGGCCTTCGGCATGGTCTCGCTCCTCGTCTCGGCCTTTTCGCTCCTCAGGCAAAAGGACATCAAGCGAATGTTTTCATACTCTTCTATCGAGCACATGGGCATCGCCACCTTTGCGTTCGGGCTTGGCGGAAGCGTGGCCACGTTCGGCGCGCTCCTTCACATGCTCGTGCACTCGCTCACCAAGTCTGCCATATTCTTTACGGCCGGACACGCCTCTCAGATGTACGGCACACAGCAGATGACGCGCATACGCGGGCTTATACGCACAAATCCACGGGTGGGCTGGGGGCTTATGCTTGGCGTGGCCGCTATTGCCGGCATGCCGCCCTTTGGCGTGTTCACGAGCGAGTTTCTGATACTCACGGCCACTATAAAGAACGCGCCCATCATGGCCCCGTTCTTTCTCCTCGGACTTGCCGTTGCCTTTGCGGCGCTGTTCAAAAAAACCATGCCAATGGTCTTCGGCGAGGCTGGCCCATTCGCTGAGGCGAGAGCGCATTCAATCATGGTCTCGGACAGCCCTGTCATAATCCACATGGTGATAGTCCTGTGCCTCGGCCTGTATCTGCCGGTTTTTCTGAGCGACTGGTTTCATGCCGCGGTGCGGCTGTTGAGATAAGATAAGGGGTGAAAGGCAATGCCGTGTCTTTGTGATCTATTGACGGACAGATTCAGCGCCATTACGAAAATGGCACCAAGCGCTCATCCATCGTCGGTGTTGCTTTTCTCGGCCCCGGCGGGGCGCCTGCCTGAGCTGGCCTCGGCGCTAAAGGCCGCAGGCGCAAGGCTCATGGCCGAGTGGGCCGTTGATGAAACGGCCTTCGGACTGGGATTTGCCGTATACCTTGCCTTCAACTCAGGCAAGGAGCATCTCCTGTTAAAGTCCGACGTCCCGGAACAAGACCCGTCCTTTCCAAGCATTGCCGGGATCTATCCGGCTGCAAACAGGTTCGAGCGCCAGATAATGAGCCTCTTCGGCATTATTGCCCTTGGACACCCTGACCCAAGGCCGTGGATCAAACACGAGGACTGGCCAGAGGACGCCTTTCCGCTCAGAAAGTCATTTGACGCATCAAAGTTTCTTGAGCGCAGGGACGGGACGTATGATTGGATTCAGGCCACTGGCGACGGCGTGTACGAGATACCGGTGGGGCCGGTGCACGCAGGCATAATCGAGCCGGGACACTTCAGATTCCAGGCGATTGGCGAGGATATCATAAACCTTGAGGAGCGGCTCGGGTACGTCCATAAGGGCATTGAAAAAAGGTTTGAGTCGCTCCCGATCCTTGAAGGCTATAAACTTGCGGGCAGGGTTTCAGGCGATACCACCGTCGCCCACTCAATCGCATATTGTCAGGCGCTTGAGGCCGCCGGAGAGTCCCAAATACCGCCCCGCGCCGCGTGGATACGCGCCGTGCTCCTTGAGCTTGAGCGCCTCGTGAACCACATATCCGACATCGGCGCGATATGCAATGACGCGGCCTTTACCTTCATGCTCTATCAGACGGCCATACTCAGGGAACGGATATTGAAGATGAACCTTACCTTATTCGGCCACAGGCTTATGATGGATTGCGTTATACCCGGCGGAGTAAGCGTGGACATTACGGCCGCGTTGGCGATACTATCGGAGCTTGATTTTACTTCCCGCGAGTTTGAACGGCTTATCGTGATCTATGAAGGCAACCCTTCGCTTGAAGACAGGCTATATGGGGCGGGCGTTCTCTCTCCATCCATTGCGTCGGAACTCGGCGTGGTCGGATTCGTTGCGCGCGCAAGCGGGGCTGCCCTTGACGCAAGGCTTCAGATGCCTTTTGCCCCGTATGACACGATTGTGCCGGATGCCCCGCTTCTGACCTCCGGCGACGTTCATGCCCGCGCATGGGTAAGGGTCCTCGAGGTGCGCGAGTCAATACGGCTGATAAGAGAGTTTTTACGGGGCCTGCCGCATGGCCCGTTGTCAATTGACTGTCGGACTCCGTTATCAGGCGCATCCGGTTTTTCAACGGTCGAGGGCTGGCGCGGGGAGATAGTCTACTGGCTTCAGGCCGGACATGACGGAACCATAAACCGCTGCATGGTCAGGGACCCTTCGAGCGTGAACTGGGTTGCCCTTGAACACGCCGTCAAAGGCAACATCGTTCCTGACTTTCCGTTGTGCAATAAGAGCTTTAATCAGTCATACTCAGGAAACGACCTGTAGGCGGCATTAAATACGCAGGGCTAAGAAACGTTGCCCTACGCGCTGAGACGGGATACTATCCTTGCTTACATGGTGTCATTCCCGCATGTCATTCCCGCAGGCTTTAAGCGGGAATCTATATGATAAGCGCGGGAATCCAGTATCTTAAACAATCATTTCTGGATTCCCGCTGAAGGATTGCGGGAATGACAGAGGATATCTTAAAATGTTCAGGATACTTCACCAGATATTCCGCACTGGCATTGTTACCGAGCCGCTTACCCCGGAGGAGGAAGGCCGCGTTACGCTCACGGGCCGCGCCGTTGAGGAGGCCGCGCTCAAACGCTTCAGCCGGAGCCTCACCATTCGGCTCGTTGACGCGGGTTCGTGCAACGGGTGCGAGGTTGAGATACAGGCCGTAAACAACCCGGTCTACGACTGCGAACGGTTCGGCATTCATTTCACGGCCTCGCCGCGCTTTGCGGACATGCTGCTTGTAACAGGGCCGGTTTCGAGAAACATGGAAAACGCGTTGAAACGTACCTACAACGCCATGCCTGCCCCAAAACTTGTCGTGGCCGTCGGCGATTGCGCCTATAACGGCGGCGTCTTCGGGCCAAGCTACGCGACGCGCGCGTCGGTTGCGGACGTCTTACCAATAGACGCATTCATACACGGCTGCCCGCCGACCCCAAACGCGATACTTACAGGCATACTCAAGGCTGTGCGGCGCATCCCCTGACGGCCTACCCGTTAAAAAAATAGATGAGCCAGCCAGAGGCCGCGACGTATACCCATACGCCGGCGGTATACGGCGCGATGCGGACATGACGGTCAAACCTGTGCTTGAGCGCCAGATATACCGTTATAATCGCCAGCGGCAAGTTGATAAGTGAAAAGATGGTGTGGGACCAGAGGATGAACAGGTAAAACGCCCTGTAGTCCCCGGCGTATTTTTTCGGCGGGATATAGGCCGACTTGACAATATAGATCACTACGAATATAACGGCGAACGCGCAGGCCGCGAGCATCACCCGTTTATGCCACTCCCGCCTCTTGTAGATGATTAGCGCAACGCCGGTCAATATAAGCAGACCGGAGAGCGCTATGGGTAAACGGCTTACATAAGGCAGAAGCCACTGGCCGTTCATCCAAACCTCAATGACAACACCACCGCGACAGCGACGACATTAATCAGAATCATGGCGCATATTATCAACGCGCCCCTGCCTTTTGTACGCTCAAACCTTCCCTGCCCTACTCCCGCGGCTTGATCCATCGTCTCCTCCTTTATCAACCGAACATCGCGTTGATTCTTAGATCGCAAACCATGAACGAAAAAAGCGTTGCAAGATACATCATTGAATAGATGAACAGGAACGTATCCGAATCTCTTTGAGACCTGTAAAACCTTATCGTCAGGATAAGATAGACGCACCCCGCGGCAACCGCGGCGACGGCGTAGCGCATCCCTGCGGCGCCTATGAGATACGGCATGAACGAGGCCGGCACGAGGACGATAGTATACAGGAGTATCCTGAGCTTTGTCGCGGCCACGCCAAAGGCAACCGGCACTACGGGTAGGGAGGCCGAGGCGTAGTCGTCCTTATAACGGAGCGCGAGGCACAGCGCATGAGGTTGCTGCCAGAGGCTCACGATTGCGAACATGGCGAGGGCCTCTACGCCAAGGCCGCCTGTAACGGCGGCGTATCCGATTACCGGAGGGAGCGCGCCCGCGATTCCGCCTATCTGATTGGCCATCGACGACCTTCTCTTGAGTATCATGCCATACAGCACGACGTAAATGAAAACGGACGCGCCGGTCAGGGCCGCGCTCAACAAGTTGACCTTGATCGCAAGCGCGACAAGGCCTGATACGGTCAACGCAAGACCGCCCGCTAAAGCGGCTTCAGGAGACACCGATCCCGTAACAAGCGCCCTTGCCGAGGTTCTATCCATCATCCCGTCAATGTCCCTGTCAACGTAGTTGTTGAGCGTTGCCGCGCCCGCAGTGGCAAGGCCCACGCCTGCAAGCGTCCAGAATATGCTTGACGCGCCCGGTGCGCCGCTTGCGCCTATATAAACCCCGGCGAGGGTGGCAAGCAACACGAGCGCGACTATGCCGGGCTTGACGAGCATCAGATGTTCAACAAGCGTCCAATGTATTCCCCTGACGATTGTCCTGCCGTGCGCGTATCCGTTCATCATGCCTCCATCGCGCTGGAACGCCGCGAATTAAAGAGCGACGGCATTGACCGGTATGCAAGCCATCCGAGGAGGAAAAACCCGATCGCCCCGTGCCCTATGATAAACGGCAGGTACATGCCGGACAGCACTATGAGTATGCCGAAGGCCGCCTGAAACAACACGAGGCAGAATGTAAACGCGACGGCCGGTATATCAGTCTTTCCGCGAACGGACTTATAGAGCATGACAAACGCGGTTGAAAAGACGAAGAGCGCGCCGAGCCTGTGTATGAACTGCAATATTACCGCGTTGTTGTCAAACAGCGGGACAAGCGCGCCGTTGCAAAGCGGAAAATCGGCGCAGGCGAGCGAAGCGCCGGAGTATCTCACGAGTATGCCGAGCACTATCTGCGCGTAAACCGCGATAAAGAGAAAGCCGAAGTTGCCCTTACCGGAGGCCTCAATGCTCCGCGCAACGTATCTAAGCGTAAACACGAGACAGATAAGCACAAGCGTAGCTATTATAAGGTGAGACGATATTATAAGCGTATGTATGAATCCGGTAAGGAGCGGCGCCTCGATGCGGACTATCACGCCGCCGAGCAGCACTGCAACGGCAAGCAACGCAAGCACCGCGAACGTCAAACGACGCGGCAGGCCGGTATAACCCTTCCAGACAAGATACGTTGACCAGAGTATGAATATGCCTGTAAAGCCTCCAAGGAGCCTGTGCCCCCATTCAAACCATATCGCTATTCTGAGTGGCGGGCTTACTGAACCGTAGCAAAGCGGCCAGTCCGGGCACGCAAGGCCGGAGCCGGTTGAGGTAACGAATGTGCCCATAACCATCAGAGAATACGTCATGAACACGGTTGCGGCCAGAATATACCATGACCTTCTTTCCGTTGTCGCATTATCCTTGACCATCACACCCTCCGTCAAAAGTTGCATCTTTTAATGGCTTTGCCCGCGCTCGCTTATCGAACATGGGCGAGCACGGGCAGAGCCGATTTCATTTACTTGTTGCTCCCGTAGCCGTACGGATCAAAATTGGTGCAGTCCGGAACCTCAGCCCAGTTGCCCGGGCCAGGAGGCGTCGAGGTAGTCCACTCAAGGGACCTTGAACCCCACGGGTTGTCGGTCGCCTTTTCACCCGCGACAAGCCCGTGAATCCATGAGACAAGCACGATGAGGAAACCAAGCGCAGCGATAAAGGCGCCCACCGTTACTATCTGATGCAGGTCCTGAAACTGCGGAAACTGTGCGTAGTCGTAGTACCTTCTCGGCATACCCTTGAGCCCCACCAAGAACATCGAAAAGAAGGTAACGTTTACGCCGATGAATGTTACAACGAATCCGAGCTTGCTTATCCCCTCGCTGCACATCTTGCCGAACATCTTGGGGAACAGGTACGTAACCCCGGCCAGTACGGCGAAGGTACCGGCAACGGCCATGACGTAATGGAAGTGCGCCACCACGAAGTGGGTATCATGTATGTGCGAGTCAATGGCGGGCATGGCGTTCGGGATGCCGGTAAGACCGCCTATGAGGAACAGGAACATGCAGCCGAGCGCCCACCACATCGGGCTTTTGTACTCGATTGAGCCTCGATACAACGTGCCGATAAGGCCTATCATCATGACGCCGACAGGCACGCTTATAAGGAGCGTAGATACCATCATGCCGGTCCTTATCCAATCCGGCATACCGGAGGTATACAGGTGATGTATCCATACCTCGCCGCTCATGAGTGTTACGCCGCCCACGCCGACGTAGACGGTGGCCTTGTAGTTAAATACCCTGTTCCTTGCAAATGTCGCCACCACGTCAAAGACTATCCCAAGGAACGGCAACAAGATGACGTACACCGCCGGGTGAGAGTAGAACCAGAAAAGATTCTGATACAAGAGCACGTCTCCGCCGCTCCCCGGCGAGAAGAAGGTGGTGCCGAGATACTTATCGAACGTCAGCATCGTAACTGCGGCTCCAAGCACGGGCACGAACACGAGCTGAGTAATAAAGGCCGCAAGCGTGCACCAGACGAACATGTTGAGCTTGCCCCACGTCATGCCCGGGGCCCTCATGTATATTATCGTGGTTATAAGATTGACTCCGCCCACTATGGAGGCAAAACCCATTATCAGCACCGTGAACGTATAGAACGCGGTGTTGCCCGGCGACATTATCGAGTACGGAGGATAGGCCGTCCACATGAAGTCGGGCGGGTCGGGTATCACGAACGTGAGAAGCGCAAGCACGATGCCCATCCAGAAGAGCCAAAGGCTAAGGGCATTCAACCTTGGAAAGGCCACATCCTTTGCGCCTATCTGGAGCGGTATCAGATAGTTGGCCAGAAACCCGGTAAGTGCCGGTATCAAGAAGCCTAATATCATGGCCGCCCCGTGGAAGTAGAGCAACACGTTGTACGTCCCAGGGGCCATAATCGTAGGGCCTACCGTTGAAAGCTCAACTCTCAAGAGCATGGCCGCCAATCCGGCCACGAGAAAGGCCGCAAGAACGCCGATGAGGTAGAGTATCCCCACCCTCTTGTGGTCGCATGTAAATATCCATTCCTTCAAGACCTTGCCGAAACCCGCCTGTGCGGTCGCACTCATGACTTACCCCCTTCAACATTTGCTGTCGCAATCTTCGCCTTCTCGGCATCGGACCACGCATGAAACTGGTCCCTTGACATGACTATGACCTTGCCGTGCATGCTTGAGTGCATCATGCCGCAAAACTCTGCGCAGGTTATTACATGCTCACCCGGTTTATCAGGGTTGAACCATAGGTATGTTACCCTGCCCGGCATGGAGTCCTCCTTGACCCTAAAGTCGGGAATGAACATGCTATGCACCACGTCCGCGCTCGTCATCCTCACGACAACCGGCGTTCCGGCCTCCACGTGCAGGGTGCCTGACTCCTCAACGCCGTTCGGATGCTTGAAGTTGAAGCTCCACATCGCGGCCTTGAGTTCCACCTCATAGCTGTTGGCGGGGACAATCCTATAATCGTTCCAAAGCGTCCAGCCCCTTGCCGCTAAAAACAGGTCGTCCGCCATGAACAGGAAGACCGGTATCAACACCCAGCCGAACGAGGCCGCCGTTGACAGCGTTGGCTGACTTCCCTCCTGATCAGGCCGCGTCCTTCTATATCTGATAAGCAGATATACGATGACTAAGGCGAATACGACGCCGATTATCGTTATATCGAGCATCATTTCGTCCCAAAGATGCTGCCAGTTGGCCGCCGGGTTCTTGATGCCCGTCCCTCCGCCGGCCCCTCCGGTCGAACCACAAGCCCCTGAGGAGACGCCCAGAAGCGTCAGGGCGCCAATGGCCGATGTCCCAAATCTTTTCAGCATGTGTCTACCTCCTCGCCTTTCTTTTGTATACGAATAATGACAACCCCACCAGTAAAAACCCGCTGGCAAGAGAGCCGCCTGCGATAATCAGCGGATAGTTGAGCGTATATCTGCCTTCCTTGTAGTTGTAGCTGTAGCAGGCTATCGTATACAGGTCAGCCAGATCCCTAAGCGGCGTCGCCGCGCCCGCCTTCCCGAAACGCGCCTCGGCTATTGCGGCCTCTATATCAAAGCCGGTCGCAAGCGAGGCGTACAGATACCGGTGAACCCTGCCTTCAGGGGTCAACACGATATAGACGTTCGTGTGCGTGAAGACGTTGTCGCGCTTGGACCAGAAGAACTTGAAGCCCACGCCGTCCGTAAGGGTCTTGATGTCTTCCTTGCGCTTCAAGACGGCCGCCTTCCAGCCCGGGGTTAATTCCCCTCCGATGCCCGTCATCTCGCCGAACATCCTGACCTTGGCAACGTCGTCGTCCTTGTCGAATGACGCGGTCAGCACCCGGTAGTCCTTGCCGGCCTTGAGCCTCGTTACTGCGGCAAGCTTTTCCTTGAGCAACTTGTTCGTCGTCGCGCACGCGCCGTCGCAGCTGTAATACGAAAGCACAAGGATCACGGGGACGCCATACATACTAGCGAGATTGAACTCGTCACCCTTGGCGTCAACGAGACCATAAGCGCCGTCCACCTTTGCTCCGAGAAATCTGTCCTCTTCAATCCTGAGAACCGACGGCTCGATACTGTTCATCGGCACCTTGCCGTACTCAGCTTGAGCGATGGGCGCGCCAAGCGCAAAAAGCGTGGTCAGCGTACTTATGACTGTCTTTGCATGTCTCATCTTGATTCCAAGGCCGCCCAAAATTGGCCTGCTTACCAGAAGTAGACCTGAGATACGACGAAGAACCATACAATGTCAACGAAGTGCCAGTAGACGCTGGCCGACTTGACAAAGTTCTTGCTTACCGTGCCCCTTAGCGCCGGTATGAGCACGGCAACGAACGCGCAGAGTCCGACGAGCACGTGCGAGGCATGGAAGCCGGTTATGCTGAAAAACGAGCTGCCATAGATGTTCGTGCCGAACGTGAAGCCCTCTCCCATCAGGTGCGACCATTCGTAAGCCGATATGAGGAAGAACACGGCTCCAAGCACGATGGTAACGATGAGCCACGTTATAAAGCCGCTCGTGTTGTTGTGCTCGAGCTTTTCCTCGGCGAAGTGGATGGTAACGCTTGACGCCACGAGGATTATCGTCATAATTATCGGTATAGTCATGGAGATGTGAGGCGTTCCGGCCGGCGGCCATGCCGGGGCCATAAGTCTTGTTGCCCAATAAGCCGCGAAAAAGCCCACGAAGATGAAGGCCTCGGCGACTATGAACCACGGCAATGCGCCTGTGCCCAGACCCTGCTCCGCAGAGGTTACCGTCCTGCCCTTTAGCGCCTCGCTCACCCAGCCGACCAACGAAACGACAAGGAGCGGCACCCCGATGCCGAGCGCCAATACGGCAAGCAGCGCGTTCTTATAGACGAAGTACAGAGAGAACGGGAAAGGCAACACGAACAATACCGACACGCTCAATAGCAACGGCCAATAACTTACCTCCCACTCATGGTGTCCAGCCGCGGCACCTGAATGTGTTGCATCATGACCTTCCATTACCTTTACCTCCTGTTGTATTTAGGCACTGCTTTACCGCTACTATAAGGATAATTCGGATTATAATTATCCTTAATTTGAATCGTCAACTGTTGCGGACGGATTCCCGACGGCTTAGGAGGAGAGGTACGCGCACAACGCAAACGACAAACCCCTTGCTTGAAGAGCCTTAAGCGGCTTCGCGGACACCGCACCCAGCACCACTTTGCATCACGAAAGCATGTTGCTTAACAAATTCCTTCGTATAGCAAAATGGTGCTGGGCTGCCCTCGAGCGGGAGGCCGGCGGCTATTTGGATAATTCAGATGTATTTAATCCTGATTAAGCCAAAAAAATCTACTTCGTGCCGCAGGCCTTCCTGCGCGCGCGCATGGACTTGACCCTGCCGGAGACAACCAGATCGGCAAAGTTCGATTCCTTTAGATAATCGAGCAGCTTCTCCTGCGCCCCCCGCCACACGTCATGCACCGGGCAGATGGACTCCCTCTGGCAGTACCCGGGGCGGATAAGACAGTCGTTTAAGTGTATCGGCCCTTCCACGGCCTCTATAATATCGAGAAGCGAGATGCGCTCAGGACTCATGGCAAGCGTAAAGCCGCCCTCAGGCCCCCTCACCGACCTGACGAAACCCTTCTTTGCCAGCGCCTGAAAGAGCTTTGCAAGGTAGGCCGCAGGCACCCCTTCGGCCTTTGCTATCTTCTCGCTCTCGATGACCTCGCCGCCTTTGTTGTCGGCGAGATGGGCGACGCCCCTTATGGCATATTCCGCAGCCCGACTGAGTCGAAACATCGTATGGCCTTTCTACCGAACAGGTTAAACAAGACCCCTTTTATCCTAAATCAAATTCCTTGTCAAGTCATTTCGTTAATGTAATTTTAATCGAGCGCTTTCAGCGGCCTCTGAAACCCCATAGCAATCCTTCCGCTTATTTGATATACTTCGCGAAACGAGCATTTTAAGCGCAACATGACCGTACGTAAGCCCGGACACCCATGCTAAGAAAGAGCATTCACACAAGACTCTTGTTCATCGTCGTCGGGCTTATCTCCGTAGGCGTCGCCATCTCCATATACTGGGGGATGCTGAGCGAAGAGGCGCGATTACTTAACGAGAAGATCAAGGCGTCGGGCTTCATCGCAAAGCCCGTGCTCGCGGCCATGTACGGCGGCATGTTCGAGGAACGGCCGGACATGGTGGTTCACCTCGTCAAGACCCTTGGCGCAATGCAGGGGCAGGGCAGCCTGTTCATCGTCAGGGACAACGGCTCCGAAGAGGCCTTCAAGGACCTGAAAACCATACAGGCGGTTCAAAAAAAAACCGGCATTTACAAGCCGGAATGGGCCTCAGAACGCAAGGATGCCGCGCATAACGTGGCGGCCGGAACTGGCTCCGCAAAGTTCAAAGCGGCATTGGACGGCTTCAGGCGCAACTGGGCTGCTCC
>JBBTCG010000146.1:0-1463 GCA_038043305.1 Deltaproteobacteria bacterium | reverse complement strand
GGCGTAACGGTATTAATCAGAGATTCCTTAGTTTTGCAATCAATTGTCTTTAAGAAGAAATTGATCTAAGGGCTTATCTATCTCACCAATCGATCTATCTATACATACATATTGAGAATCATTTTGAGAATCACTTCTACGTGCACAAATCCGAATAGAATCGCCTTTAAGCTCAAAAAAATACACCGAAGTAAAACAGTCATTATCAAATAAAGCACCTAATATTATTCTGCCATTTATTATTACCTGTCCATAAGCGCCTGGCCGTGCGCCACATTCCCCTCTCGCCCTTGGCGTATTATAAGTGAGTTTTGTTGTGATTTCATAACGTGGGAGTTTACAACTAAAGACAATTGGCCCTTCCGCATACAAATTATATTTTTCCTTTAGGTCTCTTAAGTAATTATTTACGTACTTATCCCCTTTAAAAGGACGATATATAGCCTCAATATTCGTTGCATGGATTATCGAAAACCGAAAAAAATTCAATTCAGGCATGCAGTCAGGCTTAACGAACGAATTTGTAAAGTCACCTTGTGCAGGAATGACAGTTGAAAACAGAAGAAGAAGAAACAAGGATAATGAATATAGGGGTAAAACGGGACGCATATTCCATTTATGCCCCTTTTCTTTTCTTATCAGGGCGGCCATCTCTCCGTAGTCTTCTCCGAACAGTTGGTCGTTGCCTGTGCCGCCGAAGACGACATCAGCGCCTGCGTTGCCTTCTGCCACATCATTGCCTGCAAATGCGGATATGGCGTCATTGCTCGCTCCGCCGAGTAGCCAATCGTTTCCGCCGTTGTTGGCCCAGATGGTGTCATTACCGCCTTTGGCCTCTATCCGGTCATTGCCTGCGCTGTCGTAGAGCATGTCTTCACGGTCAGGAGACTGGTTGGAATTGGTTATCACGTTGCCAAGGGAGTCGTACTGAAGTTGACCGTTGCTAAGAATCGGCTGAAGGTCTCCGATGATGCTGTTGGTGGTCGTCGGGTCAACCGGCGCGTCGAGCAGGTTAATCCCGAAGTCGCCTTCATTTATATAGTCTTCTATGACAACGGTGGAGCCGTCCGGCAGGGCGATGGTGAGCGGGGAGTTTTTGGTGGCGGTTACTTGAGTATCCTTTGCCCATTGATAGCTTCCATCGTCTTGCTTGATAAATGCGCCAGCAATTGCCTTGCCGTCCTTGCCCAGAATAATCCCTTTCCCATCGGAATCAATAATGCGGTCATTGCCGTCAACATAATAGGTGTCAAGACCAGCCCCGCCGACCATGGTGTCGTTGCCGGCTCCGCCGTTCAAGGTGTCGTTTCCGGCGCCGCCTATGAGGACATCGTCCCCTTTTCCGCCGGACAGAACGTCATCGCCTGCTTCTCCGATCAATACATCGTTTCCATTTCCGCCATAAAGTATGTCGGTTTGATCCATGCCTATCAAAAGGCTGTTTTCGTTAATGGATAAAAGGG
>JBBTCG010000145.1:0-5265 GCA_038043305.1 Deltaproteobacteria bacterium | reverse complement strand
CGTTTACGTGCGGCTTGATCCTCTCAAATTTTGCCTTGCTCATATAATGCCCCTCCGAAACGTTTGATTATAATATTCCCGCTGTCAACCCTACTGTGGCCTACTGTGGCCTACTGTGACCTTGCCGGTCTATCTGCTGGCCTGCACCTTTGCCGTAATCACCTCAAGCACCGAATTCGGCACCTGCTCGTAATGCGCAAACTCCATCGTATAAGAGGCCCTGCCCTGCGTCTTTGAGCGCAGGTCCGTCGAGTACCCGAACATATTTGCAAGAGGCACCTTGGCCGATACTATCTGAAAGCCGCCCCTCGTGTCCATGCCCATTATCCTGCCTCTTCTGGAGTTTAAGTCCCCGATCACGTCGCCCATGAACTGCTCAGGCACTATGACCTCAACGCTCATGACCGGCTCAAGGAGTATCTGCCCGGCGCTCTTACACGCCTCCTTAAAGGCCATGGATCCTGCAATCTTAAAGGCCATCTCAGAGGAGTCTACGTCATGATAGGAGCCGTCATAGAGCGTTACCTTCGCGTCAACGACGGGATACCCCGCAAGGGTTCCGGTAAGCATGGCCTCTCTTATCCCGTTCTCAACCGGCGTAACGTACTCCCTTGGTATGGAGCCGCCTACTACCTTATTGACGAACTCGTAACCGGCGCCGACCACTCCCGGCTCAAGTTCGATATATACGTGTCCGTACTGACCTCTGCCGCCCGTCTGCCTGATATACTTGCCCTCTGCCTTGGTCTTCTTTGTAATGGTTTCCTTATACGCGACCTGCGGCTTGCCGACGGACGCCTCTACCTTGAACTCGCGGAGAAGCCTGTCCACGATAATCTCCAGGTGTAATTCGCCCATGCCGGATATAATCGTCTGCCCGGTCTCCTCATCGGATTTGATACGGAAGGATGGGTCTTCAATCGCAAGTTTCTGAAGCGACATACCGAGCTTTTCCTGATCGGCCTTTGTCTTAGGCTCTATGGCGATGCTCATGACCGGATCCGGAAAGTCCATTGACTCAAGGACTATTGTCTTATCCATGTCGCATAATGTATCGCCTGTAACCGTATATTTCAAGCCCACGGCTGCGGCGATGTCGCCTGCGTGAACCTCTTTTATGTCCTCACGCTTATTGGCGTGCATCTTGACGAGACGTCCGATTCTTTCCTTCTGATTCTTAGTTGAGTTATAGACATAGGAACCGGCGCTGAGACAACCAGAGTATACGCGAAAGAAGGTCAACTGCCCCACGAAAGAGTCGCTCATAATCTTGAATGCAAGGGCTGAGAGTGGCGCGTCATCCTTTGCCTCGCGTGTTTCCTCAGCGTCTGTATCAGGGTTGACGCCGACAACCGGCGGGATGTCAATCGGGGACGGCAGATAATCAATTACGGCGTCAAGCAGGAATTGTACGCCCTTGTTCTTAAAAGACGAACCGCAAAAGACCGGCGTTATCCCGATGTCAATTGTGCCCTTTCTTATGGCTGCGGCAAGCGCGCTCTTTTCCACCGGCTTTCCTTCAAGGAACTTCTCCATAATCTTCTCATCGTAATCAGCGGCGGCCTCAATCAGCTTTTCCCTATACTCGGCAACCTGCTCCTTCATGTCAGCGGGGATGTCAATGAATCTGTATTTCGCGCCAAGCGTATCCTCGTCCCAGATGATGCCCTTTCCCTCTATAAGGTCAACGAGACCCTTGAAGGTCTCCTCCTTGCCTATAGGCAGCTGCATGACGACCGGTTTGGTCTTGAGCCTGTCCACCATCATGGCCACGACGCGGAAGAAGTCCGCGCCTACGCGATCCATCTTGTTTACGAAGGCGATCCTCGGAACCTTGTACTTGGTGGCCTGACGCCAAACCGTCTCGCTTTGCGGCTCAACGCCGCCGACGGAACAGAAAACGGCCACTGCGCCGTCAAGAACCCTTAAAGACCTTTCAACCTCAATGGTGAAGTCAACGTGGCCGGGGGTATCAATGATGTTGATGAGGTTATCTTTCCATGTACAGGTGGTTGCGGCTGAGGTGATGGTGATGCCTCTTTCCTTCTCCTGCTCCATCCAGTCCATAACGGCGGTGCCGTCGTGCACCTCTCCTATCTTATAGGTAACGCCGGTGTAATAGAGAATCCGCTCCGTAGTCGTGGTCTTTCCGGCATCTATATGAGCCATGATGCCGATGTTCCTCTGCTTGTCTATTGGTATGGTTCTTGGCACTGAAATTACTCCAAAACGCTTCCGTTTTAACTGTCGCTATCATCATCCGTGAACGGTCTTTATTCAAAGTCCCTCACGTGCTTGTCATGCGCCTGCCGCATCGCAAGCGCTTATTTTCGATTACCGGATTACCAGCGGTAGTGCGCGAAGGCCTTGTTCGCCTCAGCCATCTTATGCACGTCTTCCTTCTTCTTGACCGACGCCCCCTTGTTGTTCGAGGCGTCTATGAGCTCGCCGGCAAGTTTCTCGATCATTGACTTCTCGCTCCGGGCAGTTGAATACGACACTAACCAGCGAAGCGCAAGCGAGAGCTTTCTGTCCGGTCTTACCTCAACCGGCACCTGATAGGTCGCCCCGCCCACCCTTCTTGATTTTACCTCAAGCATGGGCCTTATATTGTCGAGCGCCTTCTTAAAGACCTTTATAGGCTCGGTCTTTGTCTTTTCCTCTATCACGTCAAAGGCCCCGTACAATATGCCCTCGGCCTTGCTCTTCTTGCCGTCGCTTGTGAGCTTGTTGACGAGCTTTGTCACGACCTTGTCGTTAAACTTAGGATCCGGCAACACGTCCCTTCTTGGTGCGCTTCCTTTACGAGACATCTTACACCCCTATCGGTTAACGGTTTTATCCAGCCCTACTTAGGCCTCTTTGCGCCGTACTTGGAACGCGCCTGTTTTCTGTCCTGCACGCCCATCGTGTCGAGCTTGCCCCTGATGATGTGATACCTTACGCCCGGAAGGTCTTTTACCCTCCCGCCCCGTATCATAACAACGGAGTGTTCCTGCAGATTATGTCCGACGCCGGGTATATAGGAGGTAACCTCCATGCCGTTCGTAAGCCTTACCCTTGCGACCTTTCGGAGCGCGGAGTTCGGCTTCTTAGGCGTGGTCGTATAAACCCTGACGCACACGCCCCTCTTCTGAGGGCATCCGTCAAGCGCGGGTGAGGCGGTCTTCCATCTCGGAGCCTGTCTGCCCTTGCGAACAAGCTGATTGATTGTCGGCATACTAACCTTTCCTTATCCAATTCCACTTAAACTAATGTTGGGTCTGCTGCGACAGATGGGCTTCGCTGCGCTCAACCCATCCTACACCCTACTACACCCAACCTGCAACTTCGCTCAAAACATCATACGAAACGCATTATGCCAAACCTATACACGTCCGCAAGCCACAACTTAGGCGCGGCTTAATTACTCGGCCAGTGGCGTAAATCAAAGCAATATACCTGCTTTGATTTATGTTGTCAAGAACTAAATGCGCTTTAACGGAAAACTATAGATATCTGGAGGTGGAAAGCGGTAAAGTTTTTTACAACTCCGCGCTTGTCCCGTGCATGGCTAAGAGCCGTGAGCCTCTGCATAACCCCGCGGTAATCTACGCTATCTCCTTGACTCTCTCCTCTTCCTCCGCGTCCTCGGAAACGGTTATCTGCGTCTTTCCGTAACCGCCGAATCCGGTGCCTGCCGGGATGATGCGTCCCATGATGACGTTCTCCTTCAAACCGCGCAGGTAATCTATCTTGCCCTCTACGGCCGCGCCTGTAAGCACCTTGGTCGTCTCCTGGAAGGAGGCGGCTGAGATGAAGCTCTCCGTGGACAAGGAAGCCTTGGTTATGCCCTGAAGGAGCGGCTCCGCAATGGCGGGGCGCTTGCCCTTTGAGATGACCTTGTCGTTTTCCTCCTCGAAGAGATACCTTTCAGCCTGATCGCCGATGAGGAGATTAGTATCTCCCGCGTCTTTTATCTTAACCCTCCTGAGCATCTGGCGGACGATGACCTCTATGTGCTTGTCGTTGATCTTCACGCCCTGAAGCCTGTAGACCTCCTGCACCTCGTCAACGAGGTACTTTGCAAGCTCCTTGACGCCGAGGACGCGCAGTATGTCGTGCGGATTGGCGCTGCCGTCCATGAGCGGCTCTCCGGCCTTCACGTGATCTCCCTCGCGCACGCTTATGTGCTTGCCCTTTTGTATCAGGTACTCCTTCATCTCTCCGGTCTCAGGCGTGATGACGACCTTTCTCTTGCCCTTGGTGTCCTTGCCGAAGGACACTACCCCGTCTATCTCGCTTATGACGGCGCACTCCTTGGGCTTTCTCGCCTCAAAGAGCTCCGCGACGCGCGGAAGTCCGCCGGTGATGTCCTTTGTCTTCGTGGTCTCGCGCGGAATCTTTGCAACCACGTCTCCGGCCTTTACCTCGTCTCCCTCCGCAATCGTCAATATCGCGCCGACCGGCAGGAGATAGCGCGCCTCTATCTTTGTTCCGGGTATCCTGATGGTCTTGCCGGTTTCGTCTTTTATGGAGACGCGGGGTCTCAGGTCGCCTTCCCTGTACTGTACTATGACCTTGCTGGACAGGCCCGTAACCTCGTCAACCTGCTCCTTCATGGTCTTGCCGTCCTCGATGTCTCCGAAGCGCACGATGCCGCTGACCTCGGTTATGATCGGGATGGTGTACGGGTCCCACTCGGCTATAATCGTCCCCTGAGCGACTTTGAGTCCCTCCGTGGCGCGAAGGCGCGTGCCGTATATGACCGGGTTTCTTTCTCTGTCCCTGCCCTGCTCGTCCTGTATGGCTATATCTCCGTTGCGGTTCATTACGATGGACTCGCCCTTGGAGTTTACCGCCACGTTGAGGTTATGGAACTTGACCGACCCCTCATGGCGCGCCTCAAGCGCGGTTTGTTCCGCGCGACGTGAAGCCGTGCCGCCTATGTGGAAGGTTCTCATCGTAAGCTGCGTTCCCGGCTCGCCTATGGACTGCGCCGCGATGACGCCTGCGGCCTCGCCAAGCTCGGCCATGCGGCCCCTTGTCAAGTCTCGTCCGTAACACTTTATGCAGATGCCGCGCGTGGAGCGGCAGGTAAGCACGCTCCGTATCTTCACCTTCTCAACCGCGCTCTCCTCTATCCTCTCGACCTTGCCCTCGTCAATCTCCTCGTTGGCCTCGACAAGAACCTCCCCGTTAAACGGATCGACCACATCTTCCAGGGCGACACGCCCCAGAATCCGATCGCCCACCCGCTGGATCACCTCCCCGCCTTCGAGCAGG
>JBBTCG010000144.1:6878-11192 GCA_038043305.1 Deltaproteobacteria bacterium | reverse complement strand
ACCAAAGCCCTTGGACTCATTAAACCACTTCACTTTTCCTGAAGGCATACGCAAAACCTCCTTTCTTAGATTTCATAAGTCTTAGGGGTTTTGCGCTCTTCCGGTGCGAAGTGTGGCTACAAACCCAGCTAACAACTTACTTACTCCGTTAATATAAGTTATGCGTGGAAGTTTGTCAAGGAATATTTTAATTTATTATGTTACTGATGCGCGGCTCGGCGCTTACCGTCCTTCAAACCATGCCTTGAACTTCTTTAGAGCCTGTCCCCTGTGGCTTATCCCGTTCTTTTCATCAAGGCTCAATTGGGCAACGGTCTTTTGAAGACATGGGATGAAAAACACCGGGTCATAGCCGAAACCGTTTGGCCCGGACGGACTTGCCGCGATTGTTCCTTCAAGTACGCCGTCAAACGTATGAACCGTTGCATTGAACCCGGCCAGCTCTACAAACGCGACGACGCAGACAAAGCGCGCCCCTCTTTTGTCAGCCGGGACGCCGGATAGCGCGGCGAGGAGTTTCCTCCAATTATCCTCATCGGTTGCGTCAGGTCCGGCATATCTGGCGGAATACACGCCTGGAGCGCCTGAGAGATAGTCCACCTCAAGCCCTGAGTCGTCGGCAAGGCAAGCGTATCCGGTTTTCTCGGCTGCATAGCGCGCCTTTGCCGTTGCGTTGGCCGCAAAGGTAGTCCCTGTCTCAGGCGGGAGTTCAAGATTCGCAAAATCAAGCAGGGAACACACTTTGACCCCCGCAGGTTCAAAAAGTTTTTTTATCTCAGCGGCCTTGCCCTTGTTTTTCGTGGCAATGACTATTTTTTTCAGGGAGTTCGACATTAAGGGATTCGATTATTTTGCGCCTTTTGCCAGTTGAGTGGATGTCTTCAGAAAGACCTCGATGCCGTTGTATAACGATTGGGCGATGCGAGACTGCTCGTCCGTTTGTTTTAATCTTTTTTCCTCGGCCTTGTTCGATATAAAGCCTATCTCAACGAGCGCGGCGGGCATTGACGCGTTGTTCAGGACAATGAAGGGCGCCTGCTTTACGCCGCGGTCTGGGCTGCCGGTCTTGGCAAGAAGGCTTGTCTGCACGGCCTCCGCAAGCCTCGCGCTCTCATGGTGCGCCCCTGTAATGACAAGGTCGAGGAGTATAGCCTTCAGGTCGCCCTCCGGCGCGGCAGCGGAGGCGTTCTTCACCGTTGCGGCGGAGTTTTCAAAATCGGCAAGGCTTTGCGCCTCGGCATCCGTGGCGTCTACGCTCAGAAAAAACGTCTCTACCCCGGACGCCTCGCGTCGCAGCGCCGCGTTGACGTGAATGCTGATAAAGAGGTCGGCGCCTTTTGCGTTTGCTATGGCAATTCGCCCGGCAAGCGGTACGAAGGTATCGTCTACGCGGGTAAGCGTTACATCGCAAAGGGTTCTGGTTTTTATCAGTTCAGCGGTCTTGAGCGCCACGCCGAGCGCCACATCCTTTTCATTGACGCCGGCAGGCCCTACCGCGCCTGTGTCCTCGCCGCCGTGTCCGGGGTCGAGAACCACGACGCAGGCCCTGTCAATGGACAACGCAACAGGGTCAAGCGCGAGAGCAACGCGGCTGAACGAAAAAACGGCCGCAACAATAGAAAAGACGGTCGGCAACCACTTCATACGAGTATTTTAGGATTTGCGGCAAGATATGTCAACCTGCCTTTTTTGATAAGGCAGTGTGCGTGGTGCGTCGAGCGTGAATCGTCGAAAAGATTCAACCCCCAACCCCCTAAATCCCCCTTGTCAGGGGGACTTTATCAGGGGGACTTCTAAGGAGTAAAGGGGACGGTTCTATTTATTCGACAACTTAGGGAAATAAAGGAGTAAATAAAACCGTCCCTTTTAACCTATTATCATTTTGGCTGGACATGGGAAAAACAGCAGCAGCAATGTCCCACCAGCTTATATGCGTCAAAATCACCGCCATTAGGCGGCGGTCTTTACGACAAGTCGAAGTCAACGCTAATTGTTGAGTTGTTGAGGCGAGTATAGTCGTCAAACATCGGCTTTAGCAGTTATCGCAGGCGGATGCTAAGTTCATCCACATTCTATGAATTTACTTGACAAAAGATTGGGGGGGGTAAAATAGCGACGAAAAATAAGATCAATATGTGAAGCCGTTTCTTCATGGCCGGGTGCGGCCAACTTGAGGTTGCCATGAGGGGTAATCGTGAAAGACCAAAGAAAAGGAGAAAAACATGAAAATCATTACAAGTATTATTGGTGCGTTTTTGCTGACACTAACCGCGTTTTCATTTGCCGGAGCGTCGGATCCGCTCATGCAAGCACCGATTTTGCTTCCGACACAGGGACAATCTGATGATGCCATTTTAACCGAGACTAACGGAGTAGTGGAGGAAACCAGCAATGCCGAAACACCAGCCGAAAGAATAGATGAGCCAACAGCGGCCACGAGCGTGCAAGGCAAGGTGCCTGAATTGCCGTCCCATACCTACATGAAATAAAAACATATGTATAAGGAGAGGACTGCCATGAAAAAGCATATAATTTTAGCGGCAATAGTTGCCCTGCTGATACCGACCTTAAGCTTTGCCGCTTTCTATGCGGATACAGATGGAGACGGGTATACTGACCAAGTTTATGCGTGCGGCAGCCCTGTTCAGGTGTGCATATATCATCCCCGCACAGGCGTGACAACGATGTACCGCAACGGTGCGGCTTCTTCTTTCAGTATCAATTCGGTTGTGGACACGGATGGGGTTGCAGGCGCTGAAGTAGTGGTTGTATGGACATCCACATATGGTAATCCAAAGGGGATAGATGTCATCCGGGACAGAAACCGTACCACAACGACATACGATTATACAAACAACCCTTCTTTCAGCATCAATTCGGTTGTGGACACGGACGGCAATGTTGGAGGTGAGATTGTCGTGCTATGGACATATGCCGGGGGCCCAAATCATGGACTTGATGTGATCCATGATGCGCAACGCACCAAATATACATACGACTACTCAACCGCCTCTTCCTTTTCCATCAACTCGGTGGTTGACACAGACAATACGGCAGGCGGGGAAATAATAGTCATATACACAACAACCTGGGGCGAGAGAGGCATACATGCCATACATGACAGGACAAGGACAAGAAATGTCTATCTTTATACCTATAAGGGTACCTTTGAGATCGCATCGGTTTCAGACACCGATGGAATCGGCGGCATGGAAATCATAGTGAAATATCCGACAGGCACATACTCAACCGGCGCAACAAAGGGCATAGATGTAATCCATGACATAAACCGGACAACGAATATCTATGACTTTACAAGTCAATACTTTTTCAGCATACAAGCAATCAGAAATTACGATGGTATCTCAGGCAACGAGATTTGCAGCTATTGGGAAAGATACCCAAGCTACGGGTACAAGCTGATTACCGACAGGACAAGGAGCTTTCAGGATCGCGCCAATTGCAACTGACGGCAATTCGTATGGAAACGATAGACATATCTTGAAACAAGTGAGATAATTATATCTCCCTTGTTTTCAGGCAACATATTTTTTTGCGGAAAAAACAGCCTTGTGTAACATGAATAGGGGATATGCGGTTTTTTATAAAGCAATATGGAGGTGAGACGATGCAACAAATCATAAATGGCGCGGTCAACAAGGCCGTGTTCTTGCTTTTTTTTCTGTCATTTTTCATTCCGGCCAATTCTCATGCGAATGGCGACGACATTATAAAATGCAAGTCATTGGATACAAGGGAGTTTGGGCTGATAGATGACGGCACCATTGGCGCACCGTGGAGCGAAGCGCAGCTTACTGACAAATACGGGCAGCCATGTCAAATAATAAATTTGGGCGAGGTTTTTGTAATGAAAAGCCAAGGAAAAATAACCGAAATGGATACGAAAACACGTGAGCAAGGCAAAATAACCTCTGGAGAAATTGCCGTGAAAAAGCAGTTTGTCTATAGAGGGGATTATTCAAACAAGGCCACGATAATAACTATTGTAGGCGGTGCCGTCGTAAAAAAAGAAAGGGGCGATTAGCAGGCCGTTATATCTCCGCTGAAATACCAATCCTTATTGCCTCAAGGTTGACCCCATCGCTCCCTTCACACCTTCTCAAATAATGGTTATCGGTGAAAACCAAAAATTTCCAGCCGCTTTTATCGTTCCAAATTTTACTCCAGTGCTCACTATTTGTGTGATTAAATGTGAAAAGGTATTTCAGTGTCGGGATATTGTCCTTTATGCTGGCAATTTTATCATGCAATTCTTTACAATCCACAACACAAAGTTTTATTCCGGCATCGTTA
>JBBTCG010000144.1:0-6868 GCA_038043305.1 Deltaproteobacteria bacterium | reverse complement strand
TCCGCTGAAATACCAATCCTTATTGTCTCAAGGTTGACCCCATCGCTCCCTTCACGCCTTCTCAAATAATGGTTATCGGTTGTCGGTTAAGGTAAAATAATTATCCTTAAACAGATAACTGATAACCGTTTTCATTTTGCCCGCGCGGCTCACATCATTTCCTTTAAGAAAGGCTCTCGCTGTGGTATAATTGACGATTACCGGTTTTCTGACAGGCAATCCAAGGCGTCATCGAACATGCTTCAAAAAGATACAATCGAGTTTGACAACGGGCCAAACTCCATGAGAGCGCTCCTGCCGCGCTTGTCCGCGCTTGGCCGGAACGAGGCCGTTACGGTCTCCGTGCTCTGCGGCTCGTCAAAGGCTCTTCTCATAGCTTCGGTTTTTCGGGGAGGGCTGAGGCCGCACCTCGTCCTTCTCAAGGACGAGGAGTGCGCCTCTGAGATGGCTGCTGACCTCCGGTTTTTCCTCGGCAAGGAGAGCGTGCTTTTTTATCCGTCCACCGAGACCCTTCCGTTTGAACTCGCCCCGCCGCATGAGGAGATATGCGCCGAGAGGGTCGCCACGCTCCACGGCCTTGCTACCGGATGTCCGGTCGTCGTGGTTAGCGCCGTTCCAACGCTTATGCAATGCCTGCCGCCAAAGGCGGATTTTGCGGCCAGGGCGCTAAACCTTCGCGTTGGAGGGGAGTATCCGAGGGAGGCGCTTATCGAGACCCTTTGCGCTATGGGCTACGCGAGGATGAGCATGGTGGAGGAGCGCGCCGAGATGAGCGCGCGCGGAGGGATACTCGACATATTTCCGCCGGCGAAAGACCGTCCGCTGAGGCTGGAGTTTTTCGGCGACGAGTTGGAGTCTATCAGGAGTTTCGACATCGCCACGCAAAGGTCCATGAAGGAACTCAAGGAGGCGCTTATCCTGCCGGCAAGGGAGGCGTCCCCTGACAAGGACTCCCTTTCAGCGGCCAGAGACGCTCTCCTCGACAGGGCGGATGCGCTCGGATTAGCCAGACAGTCATGGGAAACCCTGTCCGATAAGCTTAAGGCGGGCGCGTCAGGTCTTGGCATGTCGCCTCTTTTGCCGCTTCTGTATAACAAGCTCGACACAATATTCGACTATCTTGGAGCGGATGCCGTCATTACGGTCATTGACCCAGAGGCTGTTAAAGCCGCGGCAACGGGTTTTGCCGGGGACGTATCACGCGCAACGGCAAAGGCCGTTGAAAAGAGACGCTTTTTCGCGGCGCCTGAAGAGTTGTACATGTCTCCCGACGCCTTCTTAAAGGCCATGAGCGGCTTTTCGCTTGTCAATGTGGAGCCTGTAATCGAGGCCGGTTTCGTCCTTGGCGCAAGCGCGAGATTGAATACGGAACTAAGGCATGAGCTGAATGTTTCAATTGGGGGGAAGGCAAGCGCGGGTCTTGATGCCCCGCTTGCCCCTCTTGCGGAGAGGATCAAAGACCGGTTGGAGGCCGGATGCCGCGTCTGGATCAGCGCCCACAACAAGGGACAGGCCGAGCGCACAAGGGAGCTGCTTGAAGGCTATGGGCTGGCCGTTAGCCAGGGTTTTTCCTTTGACGCCGACCCTTTCTCCATGAACGCGCCTCTTGGCGGCCTTTGCGTGGTCATCGGGTCAATAACGTCAGGATTTTATCTTGAGACGGACCGCCTCTGGCTCATTGCCGAGGAGGAGGTCTTCGGCGAGCGCGTAAAGGCAAGGACCCCTCCGGCAAGAAAGCTTGACGCCTTTTTAAGACAGTTGCAGGAATTATCCGAGGGCGACCTCGTGGTGCACAAAGACCACGGCATCGGCCTTTGCAGGGGGCTTAAAAGGCTGGGCATTGACGACGTTGAGAATGATTTTCTCCTGCTTGAGTACAGGGATGGCGACAAGCTCTACCTGCCGATATGGAGGCTTGACCTTATATGCAGGTACAAGCTTTCGGACGGCCGCACCCCTGAGCTTGACAAGCTTGGGGCTGCGCGTTGGGAAAAAAGAAAAAACAAGGTCTCCCAAGCCGTTGAAAGATTCGCAGGTGAGCTTTTGAAGCTGTACGCTCAAAGACAGACGGCCAGGGGCTACAGCTTCTCGCCGCCTGACAGGATGTTCGAGGAGTTCGAGGCCGGCTTCGAGTTCGAGGAGACGCCGGACCAGAAAAACGCCATTGCCGAGACGCTCGCCGACATGAGGAGCGATAAGCCCATGGACAGGCTTATCTGCGGCGACGTCGGCTACGGCAAGACCGAGGTTGCGATACGGGCAGCCTTCAAGGCCGCCCTTGACAATAAGCAGACCGCGATCCTCGTGCCGACCACGATATTGGCCGAGCAGCACTTCAACACCTTTACGAGAAGGCTTGCCCCGTTTCCCGTGAAGGTCGGCGTCCTCTCCCGCTTTAAGACGGCAAAGGAGCAAAGGGAGATAGTCGCGCTCATCGCCCAAGGCGGGGTTGACATCGTCATCGGCACGCACAGGCTTTTACAAAAAGACGTAACGTTCAAAGACCTCGGCCTTATAGTCATTGACGAGGAGCACCGCTTCGGCGTGGCGCACAAGGAGCGGCTCAAGCACCTGAGAAAAAACGTTGACTGTCTGACGCTTACGGCTACTCCCATACCGAGAACCCTTAACCTGTCCATTGCGAGCATAAGGGAGTTGTCCATCATAAGCACACCGCCGGTTGACAGGCTTGCGATAAAGACCAGCGTAGCGAGGTTCGATCCTGAAATAATAGCCGAGGCTATAGAGCGGGAATTAAAGCGCGGGGGACAGGTCTTCTTCGTTCATAACAGGGTTCAGTCAATAGGCGCAATGGAGAGGTTTTTAAGAGAGATTGCGCCAAAGGCGCGTATAGCCGTGGCGCACGGACAGATGAAGGAGTCCGAACTTGAACGAAAGATGCTTGGCTTCGTCAACAAGGAGTACGACATATTGCTTTGCACCACCATAATAGAGTCCGGTCTTGACATACCGTCGGCCAACACCATTATAATAAACCGCGCCGACAGGTTCGGTCTGGCCGAGTTGTACCAGTTGAGGGGCAGGGTCGGCAGGAGCAGCCACAGGGCTTACGCCTATCTTATATGCCCTGATTCCGCCTCGATGAGCGTGGATAGCGCGCGGCGTCTTGAGGTGATACGCGAGCTTGCCGAACCGGGTTCGGGCTTTAGGCTTGCCAGCTATGACCTTGAGATACGCGGGGCGGGCGAGATACTTGGACAGGCGCAGGCCGGCCAGTTCGCGGACGTGGGCTTTGACATGTACGCGACGCTCCTTGAAGAGGCGGTAAGCGCGCTCAGGGGCGAAGAGCCGTCTGACGAGTGCGAGCCGGACGTAAACCTGAAGGTGTCGCAGTATATACCTGAGGAGTATATCCCTGACGCAAGGGAGAGGCTCGGCCTTTACCAGAGGCTCTCAGGCGTCGGGACAGACAATGATATAGATCTCTTAACCGATGAGTTGAGCGACAGGTACGGGGACGTTCCGGCGCTCGTTGACAACCTCCTCCGTACCGCTTCATTAAGGATTGTATTAAAGCGTCTCAAGGCAACGGAGTTTAAGCAGATAGGAGACAGACTCTACGTTACCTTTGCCAAAGGTACTGATGCCGCTATCGCCAACAGGGCGCTCAACCTCGTTAAGAAAGAACCCAAGCGATACAGGCTCACGCCGGATTCAAGGCTGATAATCTCCATTGACAAGGACGCGGACCCGCTTGAGGCGGCCAAATATGTGTTGAAAGAGCTTGAGGCCTGATGCTATCCTAATGTACTATGAACAGCGCCATAGTCAAAACCTTCATGCCGTTTGTGCTTGTAGCGGCGCTCGTGGGCGGGCCGTCATGCTCACGGGAGGCCGACAGGTCAAAGGCCGTGCTGGCCAAGGTCGGGACAAGGGTGATAACGCTCAAGGAGTATGAGGACGCCTTTTCAAGGCTCTTGCCTCCGGGGACAGCAGACGCCAAAGAGGAGTTGCACCTCCTCAAGAAGGAACTCCTGAATCAGCTTATAGAGGAGTCCTTGATACTGGACGAGGCGCGCCGCTTAGGCGTGTCCGTGAACGATGAGGAGCTTGGCCGCGAGGTAGAGGGCATAGAAAAGGAGTATGGCAGCGCCTCCTTCAAGGACGCTATAACGGCGCGTTACGGCGATCTGGCGGTATGGAAGGAAGAGATCAGAAGAAAGCTCGTTCTGAGAAAGGTCATGGACAAGGCCGCCGCGTCGAACAAGGGGCGCTCCCCCTCGGAGGAAGCGATAAAAAGGTATTACGAAGAGCATATAAAGGAGTATGACCTGCCTGAGCAGGCGCGGGCAAGGATGATAGTGGTGAGCGCGGAAGACGAGGCGCATAAGATACGAAAGCGTCTGACGAGCGCGAACTTCGCGGCAACGGCAAAGGAGGTCTCTTTAAGTCCGGAGGCCGGGCGCGGAGGAGACCTCGGTTTTTTTGGCCGCTCCGATATGCCGAGGGAGTTCGAGGACGCCGTGTTCAAGCTCAAGGCAGGCGAGATAAGCAAGGTCATAAAGACGAGTTACGGGTACCACATCTTCCTGCTTGAGGAAAGACGCAAAGGCCGTAGGCTTAGGTTTGACGAGGTAAGAGAGAAGATACGCGCAAGGCTCGTGCTTGAGGCCGCTGACGCCCAGTTCGTCATGTGGCTGGAAGGCCTGAAGGCCAACGCGAATATAGAGATAAACGAGGAGCTGCTGTGAATCCGAGACATGAAGATGCGGGGCGAATGGAGCTTGTAATGGCATCAGGCCGAGCGATAACGCTTACCTTGGCGTTTACGGTTTTGTTTTCCATGTTTTTGCAGACGGTAAGCGTTGCTTCAACGGTTGACCGCGTTATTGCCGTGGTAAACGACGCCATCATAACGCTCTCTGAGCTTAACGCGGCAACGGCCGCGGCGCTTGACAAACTTCCTTTGGCCGATAAGAAGGACAATGAAAAGGCGGCTCAACTGCGCGTTGCCATGCTCGACTCTCTCATAGAACAAAAGCTCGTGAAACAGGCCGCTGACAAGGCTGGCATCGAGATAAGCGAGCGCGAGATCGACAACGCGGTGGATGACGTGATGAAAAGAAATAACCTTACAAAGGACGCGCTGCTCATGGCCCTTGCCGCAAGCGGCCTTACGCACAGGGAGTACAGGGAGCAGCTCAAGGAGCAGATACGGCAGGTAAAGTTCATAAACAAGGAGTTCAGGTCTAAGATATCTCCAAGACCCGAGGATATAGAGGATTATTACCGCCAGAATCTCGATGAGTTCAAGGCCGGTCTCTCCTACAGGGTCAACATAATACTGATCCCGGACTCTCTTGACGATAAAACAAAGGCCGAGGCAATCAAGGCCGTTCAGGACGGCATTGTGGCTGGTGAGGAGTTTGGGGCGCTTAGTCGGCGATATTCCGGCGTTGGTGAAGAGCTTGTCATAAAGTCCGGCGAGGTCAGCAAGGCTATGGAGGAGGCGCTCTCAAGGCTCGTTCCTGATAAACCAAGCAAGGCCGTGCGTCTTACCGAGGGGGTTTATTTTTTCAGGCTCAAGGAGCGGATACAAGGCGCTTTAAGGCCGCTTGAAGAGGCGCGGGAGGAGATACACGAAAGGCTCTTCAGGAAGGCGATGGATGAGCGTTTCAACTTCTGGCTCATAGAGACAAAGAAAAAAGCGCATATAGAGGTAAGGCTGTGATGGCCAAACCCCGAATAGCCATAACGATGGGAGACCCGGCTGGGGTAGGGCCGGAGCTTATCCTTGCGGCCTTATCGGACAGGAGGGTTATAAATGCCTCAACCCCTTTTGTCATAGGCGACGCCGGGTTTCTTGAGTTCATGGCCAGGAGGCTCAAACTCAAGGCTCCACGGCCATCCGCGCTCATAAGCCTGTCCGATATTTCCCCAAAGACGATTAAACCCGGCTCTCCGACCAGAGAGAGCGGACAGGCCATGATCCGCTACGTCGAGGAGGCGGTCTGCATGGCCCAGGCCGGAGTCGTTGACGCCGTTGTTACCGCGCCGATAAGCAAGGAGGCCGCTAAAAAAGCGGGCTTCAAATTTCCAGGGCACACCGAGTTCATAGCGCATCTTACCGGATGCAAAGACTTTCGCATGATGCTCGGCGGGGTGCTCCTCAAAGTGGTTCTCGTAACCATACACGAGCCTTTAAGGAAGGTTCCGCGGCTAATCACGCGGGAGAACGTATTTATGACCATAAAGATAGCGCATGAGGCTCTTAGGCGGGACTTTGGACTGCGAGGCCCAAGGATTGCCGTTGCCGGACTCAACCCGCACGCCGGAGAGGGAGGGATGTTCGGGGACGAAGAAAAGCGCATTATACTGCCCGCCGTTAAAAAGGCCGTTGGGCTCGGCATCCGCGCAACAGGCCCTTTGCCGCCTGACACGGTCTTTTACAGGGCGGTGAGGAAAAAGGAGTTCGACTGCGTTGTGTGCATGTATCATGATCAAGGGCTTGGGCCTCTAAAGCTCCTTCATTTCGAGGACGGCGTGAACGCCACGCTCGGGCTTCCGATCATCAGGACCTCGGTTGACCACGGCACCGCTTACGACATCGCATGGAAGGGAAGGGCAAGCCGGGAGAGCCTCGTGGCGGCGATTGAAATGGCCGCGAAGATGTCGAGGGCGCGCTCAAGGGTGCTCCGGCGGACGTCGTGAAAAGGCCATGATGCGTCGAGAAGATTCAACCCCCAACCCCCTAAATCCCCCTTGTCAGGGGGACTTTTACGCATCACTAAAAACGAGTGGAAATATGAGCAAAGGAATATAATCGCTACACTATTACAAAACGAGAGCTCCAGCAGCCATGAGCCTGATTAGGATCACTATGGCCGATGCTTACTTCTTGAACAGC
>JBBTCG010000143.1:0-21546 GCA_038043305.1 Deltaproteobacteria bacterium | reverse complement strand
CCTTCCGGTATCGCGGCAACCGCAAGGCTTATCGCGGTAAGGAACATGGGTAGGACGCCTTCCCCGCGCATCACCCCGAGGAAGAATATCAGCGCGCAGACCAGACCCGCGGCATAGACCAGTTTGCGTCCGAAGTCCGCAAGGTTTTTTTGCAGGGGGGTCGGTTCAGGCTTGGACTCTTGTAAGAGTTTGGCGATCCTGCCCATCTCGGACGATTGACCGGTTGCGACCACCACGGCCTTTCCCCTGCCGTAGACTATTGTTGTGCCGAGATAGGCCATGTTTATCCTGTCGCCGAGAGGCATGGCGTTTTCAATTGCCCCGGCGTCCTTGTCAACGGCGTGCGACTCGCCGGTTATGGCCGATTCGTCAATCCTCAGGGATACGGCCTCTATTATGCGGCAGTCTGCAGGCACTGATGAACCTGCCTCGAAGACAACGACATCGCCCGGGACGAGTTCGTTTGCGTCGCCCGTGGCCTGAGAGCCGTCGCGTATGACCCTTGCCAAGGGGGCTGTTAGTCTTTTGAGCGCCTCCATGACCTTTTCGGCCTTTTCGTCCTGAACGAATCCGATGACGCCGTTCATGAAGACTATGGCAAGTATGGCGATGGAATCCACCCATTCGCCGAGCGCCGCCGCTATAATGGCGGCGGCTATGAGCACGAGGATTATTAACTCGGTGAAGTGCCCGGCGAATTTAAGCAGGCGGGACTCTTTCTTTTGCTCCACGAGACGGTTTCTCCCGTATCTTTCAAGGCGCGCCTTTGCCTCGTAGCCGCTTAAGCCTTGAGCAGCGTCCGTGCCGAGTTCGCGGAGCAGCTCGTCCGTTGTCATCTGGTGCCATTGCATGGCCATTAACTCCTATGTAAGGCGTATGTTTGAAAGCATAGCATTATGTTTGTACGAGATGCTATGTTAGATTGCGAATGTTAAATTATAACGGGTGGTTTCATTAAAATTGACATCACAGGCAAATTTTATATTATAATAAAAGATTATGGCCGTGATTGAAAAAAAACGTCTGCTCGTGAGGACGCCCAACTGGATTGGGGACGCGGTGTTGTGCACTCCGGCGCTTCATGCGTTAAAGCGCCTTTATCCGAACTCCGGGATAACCGTTTTGGCAAAGTCCGTAGTTGCCCCGGTCTTTCAAAACTCCCCGGACGTTGACGATATAATGGTATATGACGACAAGGGCGCTCATAAAGGCATTACCGGAAGGGTAAGGCTCTCCGGCGAGATACGATCGATGCGGTTTGACGCGGCCGTGTTATTTCAGAACGCCTTTGACGCCGCCTTTCTTTCCTTCATAAGCCGCATCCCAGAGCGCATCGGTTTTGCGCGCGACCTGCGGAGTCCGCTCCTCACCAAGGCCGTTGCAGCGACAAAGGAGATTAAGGCCGCTCATCAGATATATTATTATCTGCATTTGATTGAGGCGATGGGAGGCGCGCCCAGCAACAACGCCTCTCCAAGGCCGCGTCTTTACGTAACCCGCGATGAACGCAAATGGGCAAAGGGGTATTTGAAGACATGCGGCCTTGCCGGGCGGTCTCTTGTCGGCGTCTCTCCAGGCGCAAGCTATGGGCAGTCAAAAAGATGGTTGCCTGAGCGTTTTGCCGAGGTCATTGCCGAACTCGTAAGCAGGCGGGGCGCGGCTGCGATTATCTTCGGCGGTAATGAAGACGTTGAGACCTCCCTCATTGTAGAAAGGGCGCTGCCTTTTCAATGCGTCAATTGCGCGGGCAAGCTGACGTTAAGGCAGTTCATGGCAATGCTCACTGAGTTGGATATATTCATAGCCAACGACTCAGGCCCCATGCACCTTGGCGCAGCCCTTGGCGCTCCGACCGTGGGCATATTTTGTTCAACGGACCCGGCCCTGACCGGGCCTGTGGGCGCACATGCGCGCGCCGTGATCAACCGTGTGCAGTGCAGTCCGTGTTTTGAGAAAAAATGCGGCTTCGGACATTACGATTGCCTTACCTCAGTGAGCGTTGATATGGTCATCGAGGCCGCCTTACCTTTCTTGAAAGAAAGGTAAGACCAAAGAACTTTAATTGGGAACAATCAACCGGACTGGCGGATACGCTTGTCGCCCGCGTGGCAAGATGATGCGCGGTAAAACAAAGGGGGCTGTCCATGCGACTCGACCTTGCAACGGTCTTTCTTGACAGGGACGGGACAATCAACGTGGATACCGGCTACGTCTCAGACCCTGATACGCTTGAGCTTATTCCCGGCGCGGGGCGCGCCATAAGGACTCTTAACGACGCCGGAGTCAAGGTTGTCGTGATAAGCAACCAGTCCGGAGTAGGCAGAGGCATGTTCACCGACGCCGACGTTGAGGCGGTGAACGCGAGGCTTGCCGCGCTTTTACGGCTTGATGCGGGGGCGCGTCTTGACGCCGTGTACTACTGCCCGCACCTTCCTGACGATAGATGCCAATGCAGAAAGCCGTTGTCCGGACTCGCAACAAGGGCCGCAGCCGAGCATTGCCTTGACCTGTCCCGCGCTTACGTCATCGGGGACAAGGGCACGGACGTGGGGATGGGGCGCAATCTCAATATCAAGACCGCGCTGGTGCTTACCGGTTATGGAAAAGAGGAACTTCCAAAACTCTCCCCTGCGCCCGACTTCGTGGCTGACGACTTATCAGGCGCCGTTGACATGATACTGGCCGACCTTGTTTGAAAAAAAAGGCAGACCAAAAACCTTAACAGGGAATAGACAAACAGGTAGATGCAAACTCATATTGCCCGTGCGGCAAGCACCCTTTGCAAATGATTAAGGTTCTCATAATAAAACTCTCTTCAATCGGCGACGTGGTGCATACGCTTCCGGCGTTGGCGGCCTTAAGACGCGGTTTTGAGAGGAAGGGCCAAAAGGCGCGCATAGACTGGCTCGTAGAGGAGGCGGCAAGCGGGATATTAAGAGGCCATCCCATGCTTGACAACGTCATAGTCGTTAAAAAGCGCGGGTGGACAAAGGACATAAAGAAAAACATCAAGACCGCGCGCTCTCTTGCAAGGGAGCGATACGACATGGTGCTCGACTTTCAGGGGCTTGCCAAAAGCGCGGTCTGGGTGCTGGCCTCAAGGGGTAAAAGAAGGATAGGCTTTTCGAACGCAAGGGAGTTGAGCGGCCTTTTTCTGAATGAAAAGCTGCCTCCTTGCGACCATGAAAGACACGCGGTTGACAGGTATATGTATCTTGCGAGACACGCGGCGGGCGGCCTTGCCGAGGAGCCGGTATTCCATTTAGCCGCGTCCGGCGATGCGCTGGCAGCGGTTAAAGGCAAGTTAAAGGCGCTGGGCGTTCCGGAAGACGCTTCGTATTTCATCGTCTGTCCGTTGGCGAGGTGGACAACTAAGCTCTGGAGCGACGCATCGTTTGTCCAATTGACAAGCAGGGCCATCGGTTCAACCGGCATGTATGCGGTTCTTGTGGGCGGCGCTTTTGACAGGCCGCGTCTTGAACGTATGAGGCATGGGATTGGGGATAAGGCCGTAAACATGGCCGGGGCAACCGGACTTGCCGAGCTTGCCGCGCTCTCCAAAGGCGCTCGTTTTGCCGTTACCGTTGATTCAGGCCCAATGCACGTGGCCGCAGCCGCAGGGACAAGGGTAATCGCGCTCTTTGGCCCGACCTCGCCCGCGAGGACAGGGCCTTACGGAGACGGACACATTATTATAAGAAAGGGGATCGCCTGCTCCCCGTGTTTTAGCCGTACCTGCGCGGATCCTGTTTGCATGAGCGAAATAACCGTGGACGATGTGATGAAGGCTATTGAGACAATAGAGGATCAAGGGGGAAAACAATCCTGATGGGCGTAATAGTTCGCTTTGACGTATGGCTTTTTTATATCATCAACGGAACTCTTTCAGCAACGTGGCTCGACCCGTTCATGCGTTTCGTTACCGAGAAGTTCAACTTCTCCGGCGCGATAGTGGCTGCGGTGGTACTGGTGCTGATACTCGGCAGACGCAAGGACAGGTTTGGGCTTCTTGTGCTCGTGCTGACCGTGCTTGTTGCGGACCTGTTTGCCAACCAATTGAAGCACCTCATCATGCGCGGCAGGCCGTGTAACGTCTTTGACAATGTGCGGCTTGTCGTAGGCTGTACGTCCTCGTTTTCATTGCCGTCAGGCCACGCAACGAATATATTCGGCGCAATGGTCTTTTTGTCCTTGAGGTACAGGCGGTTTATGCCGCTGTTTCTCGCAATCGCCTTTGTCGTCGCCTATTCACGGGTCTATGTCGGGGTGCATTACCCGATTGATATAACCGTCGGGGCCGCGCTCGGCACGGTCGTCGCCATAGTTTTTGCGAGGCTTGAGAAGTTTGCCGTGGCCGAATACACGCGCAGGCGCGAGAAGAACAGGGTCATCATTGACGATATTGAATGACAAACAATAAAACTGCGCTTGTTATCATATTGGCCGCATTCGCGGTCCTGAGGCTCGTCTATATAGGCTACGGGCCGTTTGACCTGTCGCCTGACGAGGCTCACTACTGGGAGTGGAGCAGGCGGCTTGACCTTTCGTATTACAGCAAAGGCCCGGCAATTGCCTATGTAATCGCGCTCTTTACCGGTATCTTCGGGGATACGGCTCTCGGCGTCCGCTTCGGGGCGGTCTTGTTTTCAACGGCCTCGTCATGGATGTTGTATCTTCTTGGCAGGGATATGTTCGGCAGCGAGAAGGCCGGGTTTTACGGCGCAATACTTGCAAACGTCATCCCGATATTCGCGGTTGGCGCGGTGCTTATGACGCCAGACGTTATATTCATTTTTTTCTGGATTATCGCAGTTTACTGCATGATGAAGGCGCTTCAAAGAAGGGACGGTCTTTTCTGGTATCTTGCCGGTATATCAATCGGGCTTGGGTTCATGGGCAAATATACGGCGCTCCTTATCTATCCATGCCTTTTGCTCTACCTTTTGTTTTCGTATAAAGACAGGTTTTGGCTCAAGAGGAAAGAGCCGTATATCGCCGGGATAATAAGCCTTCTTGTCGTAACCCCTGTAATCTACTGGAATATTTCGCACGGACAGGTTACAATAAGGCACACCTTGGGTCATGCCCACGCGACGGACGCGGCATATTCCTTTATGACGGCGCTTGAGTTTGTTGCCTCTCAGGTGTTGCTCATAACGCCCATCGTGTTTGCCGGCCTTGTCTGGGGCGTGGCAAGGAGTTTTGCGGCTGGTTTCAGATACAGGGAGGGGGCGCTCAAACTTGCGTTCTTTACGACCGCGCCGCTTTTCTTGTTTTTTCTTGTTGCCTCGGTGCGCGGCAAGGTGCAGGGCAACTGGGCGATAGCCTCTTACGTGGTTGCGCTTCCGGCCTCGGTGTGGGCGATTAGGGAGGCCATGGCCGGTGTGCCGTACAGTTCGGCAAGGCGCGGCATCATGCGCGGCATAGCGGCCATTGGTGTGATAATCGCCCTTATGGCTTCAATCCTCGTGTATCTGCCCATGCCGCTTGAATGGGTGGGCGCGGGAAGGTTCCTCAAGGGGCCTCCGTTCAACAGGGTCATGGGCTGGCGAGAACTCGGCTCAAGGGTAGGCGCAATAAAGTCTGAAATGGAAAAACAGGGCGCCGTGTTCGTCATGAGCGACACCTACCAGACGAGCAGCGAGTTGGCCTTTTACACGCCGGGGAACCCTGTAACGTATAACGCGGACACAGGCACAAGACGCATGAACCAGTACGACCTGTGGCCTGGATACGAAGGACTGAAAGGGTATAACGCCGTGTACGTCAAGGGCGGCGCGTCTGAGATTGACTCATCCGTTGCTGATACCTTTGAAAGCTGCGCCAAGGAGACGTTCTTCATATACAGAGGGTCTGATAGCGCGTCCTCCGTGCTAAAGGAGTTTTCGATATTCCGGTGTTACGGCTTCAAGGGCGCAAGGAAAGCCGGATTCGAGAGGTTTTGACAGGCTGCCAAGGGGGTTGTTTGGAAGAGACGATTTCGATAGTTATACCGGTATTCGAGGAAGAGGAGAGCATCCCGCATCTTTACCGTTCCATAAAGGACGTGATGGAGCGGCTCGGCAGGAAGTACGAGATACTGTTCGTTGACGACGGCAGTAAAGACGGCTCGTTTGCCGCGCTTGAGGGGATTCAAAAGAGCGACCCGTCGGTTGTCGTCGTTTCGTTCAGGAGAAACTTCGGACAGACCGCGGCAATGGCCGCGGGGTTCGCTCACGCGAGCGGAGATATCATAATAACGATGGACGCGGACCTGCAAAACGACCCGGCCGACATACCAAAGCTCATAGAGAAGATGAAAGGCCACGACGTGGTCAGCGGCTGGAGAAAGAACAGGCAGGATAAGTTCTTGTCGAGAAGGCTGCCGTCCATCCTTGCCAATAAGCTCATATCGTCCGTTACCGGCGTGCATCTGCATGACTACGGCTGCACGCTCAAGGCATACAGGAAAGAGGTCATAAAGAACGTAAGGCTCTACGGCGAGATGCACCGCTTCATTCCGGCGATGGCGAGCTGGGTCGGGGCGTCAATAACCGAGGTGGAAACCACGCATCACGCGAGAAAGTTCGGCAGGTCCAAGTACGGCATATCGCGGACCATCCGCGTCATACTTGACCTTATTACCGTAAAGTTCTTGCAGAGTTTTTCCACCCGTCCAATACACGCCTTCGGCTCCGCCGGGCTTTTATTGGGCGTCATCGGTTTTGCGCTTGGTCTGTATCTTAGCTTTGAAAAAATTGTAATGGGCAGGAGCATCGGCTCAAGGCCGCTTCTGTTCCTTGCGGTGCTCTTCATCATACTCGGCGTTCAGCTCGTCATAATGGGGCTGTTGGGAGAGATGCTTGCGCGGGTCTACCACGAATCGCAGGGCAAGCCCATATACACGGTAAGGAAGGTGCTCGGCAAGTGAAGAATATCCTTTCCGTCCTATTGAAGGTATGCGTGTCCGGGTTCATACTCTATGTCCTGTTCAGCAAGATAGACATGGCGCTCTTCTGGAGGACGGCCATATCGGTCAAACCTTACGTGATTGTCCTTATAGCGCTGTTTTTCGTCTGCACTCAGGCCGTATCAACCTACCGCTGGTCAATAGTGCTGAAAAAGGACATGGAGGTCAAGTACTTCAAACTCCTCTCGATATATTTCATTGGAATGTTTTTTAACAACTTCCTGCCGACGATGGTCGGCGGAGACCTCGTAAAAGGGTATTTTCTTTACAGGTACTCTCAGAGGGGGGACGTGTCCTTTGCATCCATGTTCATGGACAGGTATTCTGGTTTTACCGCGCTCATGGTGTTGACCGCGCTCTCGCTCATACCCGGGTACGCGCTCATCAAGGGTACACCGCTGCCGATATTCCTTGCGCTCCTTATCGGCGCGTTTGTCATGGCGAGCCTCGTCATCTGGGTCGGGAGTCTGCATACATGGGTCATGGCGCTCTTGTCAATGGTACGCTTCTTTGGCATCAACAAGAAGATAGACGCCTTTTACAACGTGCTGATGAGCTATAAGAAACACCGCGGCCTGCTCGTAAAGATATTCCTCTGTTCGCTGTTCGTGCAGTCAGGCGTCATCATCGGGTACTATCTGCTCGGCGTTCAACTCGGCATCAACATCAGCATAGGATACTACTTTTTGCTCATACCGCTCACCACCGTAATATCCATGCTGCCGCTGTCTCTTGCCGGTCTCGGCATCCGCGAGGGGGCGTTCATATTTCTTTTTCCAATGGTCGGCGCGACAAAGGAGCAGGCCGTTACGCTCTCTCTTATGTGGTTCGCCATTACGGCGATAGTGAGCATCATCGGCGGCGTGGAGTATATAAGGATGGGCGGGATGCCCAGCGCCATTACACCTCTCCCCAAGGGGGAGAGGTAGGGTGAGGGGGAACACGGCGATTAAAACCCCCTCACCTCGGTACTCTCCCCTTCGGGGAGGAGACCTTTGCATAACCCCGATACAAACCGTATTTGTCATTGCGAGGAGCGCTTTTGCCCAGCGGCATCCTCGTAACTCGCTGATTTACCAAGGGACGGGATTGCTTCCCCCGCGAGAATGACAACCGTGGCCTTTACTTTTTAGTTATGCAAAGGTCTTCTTGAAAAAAGGGGAGAGGGTTACTTCCGGCCCTACGTTGCCAGCACCTTTAGCTTCCTCCGCTCCACGCTTATGGAGACTGAACCGCCCCATTCAAACGGCTCTCCGTCCGCGTGGACATAAGAAACGCCGCTTCTCAATATCTCAAACTTATCGCTCCTGAGCGTTTCAAAACCATCCGCGCCCAATATGCTGCCGGACAGGAGATGAGCGCCGAAGCGAAGCGTCTTTGCAAATCCGGCATACGGCACTATGCAAAGGTCAAGAAGCCCGTCGTCAGGCTCCGCGCCCGGCGCTATCACGGCGCCCCCGCCGTATATGCCGGTATTTGCCGCCGTAAGAATAAGCGGCGTCATACATGACGATAAGTTGCCGCTTTGTATCGTAACCTGCAAGGGGCTATATCGCATATACTCGAACAGCGCAAGGGGATAGTACGGCAGCACGCCCCTGACCATGCGGCTTAACGCGCCCATGTTGTATTTAGCGCTAAGGTGCGCGTCAAAGCCGCAGCCGGCCGTTGAAAAAAAATACCTGCCGCATATCTTCCCGGCGTCTATGCCGCGTATCTTCCATGTCTTGAGAAGCGCCAAGGCGGCGTCGAGTTTATCCGGAATGCCGAGCGCCTTTGCAAAGCCGTTGCCTGAGCCGAGAGGCGCTATGCCGAGCGCCGTATTCGTTCCGACAAGACGCGAGGCAACCTCGTTCATAGTTCCGTCGCCGCCGCAGGCAAAGACCGCCTCATAACCCTTTTCTACCGCCTCCTTCGCAAGCTCTGCGGCCTGTCCGCGTCTTGAAGCAATCTTTATCTCGAATATCCCGTCCTCAGAGGCAAAGACGTCCCGCACGGCGTCTGTTACCTGCCTGACCCTGTTCTTCTTCCCGGCAACCGGGTTTATTATAAAACGAGCCTTCAATCAAGCCTCCTTTTACGCATCACGGCCTCAGGCAAACAACTTTTCCGCTGACACAAGGTGTCTTTCAAGCCCGACGTCCGAGGCTTTAAGTCCCATTGCAAGACCGATGAGCTGGGCAAGGTGCAGCACCGGCATATCAATCCTGTGCCCGGTCTTTTTCTCGGCTGCGCCCTGATAGTTGTCCAGATTGATATGGCAAAACGGGCATGGCGTAACAAAGCAGTCCGCGCCCTTTGCCTTTCCCTCCTTCAAACGCTCAGCCGTCATGCTCACGGCCATGTCCTCTGCTACAAGGTCGGCCTGAAAGCCGCAGCACTTGGACTTGCCGACGTAGTCCACAGGCTCCGCGCCAACGGCCTTTATCACGTCATCCAGCGAATGAGGCCGTTCAGGATCGTCAAAGCCCAGCGCGTCGGACGGTCTTAGACTGTGGCATCCGTAGAACGGGGCAACCTTTATCGAGTTAAGGGGTCTTGTTATCTTCTTCCTTACGACGTCAAGCCCCACGTCCTCGATGAGCGCCCAAAGCAGGTGCTTTATCTTCACGTTGCCGCTGTAATGGAGGCCCGCCTTTTCAAGCACCGCGTTTGTCGCGGCAAGAAGCGCCGGGTCTTTTTTCAGATCCCTGTTTACAACGCTCATGACCATGAGGCAGGTCGAGCAGATGGTAAGGATGTCCATGCCCATTGCCTCGGCCTCGGCGAATATCCTCGCGTTGAGCGCAAGGTGCAATTGTCGGTCGTAGTCGCCAAGAAGCCCGGCCCCGCAGCAGTTGGCCCTCGGCATGTCATGCAGTTCCATGCCGAACGCGCCAGCGACAATGCGCGTCGTCTCGTCGGCCTCCTTGGTTATTGACTTCGAGGCGCATCCCGGATAGTAGGCGTACTTTAGCATAAATTCGTATCAGCCCTTCTTGGGCTTTAATCGTTCGCACTCGTCATATATGGCGCGCACCTCGTCAATCTGGGCTATCTGCGAAAATATCATGGGCATGGGCATCTTGCCGTGCATCTCCATCTTCAATCCGAACGGTATCATGCCGAGGGAGCGCAAAAAGCCCAATGTCTTCAAGGTCATTGTCGCCTCGTCAAGAAGCCCGACGCGGCGCACGGAGGCCGCCATTGACAGCGCGTGTCTTGCACCGGGGTTGTCGGTGATCCCCTCCTCGATGGCCCTCTCTCTCAGTTGCTCTATGGCCTTCAACGGATCAACGTCCTTGGGACAGATCTGAGTGCATCTGACGCATCTTACGCAGTCCCATACGCCGTGGTCGTCGCTAAGGCGGCCAAGACGCCCCCTGCCTCCCGCCTCTCTAACGTCGCCGACGAAGCGCCACGCCTTGGCAAGCGCGGCAGGGCCAGTGAAACGGTCGTCAGATTCGAAGCTTGAGCACTCGGCGTTGCATGAGCCGCACATGATGCACGATTGCGCCTTGTCTATACGTTTCAAATCTCCCTTGGATATTACTAATGCCTTGCCTTCAACCATGGAGCAGGGCTTGAGGTACGGCCTTATCTTTTCCATCTTCTGCCAAAAGGGGTTGAAGTCCACTATCAGGTCTTTAAGCGGGGTGTGATTAGCCAGAGGCTCAAGCGTTAAGCCTCCGGCCTTCTCATACTCGGCGATTATCTGAGTTGAGCATGCCAGCTTCGCGGAGCCGTTTATGTTCATGGCGCATGAGCCGCAGATGGCGGAGCGGCACGACCTCCGAAATCCGAGCGACGCATCCTGCTCGTCGAAGATGCGAATCAGCGCGTCAAGCACGGTCATGCAGGGATGAGCGTCAACCGTATACGCCTGATAATAATCTTCAGCACATTCGGAGCCGAGCGGCGTACAGCGTTTTATCCTGAGTTTTATGAGCATTTTTCCTATTTCACGCAGGCCGCTCAAATCTTCCCATTGCAAAAAAGAAAAGACGCAATGGGAACCCAGCCAGATGCAAGGGTGTAAGCCGCACGGGCAATATAAGTTTTCGTCAGCCCTGCAGCTAATTCCCTATCAAAGTTCTTTGGCCTACCTTTCTTTCAAGAAAGGTAGGGAGCGACGAATGAGCCCAGCACCACTTTGTTGTACGAAGGAATTTGCTGAACTACGTGCTGTAGTGATGCAAAGTGGTGCTGGGCGCAGTGACTCACTTTGATGCCAACGCCGCAGATGGGCGTTTTGTAATACTAATCGTCTTAACGACGATTAGTATTACCGGTAAGGAATAAAAATCATTTCTATAGCTCGCCTTATCGCTGCGCGAGCCGGCGAGCACCCGGTCAGCGGCCTGCTAATAGCTTCTCTCCGCAGGCTCAAAGCGCGTGATGTTAACGTCTGTCATGCGTATCTTCAATTCCTTGCCTGACCTGTGAATCACCGTGTGCTTGAGCCAGTCCTTGTCGCTCCGTCCCGGAAAGTCCGTCCTTGAGTGCGCGCCCCTGCTTTCCTCGCGGTTTAGCGCGCTCATGGCAATGGCCTGAGCCGCATCCAACATCCCGCCAAGCTCGATGACAGAGAGCAGTTCCATGTTGAACCTGTCGGTTTTATCGGACAGTTGAATCCGCCCGAACCTGTCCTTGAGTTCGCTTATACCGGCAATACATAAGGCAAGCCGGCCTTTATCCCTGAATATCCCGCACCGCTCCTCCATGAGAGCGCCAAGCGCGCCTCGTATAACGTGCACACGCTCGCCGCGACCCCTGTTGCACAATTGAGCCATATCGCGGGCGGCGTCCCTGAGCGCGGCCTCCGGGAATTGCACGGTGCGCGATAAAAGCGCAAGATCGGCCGCTGCCGCGCCCGCCCTTCTGCCAAACACTATCGCCTCAAGAAGAGAGTTGCCCCCAAGCCTGTTTGCGCCGTGTACGCTGAGACAGGCGCATTCCCCGGCGGCAAAGAGTCCGTCAACTGCGGTCAAGCCGCTCAAATCGGTCTTGACGCCTCCCATCGAATAATGCGCGCCCGGCCTTACAGGCACAGGCTCCTTTACCGGGTCAACGCCCGCGAACTTTATGGCAAGCTCCCGTATCTGAGGAAGCCGCTCCTTTATCCGCGCCTCTCCAAGGTGTCTTAAGTCCAAAAGGACGCATCCGTCAATGCCCCTGCCCTCCTCAATCTCGGTCCTCAGCGCCCTGCTGACCACGTCGCGGCTTGCAAGCTCCATGGCCTTTGGCGCGTACCTTGCCATGAAGCGCGCCCCACTGGAGTTGATGAGATACCCTCCCTCGCCCCTTGCGCCCTCGGTCATGAGTATGCCGGTGTTCTTTAGCGTCGTCGGATGGAACTGCACGAACTCCATGTCCATTAGCTCGGCCCCGGCCTCAAGGGCAAGCCTAAGCCCGTCGCCGGTTGACGACAGGGCATTGGTCGTCGCAGCGTAGACCCTGCCGTAGCCGCCCGTGGCAAGGACAACGGCCTTTGCGGCTATTCGATGCAGTTTTCCGGTCGCGTACTCAAGCGCTATGAGGCCGCGTATCGCACCGTTGTCAACCACGAGCTTTACGACGTGCCATTCGTCATATATAACCACGCCGTGCTTTATAAGCTGTTCGTACATGACGTGAAGGAGCGCGTGTCCGGTCCTGTCGGCAAGGTAGCAGGTCCTCGGAAAGCCAGCCCCTCCGAACGGCCTCTGGGCAATGGCCCCGGATGAGTCCCGGCTGAATATCGCGCCAAAAACCTCAAGCTCCGCTATGTCCTGTGGCGCCTCCTTGCACATGACCTCTACCGCGTCCTGATCCGCAAGGTAGTCGCTCCCCTTTACCGTGTCAAAGGCATGTCCTTCCCATGCGTCGTCGGCGCTCAAGGCCGCGTTGATGCCGCCCTGCGCCGCGACGGAATGGCTCCTTACCGGGTAGACCTTGGACACAACGGCAACGTTGACGCCGACCCTTGCGGCCTCTATTGCGGCGCGCATCCCGGCAAGTCCCGCGCCTATGATTACAAGATCATGAGTCAGCAAATCGCCTCTCCATTGTCGTGAATATGGCCTTTGAAGCATATCACAAGAGCACACGGATAAACAAAAAGGTCTGTCAATGATAGACAGACCTTTTTTGCTCAATACATACGCCCGCGCTCCTACGCCTTATGGAACTCGGCAATGCCTTCAACGACGTACCTCTGCTGGGCAGCGGTCAATTCAGGATATATGGGAAGCGCAAGCACCTCAAGGCTGGCCTTCTCGGAAACCGGAAATTCTCCCTTACCCAGCCCAAGGTATTTGAAGCACTTTTGCATGTGCAGACAAAGCGGATAATAGACCTCAGTGCCGATGCCCTTGTTCGATAGGTGTGAGCGCAGTTCGTCGCGCCTTTTGACCCTTATGACGTACTGGTTATAGACCATGCGGCTCTTGTCCCGTACATAAGGAATGGTTACGCGGTCAAGGAGCGCGGCCTTTTCAAACAGCGCGTCATAACGAGCCGCGTTCTTAATGCGCGCGGTTGTCCACGCCTCCAGATGCCTAAACTTCACCATGAGCACCGCTGCCTGAAGCTCGTCAAGCCTTGAGTTTATGCCGACTGCGTCGTGGTAATAGCGCGCGCTCGACCCGTGTACGCGGAGCATCTTGAGGGACGAGTTAAACTTGTCGCTGTCCGTCGTTACCATGCCGCCGTCGCCGAAGCAGCCGAGGTTCTTTGTCGGATAGAACGAAAAACAGGCCATGTCCCCGAGTGCTCCGGCCTTTTTGCCGTTATAGTCCGCGCCTATCGCCTGCGCCGCGTCCTCTATGACGACAATGCCGTATTTGCGGCATAACTTGTTGATGGCCGCCATGTCCGCGCACTGGCCGTAAAGATGGACGGGCACTATGGCCATTGCGCCCTTACCCTTGGTCTTTTTCAAGAGCGCCTCAAGGCAATTCGGATCAAGGTTATATGTCCTCGGATCAATGTCAACGAATACCGGCACGGCGCCAAGCCTTGCAATGGAGCCTGCGGTTGCGAAAAAGGTAAACGGCGTGGTTATGACCTTGTCACCGGTGCCGACTCCGGCGGCCATGAGCGCCAATAGTATCGCGTCCGTTCCTGATGCCACGCCTATGCCGTGCCCTGTGCCGCAGTATGCGGCCAGTTCCGACTCAAGCGCGGCCACGTTCTTTCCGAGCACGTAATGCTGAGAGTCGCAAACCTTTTTTATCTCCTCCAACGCCTCTTTTCTAATCTTCTTGTACTGCGCCGCAAGGTCTAAGAGTTGTACCTTCAATTAACCGCTCCTTATATGTTCCCCCTCACCCTACCCTCTCCCCCGATGGGGAGAGGAAAAAAGGAAACTGAGAATTTTAATTGCCGTCCTTATGCGCCCTGTCGAGCACGGCATTAACGAAGGCCGGGGCCTCTTCCGACCCGTAGAGCTTGGCGATCTCCACGGCCTCGTCTATCACGACGCGGTACGGCACGCCGATTGAGTGCTTGAGTTCAAAGACCGCGATGCGAAGTATGCACCTGTCAACAATCGGCATCCTGTCAATGGTCCAGTTGTCTGAAAATCGCTCTATCACGCCGTCAATTGCGCGCCTGTGCGACTCAACGCCTTTGACGAGCTGTTCGGCATAGCTTGCCTCCTCCGAGCCGCTCATCAGGAGGTCAAGCTGCGCCTCCATTATTCCTTCATGGCCGCCGTCCGACATCTCCATATTGTAGAGTATCTTGAGCGCGGTTTCCCTTGCCTTTCTTCTTGAGATCATCACTTCTTTCTGGGAATAGCCTTGAGTAGATTTGCCATCTCTATGGCGTTGAGCGCCGCGTCCCTGCCCTTGTTGCCGGACTTTGTTCCTGCGCGCTCGATGGCCTGCTCTATGTTGTCCGCGGTTATCACGCCGAAGGCAACCGGACATTCGTATTCAAGCGCGACCTTTGCTATGCCCTTTGCCGCCTCTGATGCCACGTAGTCGAAGTGCGGCGTTCCACCGCGTATCACGCAGCCAAGGCAGATTATGCCATCATAGAGTCCGGCCTTTGCAAGCCTCGATGCCGCGACGGGCATCTCGAACGCCCCGGGCACCTTTACCACGTCAATGTCCTCATCGAGCGCGCCGCTCCTCGTCAAGGTGTCCAGCGCCCCGTCAAGGAGCCTTTCGCTTATGAAGTCGTTAAACCTCGAAACGACAAGCGCGAACTTAAGCCCCTTTGCTGTAAGATTACCTTCGATTATTCTTGGCATCAAGACCTCCAGTCGGTTATCAGTTATCGGTTATCGGTGCCGTCCTCGTCAAACTCCTCCAGATTGCTTATAAGGTGCCCCATCTTCTCCTTCTTGACCTTCAGGTACTTGACGTTCTTAACGTGAGGCATGGTCTCTATCGGCACCCTCTCCACTACCTCCAGGCCGTAGCCCTCAAGCGCGACTATCTTTTTCGGATTGTTCGTCATTATACGCATCTTACGCACGCCGAGGTCAAGCAGTATCTGAGCGCCGATGCCGTACTCCCTCAGATCGGCCTTGAACCCGAGCTTCAGGTTCGCCTCTACCGTATCAAGCCCTGCATCCTGAAGCGCATAAGCCTTGAGCTTATTGGCAAGGCCGATGCCCCTGCCCTCCTGATGCATGTAAAGGATGACGCCCTTGCCGGCCTTGTCTATCATCTTCATGGCGCCGCGCAGCTGATCCCCGCAGTCGCACCTCTCGCTCCCGAGCACGTCTCCGGTAAGGCACTCCGAATGTACCCTGACCAACACCGGCTCATCCGGCGTTATCTCGCCCTTTACGATGGCCAGGTGCTCATGCGCGTCAACGTCGTTGGTGTAGGCGATTGCCCTGAACTCGCCTCCGAACCGCGTCGGCAAAACGGCGTCGGCAACCCTATGAACAAGAGAGTCCTTATTAAGCCTGTATTTAATTATGTCTGCGATGGATACGATGATAAGGCCGTGCTCCACGGCAAACCGCTCAAGGTCCGGCATCCTTGCCATCTGGCCGTCCTCGCGCATTATCTCGCAGATTACGCCAGCGCTTTTCATGCCCGCAAGCCTTGCAAGGTCAACCGAACCTTCGGTCTGTCCGGTACGCACCAGCGAGCCGCCTTTTCTTGCGCGGAGAGGGAATACGTGCCCCGGACGCACAAGGTCATCGGGCCTTGCGCCGTCTTTCACGGCGTCAAGGATGGTCTTGGCCCTGTCAGAGGCTGATATGCCGGTCGTTATCCCGTGCTTTGCGTCAATGGACACGGTAAAGGCGGTCCTGTAAAGCGACGTGTTGTCATCAACCATTGGCTTGAGATCAAGGCTGTCCGCCATCTCCTCGGTCAGGGTGAGGCAGATAAGCCCCCTGCCGAACCTTGCCATGAAGTTTATGGCCTCCGGCGTTACAAGCTCCGCAGCCATGCACAGATCACCTTCATTTTCCCTGTCCTCGTCGTCTACAAGGATGACCTGTCCGCCCTCGCGTATGACGGCAAGCGCTTCTTCTATCTTTTTTATCGGCATTATTTGCCCCTTTATATCACGGCAACGCTAACTCAGCGTCCCTTCAGAAAACCATGCTCTGAGAGAAAACCCTCGGTTATGCCGCCTCCGTAATGAGCGCGGCCTGAAAGGTATCGCTCCACGTACTTCCCTATTATATCCGTCTCGATATTGACGGATGCGCCTATCTTGAGGCCGCCAAACGTGGTGAGCGCAAGGGTATGCGGGACAACGGCAACGGTGAAGCCATTGCCGTTGAGCGCGGCAACCGTAAGGCTTAACCCGTCCACTGCAACAGAGCCTTTCTTTACAATCTGGCGCATCAGAGCTTCAGGCGCGGAGAACTCAAATTCTGAGCCTCCTCTTTGGCTTTTTCCAGTTAGTTGGCCGATACCGTCCACGTGGCCTGTCACAAGATGCCCGCCAAGCGGCTTTGCAAGGGTCAGGGGGCGCTCGATATTGACCGGAGAGCGCGGGACAAGTCTGCCAAGCGTCGTGCTGCGAAACGTCTCATCGCTTATATCGGCAACAAAACCCTTGTCATCGAAGGCCGTTATGGTCAGGCACACGCCGTTGATTGCAATTGAGCCGCCTATGCCGCCCTCCGCAAGGTCAACCCTTGCGCTTATATAGATTCTACCAGAAGCGCCTTTTTTTTCAACTGATTTTACCGCGCCAACGGCCTCTATTATGCCGGTAAACATTATGTCCCCCTCACCCTACCCTCTCCCCCTTGGGGAGAGGAAGTATAAAATTAACAATCGCCTTGCCTGAAAGTTAATGGGACAGCAATGACCTAAAAAGAAAGCAAGTCGGGCTTTGCCTCGATGAGCAAGTCCTTGCCAATCATCCGCGCCTTCATATCCTTGAGCCTTATTGCGTGGGCCGCCTTCTTTATGCCGAGGTCTCCGACAGCCGGTATCGCCTCCGCTCCAAGCAGGGTGGGCGCGAAGAACAGGGCTATTGTATCCACCTTCCTGTCATTGAGAAAGGACGCGGCAACGGCAGAGCCGCCCTCCACAAGAAGGCTTGTAACGCCCCTTAGACCAAGCGCCTTTAACACGGCTGATAATCTTACCCGCGCACCCTGCCTTGACGCAATCAAGACATCAATGCCCAAACGCCCGGCCTTTTTTATCTTTGCCGTGCTTGCCGCGCTTGTGGTGAATACTATCGGGCGTCCCCTGTCAAGCGCGTTGCGCTTGAATATCTTTGCGCTCAATGGGGTTTGAAAGGAGGTATCAAGCACAACGCGCACAGGGTTTAACCCCTTTACAAGCCGCGTCGTAAGTTCAGGGTCATCCTTCAATGCCGTGCGGCTTCCGATGAGGATGGCGTCCGTCCTTGAACGCATAAGATGCACGTGCCTTCTTGACGCCTCCCCGGTAATCCATTTAGAGTCCCCTCCGTTTGCCGCGATCCTTCCATCAAGGCTTGACGCCAGCTTGAGCGTAACGTACGGGAGACCGGTGGTTATATATTTTTCGTAAGCCGCGTTCAGGGCGCGGCATTCTCCCTCAAGCACCCCGGCAACAACCGCCATCCCGGCGGCCTTCAGGCGGCTTATGCCCTTGCCGACCACTATCGGGTTCGGGTCATGCGCCCCGATAACGACCGTCCTGATGCCCGCGGCTATAAGCGCCTCGGTGCATGGAGGAGTCCTGCCATAGTGGCAGCACGGCTCAAGCGTAACGTACATTGTCGCGCCCTTTGCCGATAAATAAGAGGCGCGGCCTTTTCTCCCGAGCGACAAAAGGCAGGCGGCCTCGGCATGAGGGCCGCCCGCCTTCTTGTGAAATCCCCTTGCGATTATGCGGCCGTGCTTTACCATGACCGCGCCTACGGCCGGATTGGGGCTTGTGAGTCCAAGACCTCGTTCGGCAAGACGCAAGGCCTCGCGCATGAAGCGCTCGTGCAAAGACTGATACCCGGAGGCTGGGGTCAATCTCTCCATCTATTTGTCCTTCTTCCTTACGTCGAGGAGATCTTTCAATTCCTTCATAAACTCGTTTATATCCCTGAACTCCCTGTAGACCGAGGCGAATCTAACGTAAGCCACCTCGTCAAGGCGTTTTAGCTCCTCCATGACGGCCTCGCCTACAACGCTGCTCGGTATCTCCTTTTCGCCGGATTCAAGGAACCTCTTCTCAAGGGCGTCAACCGCCTTTTCTATGTCGTCTGAACTCACTGGACGCTTCTCGCACGACTTCATGATGCCGCCGAGGAGTTTAATTCTGTCAAAGACCTCCCGTGCGCCGTCCTTCTTTATAATCAGCGGCAGCGTCTCCTCGACGCGCTCGTAGGTGGTGAATCTCTTGGCGCACTGGAGGCACTCCCTGCGCCTTCTCGTTGTTGCTCCGTCCTGTGAGAGCCTTGAATCAATGACCTTGTCTTCCATGTACGCGCAGAACGGGCATTTCATACAGGCAATATACAAAAGCGAGACGTTAAAAACAAGGGTTTTATCTCTTACCTTTCTTGAAAGAAAGGTAAGCCCCCCGATTAAAACATTCGGGGGCAGGCTCCGAACTTTAGTAGGAAATAAACACCAAGGCTGACCCGTCCCCGAATGTTTCTATCGGGGATAGAGACATTCCCTCGATAGAGACATCCGGGGGCAGGCTTGGGCAGGCTACAACTTATCCCCGCTTTAGACATGCGGGGACAAGCATTGCCCGTGCGGCAAGCACCGGCGCGTCCAGTGAACGCAAAAGCCCGCGTAAGCGACGACTACGCGGGCTTCAAAAAACGATAATAATGTTTGTTCAATCCACGCCCCGGTGCGGAGGGCGGCGCTTATCAGCCGAGAACGGCGTCCTTGCATGCCTTGGCGACCCTGAACTTCACGACCTTCTTTGCCGGTATCTTGATGGCCGCGCCGGTCTGCGGATTCCTGCCCATCCGGGCCTTTCTCTTCACAAGCACGAGCTTGCCGAGACCAGGAAGCGTAAAAGCGTTCTTAGCCTCCTTGTACGCAAGCTGCGCCAGCTCATTGAGCATCTCGCCCGCCAACTTCTTTGTTACGCCTGCCTTCTTCGAGAGGTAATCCGCGATTTGGGACTTGGTCATTGCCTTTGCCATCTGATTCTCCTTTTGTGGGTTTTAATGAACTGAACAAACTCACCGTAACGGCAAGTGGTTTTCTCGGTAACAACACATGAAGAATAGAGCGCTCTACAATATCCTCGAAAAATATCAGCGACTGTAACACTTAAAAAAAAAGCTGTCAACAAAATAGATGCTTATCTATACGGTAAATCGGCTAAACAAGACCATAATATCCTGATTGCTTGCCGTACGCGCCGCGCCCGTACTTGAACGCGACAGATTTCAATTGACATGCGGATGCGCGAATGATAAAAATACAGTTTCGGAAGTTCAAGGAACGGGGCTGTAGCTCAGCTGGGAGAGCGCAAGGCTGGCAGTCTTGAGGTCAGGGGTTCGATCCCCCTCAGCTCCACCATTAGTTAGGTTGAAGGCCAATCCTTCTTCAGCCTATCCTCCTCACGCATCACGGCCTTTAAGTAAAATCCCTTGGACATCAAACCTGCTTTCTGGTAACATCAACAATCCGAAAAATCCCTTACAACTAAAGGGCCTTTGAGCGTTCATGCGCAAAACGACATTTCTTATAACAACCGTTGCAATCGCCTCAGCGCTGGCCTTTGCCGTAAAGGCTTACGCCGAATCCATCGTCGTACCCGACGCCTTCAAGACCGTACAGCAGGCCGTTGACAACGCCAAGCCGCTCGACACCGTCATCGTGAAGGCCGGCCAATACGACGAGAACGTCGTAATAACGAAGCCCATAACGCTCATGGCCGCCGAGGGCGCCGCCTCGCCGGTAATATCAGCCGCTGACAGAAACAAACCGGTCATCAAAATAACCGAGACATCGGGCGTCTATGTCTCAGGCATCACCGTAACCGGTTCGGCTGACGCAGGGGTGCTTCTGTCCAACGCCCATAACTCAACGCTCAGGAACATAACCGCAACCAAGAACCTGAGCGGCATAGTGTTGAGCCGCGCCAGCAACAACACGGTTATTGATTCCGTTGCCGAGTTCAATGAGATCTACGGCATCTATCTTGAATACTCCAACGCAAACAGGGTTGAAAACAACACGGCGAGCAACAACAGCGACAAGGGCTTTTTCATAAGCGGATCGGACGGGAACGTCATTACCGGAAACAACGCCAACCTCAACACGTGGAACGGCATGACCATCTGGTCATCGGACAACAACGTGATAACGCACAACATGACGCTCAGAAACACCTTCGGCATAGTGGAGTCCGACTCCAAGGGAAACGACCTTTCGGACAACACGACCCTGCCGAACTTTTATATCATCTACCCGATACTGCTCGTGTACATCGGCATCATCTTCTACCTGGCCGAAAAAAACATAGCGAGGCTTATCTATTCAAAGGCGACGATATGAGCACGATATACGACCTTTTCAATATAGTAACGCTTTTCAGCATCCTTACGAGCGTACCCACGCTCATAGCGAGCGTCGGCCTAATACTGGCCACGTCGAGTTTCATAAGCGGGCTTCAACTCGTCAAGGGAACAAGCGTCACGCTGGAGGGCAAGATACACCGGTTTAACGGCGTCTCATCCATCATCATCTACGCCACGCTGTTCATACTCTCCATGATTCAGGGCGGCCTTAGCTGGACGATCATAGGCTGGGTAAGCGGCGCTCTCGTTATCGCGCTCAAGGTCTACATAGTAAGGCGCAGAAGGCGGCGCACCTTCAAATACGTAAGCTGGCTCGGCGGCACGCTTACGCTCATCTGGTTTTACGTCGTATACGCGCACATGCCGGTCTAAGGCGGCTCACGGAACCGGACAGTTCAAGGCGGACAGCCGATTAAGTCTAACCTCGCGGAGAACCTCACAATTACGGCACAGCCCAATGAAAAAGGGGCTAACCTGAACGGTTAACCCCTTGATTTACTTGGCGTCCCCACCGGGATTCGAACCCGGGTTACCGCCGTGAAAGGGCGGTGTCCTTGGCCTCTAGACGATGGGGACGTGTTTACTTATGGCTGGCTCTCTGAAAATTGCTATTTTCCCCGACCGTTACGTTACGGGCGTCAGGGCGAAAATAAAAATGCTCACATATTAAC
>JBBTCG010000142.1:0-15679 GCA_038043305.1 Deltaproteobacteria bacterium | reverse complement strand
AAGTTCCACCCCGTCAAGACGGAGTGCCTCGTGAAAGCCGCAAACGAGAACAAGGGACAGCACGAACTATCGGCGAAAATAAGCTTCCATGAAATGCCGGCGGAAAACCTTACCTTCCCTGACGCCTATTTCGACATCATAGCCGGAAGCGCGGTGTTGCATCATACGGAGGTTCCAGCCGCGCTAAGGAACATAGCGAGGGTCTTAAAACCGGGAGGCCGCGCCGTATTCATCGAACCAATGAACCAGAATCTTCTCCTCAAGATATGGCGCACTCTTACACCGTGGCGCAGAAGCAGGACTGAGAGGGCGCTTGGCGCGGCGGAGTTGAGGCTGATAAAAGACGTGTTCCCTAACGTCAGCTTTCATTTCTTCGACTTCAGCACCATAATCGCTCATGGACTCTTGGCAATCGCGCCAAAGAGCAAAATACTGCTGTCGCTCAAACGTCTCCTCGACAGGGCGGACTCCGTTATACTCAATGCCGCGCCGTGGCTCGGCAAGTACTGCGCCGTGGTGGTGCTGGAGCTTCGTTGACCGCCTTGTCCTTCGCATTAAAGCCATTCGTTTACGCGGTAATTGCGGCGCTGACTCTCGCGCTTGCGACTCAATCCGATGCGCGGGTCATTTTCTTTCAGGAAGCCTTTGAAGATGCGCTCCTTGCCGAACGAGGCTGGTACGACAACACAAAACTCTCCCTCGCCTCGCCGGGACACGCCCCTTCAAGCAAACGCGCCGTTGAATTCAAGTTCCTCAAGGGCGGAAAGATGCCGCTCTCTGGAGGCGCGATAAGAAAAAGGTTCAACCCGTCCGAGTCGGTCTACGTAAGTTTTTGGGTAAAATACGGCGCAAACTGGGAAGGCTCCAACAAGCCGTACCATCCGCATGAATTTCTGATATTAACCAACCTCGACGGAGATTGGACAGGCCCCGCATACACGCACTTAACCGCGTATATTGAGCAGAACGAGGGGATGCCTCTCCTTGGCCTTCAAGACGGCAGGAATATTGACCCCACGAGGTTGAAGCAAGACTTAAGAGGCATCACTGAGAACAGGGCGACATCTGGATGCAACGGTGCCCCGCCTGAGGAGCGGGCAAGCACGATAAGCTGCTACCGGGTCGGCAAGGACGATTGGAACGGCAGGGATTGGCGCGCAGGCGGCGCGCCTAACTCGCACGGCGGAAAGGTATACTTTCAGGATACGCCGGGGCCGTTTTACAAAGGCGACTGGCACTTGGTGGAGGCTTACTTCAAACTCAACTCGATAATCGCCGGCAAGGCCGTCTCTGACGGCGTGCTGCGGTATTGGTTTGACGGTCTACTGGTAATTGAGCATAACCGCGTGGCGCTTCGCACAGGAGCGCATCCTCAAATGAAGTTCAATCAATTCCTCATAGGGCCGTGGATCGGCGACGGCTCGCCGGTTGAGCAGACATTCTGGGTTGACGACTTGACCGTTGCCGACGAACGCCCCTAATGCCCCTTAATGCCAATCGAAAGCGCATCATAGTCGTTGTCATACTCCTGTTCTGGTACTCGCTCCTGTTCATACACAACGAAGACCTTCCTGGGCATGAATACGCGAAGGCATATCTGAACCGCAAACTCCTCCATCCTGCGCGCATTGACTCATCCGGCGCTCAGGCGGGGCGTGGCACAAGCGCCGTTTACGTCATGGGCGGCTCGCAGGAGTCCATGCCTTTCAGGTTCAAGACAACGGCTCTTGTTTACAAGGAAGGACGCGCGGCGCGGGTGATGATATTAAAAGAGGAGTCCGTCACCGAATACGACCCGGTGCTTCGCAGGAATCTCACAAAGACCGAGTGGCAGGTGAAAAAACTCGTCGCGCTCGGCGTAAGGGTTGAAGACATAGAGGCTATAGAGACTGGAGAGGGCATGTTCGGCACGTTAAGGGAGGCTGATGCCGTGTCGGCGTATGCCCGCAAAAACAAGCTCGACTCCCTGTTAATCGTATCTTCCCCGTATCATACGGAAAGGGTATGGCAAACCTTTTCGAGCCGCATGAAAGGCGGCAAGACCGAACTGTTCATCTATCCGTCGGAGGATACGATATACCTGAAGGCGCTCCTTGCCGAATACGTCAAGCTGCAGGTATATAAACTCGTCATGCTTACTGCTTAAAACGTCTTGCTCCGCTCATTTGAATGAGCGCTCTGGTTTCCTGTCGTATCGGTTACGGTTACAGTGAAATAATGGGTGCCCGCGCTAAGACCGCTCACCGATGCGCTGCATGTCGTCGCGCCGCAGGCGGCTGTCGTAACGCTCTGCGTATTGGGGCGTATGCCTGTGGCAGTGCCGTGATATATCGTATACCCTGCTATTGCGCTTGAGGCAAGAGCGCTGCCGTCGGCCCTTAGCGTCGGCATTGTCCATGTAAGCGTCGCGGTATACGTAGCGGCTGGCGTTGAAGAGGTTGCCGCGTTTTCGGATACCGTGACCGTGGGATCTCCGCAGCCGGAGAGGGTCATGATGAAGACGGCGCACAACGCGGCCATTGACCGGACGCCGATTGAAAAAAGACCGAATCCTTCTCTATTCCCGTATCTCATATCGTACTTTCCACAATCGTTTCTAAAAAGGATACACGATAAGGCCAATCCCTATCGTAACGGGCGTATAGCTGACGCTTACCTTTGCGCTCCGTGAGCCGTTTGTAACGTTGTCGTTTTCCACCTTCAGCGGGGTCGCCCCCATCTCGACGTAAGCGGTCAACCAGTTGTATAAAGGCCGCTCCAAGCCGCCGAACAGACTCACGCTGTCGCCCTTTGCCTTTGCCGTAGTGCCTATGGCGTCAACCGTTTTATCGGCATGAATGAACCCAGCGCCGAAATACGGGTTCAGGTTAGATTGGGTTGAATATCTGTAAAGCACCCTCGCCTGATAAGACGTAAAGGCGCCTGCCCCGTAGCTCAACTGCAAGGCAAGGCTCTCAAACGGCCACACGATTACCGTAGGCCCGACGCTCAGGTTCAGCGTATCGGCGTGAAGCCCAAGGCCCAACACCTTTCTGTCCGTATCTCTCGATTCAGCCTTGGACACCGGAGGTTTTACGCTCGCTTGTTCCCGCTTCTTTTCAGGCGCACCGGCAAGCGGCTCAGGCTTTGTCGTCTTAACTGGTTCAACGATTATATCCACGACCGTAGGACACCCCTTTATTCCGCTTCCTTTATATATCTCGATGAACCTTTTAGAGGACATCCACTTCATACGCTTATCAGGTGTATCAATGTCGAGAAGGAGTCTGAACTTGACGCCGGACGCTGAACCCTCCTCCACGTCCATCGCGGCCTTGTTGAGTTTCCTGTAGGCGTTTAACACCGCATCCGCTGAAGAGTCCGTGCAATAACGCTCGGCTCTGAAGCCGCGCTCAACCGTTATTGTCTTGACATGCCGCATACCGTCCAGTACCGTAACGCCGCCTGTTTTATCCGCTGTCTTCATATCAGCGCCGTAGACGTAAGCGGCCTGAAGCAAAGCTACGCAGACGATGAAGGCTCTCAAGATGTCTCGCATACTCTCCCGCTTTGCCGGATTGAACCGGCCGCTATGATGAAAAGATACCAAAAAACGCGCCAACAATATGTAACCGTGGTCACCGAGATTAACCAGTAAAATCATATTCTTTATGTTTCATATTGTCAACCTACCTTTCTTGAAAGAAAGGTAGGCCAAAGAACTTTAATTGGGAATAAACATCAAGGCTGACGAATAGTATGTATTGCCCATGCAGGGGATGTCTAGGGGATGTCTTTTGACACAAAATAATTAGCAGTATCTATGATACAATGAAAAATGCCGTAACCATACGCTTCAACCAACGTAATGCTTATGACTAATTATTTTGCCATACTACCGATCCTGAGCGCGCTCCTTGCCGCCGGTCTCGGCGTCTTCACGATAACCCGCAATCCCCGGCATCCTGTAAACATCGGGTTTGCGCTGGGGCTTTCAGGCATTATCGTCATTGAGGCGGGGAATGCGCTCATGCTGATGTCCGGCAGCGAGGCGACAGTCTCCGGCGCGGGCGTATTCATTGCCGGACTATCGGCCCTCCCCGCCGCGTGGCTCATCTTTTCCATTGTCTTTGCGCGGCCAGACTACATGGAACTCTTGCGGAAAAGACGGCTCGTCATCGCCTTTACTGTGATTGCGGCCGTCTTTTTCATGCTATGGGCGCTCTCCGGGCCACTCGTATCGCTTCAACCCGAACGATATCTGCAAACGGATAATCTCCGCGCCGACTTATCCGTGCTCGTTTTCAACGGCCTTGGCAATTATTTTTTCATATACCTCATTATCGGACTTGTAGTCAACCTTGTGCAGCTTGAAAACACGCTTCGCTCCTCCACCGGGTCAAAAAGATGGCAGATAAAATACGTCATATTCGGCGTCATGGCGATACACGCCTTCTTCATATACGCGGCAAGTCAGGCCATCCTCTACTCGGCGCTGAGCATGCAGACGATAGCCGCGATATCGGTTGTCAATATTATTTCAATATCATTAATGGGGGTCTTTATAGTAAGGCACAGGCTCCTTGACGTCGAGGTCTTCATATCCCGGTACGTCATATACAACTCCGTGACGGTTCTTGCCGTCGGCGTATATCTCATCGCCATCGGCGTCATAACGCAGGGCGTACGATACCTGAACACGCCGTATGACAGCCTGTTAAAAACGCTCTTTGTATTCGTCGCCGCGCTGATACTCGTCATAGCGCTCTTCACCTTACGTCTCAGGCGCAGAATCCAGTTGTTCATAAACAAGCATTTCTACAGCCATAAATACGAATTCAGGGACAAGTGGATGGAGACCACTGAAAAGATAAGCTCCAAGCGCACGATAGAGGACGTGGGCGCGACGCTAACCGGAATGATAACGGAAACCATGAGCGCTAGGAGCTGCAACGTATGGCTGTTAGACGCCGCGACAAAGACGTACGCCGCTCTCGGCAGATATCAAGGCGCTTTCGAGAAGATCCCGTCGTCGCACCCTCTTATAAAACGGATACAGGCCGAACTTCGTCCGTTTATGCTCGAGGAAAAAACTGAGGCCGAGGAGTTTCTGCATGAAGACATAAAGGCGCTCTCAAAGACGACTGGCACAGTGCTTTGCACCCCGCTCATTACGGAGGCCCAAACCGATACCGTCGGTTTTATTCTTCAGGGCGCGGACCTCTCAGGAGAGGGTTACGGCCAGGACGATTTTGATCTTCTAAAGGCGCTGGCCACTCAGGCCGCCGTGCAGATAAGGAACTTAAGGCTCACGCAGGACCTCATGCACGTCAAGGAGATGGAGGCGTTCAACAAGTTCTCCGCGTTCATAATGCACGACCTGAAAAACCTGACTAATTCGCTGTCGCTTGTGAGCCAAAACGCCCGGGAAAACATAAATAACCCTGACTTCCAAAAGGACGCGATAAAGACGATTGACGCAACCGTAACGAGGATGAAGAACGTCATAACGAGACTCTCCAACATGCCCAAGGAGGCCGAACTGCAAAGAAAGGATACCGCCCTCTCAGAGATTATTATTAAAGCCATAAAACACGTCCCGGCCGCCGGGGGCAAGAACGTAACGCTTATCAACGAGGCAACATACCCGTTCCCGATTCATGTTGACCCTGACGCAATGGAAATGGTATTCATAAACATCATCTTAAACGCCGTTGAAGCGGTTGGTCAGGACGGCAGGATTATTGTTTCAGCCATATCTGGCAACGATTGCGTTACCGTAACAATTGCTGACAACGGCTCCGGCATCTCAACGGAATTTATCAGGAACGGCATGTTCAAGCCGTTCAAAACCACAAAAAAGAGCGGCCTCGGCATAGGACTGTATCAGTGCAAGTCCATTGTCGAGAACCACGGCGGCAGCATAGCCGTAGAAAGCGCGGAGGGCCACGGCACGTCATTCATAATCACGCTGCCATGCCCCATGTCGACGACGAGTTGACCGACTATAGGCTGCCTGTCACCCTTAGCACCTGACAACATGGAAAAACCAAAAATATTGGTAGTCGAGGACGACGAGGCCATCAGGACGCAGATGAAGTGGGCCTTGGCGCAGGACTATGACGTCTATCTGGCCCAGGACGGCTCATCCGCAATGGAGGCGATGAAGACGCACCTTCCTCAGTTGATTACCCTTGATCTCGGCCTTCCTCCAAGTCCTGAGGACACGACCGAGGGGCTTAAAACGTTGAGTTCCATACTGCATCTCGACCCTCTCGCAAAGGTAATCATCGTAAGCGGCAACCCGGACAAACAGGCGGCGCTTGAGGCCATCTCCATCGGGGCGCATGATTTTTTCACCAAGCCCATCGTCACGGACGAACTCAAGTACATACTCAAGAGGGCCGCTTACGTCCAGCGGCTTGAGGTCCAATACCGCGAACTGCAAAAGCAGTTGAAAGGGCATGCCTTCGGCGAGATACTCGGCTCAAGTCCTAAGATGCAGCATATCTTCGCCACGGTGAGGAAGGTCGCCACCAACGACGTGCCGGTGCTCATAACCGGCGAGAGCGGCACGGGCAAGGAACTCGTGGCGCGCGCCATACATTCAAAGAGCGTCAGGTGCTCCGGGCCTTTCATCGCCATAAACTGCGGGGCCATACCTGAGAATCTCCTTGAGAGCGAACTTTTCGGCCATGAAAAAGGATCGTTCACCGGGGCGCATCAAACCCGTCCCGGCAAGGTGGAGATGGCGCAGGGCGGGACGTTGTTCCTTGATGAGATAGGCGAGATGCCTTTGCAGCTTCAGGTGAAGCTCCTGCGATTTCTGCAAGACTCCAAGATCGAACGCATCGGCGGCAGAAAGGTCATTGACATAAACGCGCGCGTACTGGCCGCGACGAACAAGGAACTTGGAGCGCTTGTCGCGGACAACAGATTCAGGGAAGACCTCTACTACAGGCTTGCGGTTGTTACGATGGAACTTCCGCCGCTAAGGGACAGAGACGACGACGCCCTTCAACTTGCCAAGGCGTTCATGCAAAAATACTCGTCAGGCCCAGCGGCAAAAACCCTGAGCCATGAAGCAAAGCTGGCCATTGCCGCTTACCGCTGGCCGGGCAACGTAAGAGAGCTTGAAAACCGCGTAAGAAGGGCGCTGACCCTTGCCGAAACCAATGCGATAACGCCGACGGACCTCGGCCTTGCAGAAACTGAAGCCCTCCCTCTGAGTCTGAATCTCAAAAAGGCCAAGGAAGAACTTGAGATAAGACTAATCAACGCGGCAATGGAAAAGAACAACGGCAACCTCAGCAAAAGCGCGGACGATCTTGGTCTTACGAGACCCACGCTTTATAGCATTATGAAAAAAAACAACATGATCAAGGAACACAGGGAAGTCCTTGACAAATCACAGACTACAGACTGAGGAGGAATAACCCGAATGCCGGAACAAAACACGATTCTATTTAAAAAGATACAAAACAAACAGGCAATAATCGGCGTCATAGGACTCGGCTACGTGGGGCTTCCCATAATGCTCAGGTTCTGCGAGGAGGGCTATAAAGTCATCGGCTTCGACGTGGACGAGGCGAAGGTCAGGGCAATAAACAAAGGCGCATCATACATAAGACACATCCCATCGGACAGGATTGCCCCATTCGTCAAGGGAAGCGCTCCACGGCTTATGGCAACTAAAGACATGTCCGCGCTCAAAAAGGCCGACGCCATCATAATATGCGTGCCCACGCCGCTTACCGACAAACGCGAGCCTGACTTAAGCTACGTTGAAAATACGGCCAAGGAGATAGCTCGTTACTTAAGACCGGGGCAGCTTATATCGCTGGAGTCAACGACCTATCCCGGCACCACGGACGAGATACTCCTGCCGCTCTTCAAGGCAAGGAAACTCAAGGAGGGACGCGACTTTTTCCTTGTATTCTCCCCTGAGCGCGAGGACCCGGGCCGCGTTGACTTTGACATCCGCACAACGCCAAAGGTCGTCGGCGGCATCACAAAGGAATGCGCCAGACTCGGGGCCGCCTTGTACTCAAAGATAGTTGACAGGGTAGTGGAGCTTGACTCCACAAGGGCCGCTGAGATGACAAAACTCCTTGAAAACATCTACAGGGCCGTAAACATCGCCCTTGTCAACGAGCTTAAGATGCTGTGCGACAGGATGGGCATTGACATCTGGCAGGTAATAGATGCGTCCAAGACCAAACCATTCGGGTTTCAGGCGTTCTACCCCGGCCCCGGGCTTGGCGGCCACTGCATACCAATAGACCCCTTCTACCTCACATGGAAGGCAAGGGAGTACGACTTCTCCACGCGATTTATCGAGCTTGCCGGAGAGATAAACGCCAACATGCCCTACTACGTCGTTACAAAAGTCATGGAGGCGTTAAATGACCGCAGCAGAGCCCTCAAGGGTTCCAAGATACTGGTCCTCGGCATTGCCTATAAAAAAGACGTTGACGACCTCCGCGAGTCCCCTTCCCTTGAATTAATCAGGATACTAAAGGAGAAAGGCGCGTCAGTCGAGTTCAACGACCCGTTCATACCGATTGCCGTAAGCCACAGAAGGGGCTTCAAGATGAACTCTGTGCCACTTGAACCGAAAAAACTTGATAGATACGACTGCGTGCTCATCGCAACGGATCACTCCTGTTACGACTACAAGGAGATAGTAAAGGAGAGCAGGCTTGTGGTTGACACGAGGAACGCAACAAAGGGCATCAAGAGCGCGAAGATCGTAAAGGCATGATAAGACCGTGAACCGTAGAAGTCCCCCTGATAAAGTCCCCCTGATAAGGGGGATTTAGGGGGTTGGGGGTTGGGGGTTGAATCCTTTCACGGTCACGGTTCACGATATTATTAATAACTACTCAACGGAGGCAACAATGACGACCTTTCTCGTTACCGGCGGCGCAGGGTTCATAGGTTCAAATCTTTGCGAAACGCTCCTTGCCGACGGCCATAGGGTGCGGGTTCTGGACGACCTCTCATCAGGCAAGGAGGAAAACCTCAAAGAAGCAGGCGGACAGATAGACTTCATAAAGGGCGACATACGGGATATGGCCACGGTTCTAAAGGCCGTAAAAGGCGTGGATTACGTGGTGCATCTTGCGGCGCTTGGCTCTGTGCCGCGCTCGGTTGAAGACCCTGCAAGCACGCATGAGGTAAACGCAACGGGGACTCTCAACGTGCTTCGCGCGTCAAAGGAGGCAGGGGTTAAGAGGGTCGTATATGCCTCGTCCTCTTCCGTTTACGGGGACACCCCCGTGTTGCCGAAAAGAGAGGATATGCTGCCGACGCCTCAGTCCCCTTACGCGGTATCCAAACTCACCGGCGAGCATTACTGCCGCGTGTTCAACATGGTATACGGCCTTGAGACCGTTGCCATGCGATACTTCAACGTCTACGGCAAGAGACAAGACCCTGCCTCCCAGTACGCGGCGGTGATACCAAAGTTCATCACCTCGCTCATTGTCGGCATAGCGCCGACCATATTCGGCGACGGCGGGCAGACGAGAGACTTTACCTTTGTGGAAGACTGCAATCAGGCCAACTACAAGGCGTGCCTTGCAAAGGGATGCGCCGGAGAGGTCTTCAACGTAGGGTACGGCGAGAGGATTGACTTAAACGGCCTTTATGCGATGATTAAAAAGAGCGCGCTCAGTTCCATAGAGCCGGTATATGCCTTGCCGCGTGTCGGCGACATCCGCGACTCCCTTGCGGACATATCAAAGGCAAAGAAGATGATCCCTTATGCGCCGAGGTACGATATAAATACCGGCATTGCCAAGACCGTACAGTGGTACATGAAGAAATATGCAAGATAACTGAGCTTGAGCGCTTGTCCTATAGCTACAGCTATAGGACAAGCGCCACTGAGTTGCTCAATCACGATGAACGATACCGACTTCTACCCCTTATGGCAAGAAGACCTTTGCATAACTAAAAAGTAAAGGCCACGGTTGTCATTCTCGCTCCGCGAAGCAATCCCGTCCCTTGGTAAATCAGCGAGTTACGAGGATGCCGCTGGGCAAAAGCGCTCCTCGCAATGACAAATACGGTTTGTATCGGGGTTATGCAAAGGTCTCTATGCCAAGAGGAGGCATGGCCGTTCATAAAAATCTTACACCATACTACTCCTGCAACTATCTGAATTTACAAGCACTTTCGGCATTACCCCTCGAAATCAATCTTTTATAGGCTAAAATCGTCAGAAAATTTTACAAATTTGACCGTAAAAGTTAAGCACAGATCTCTGTGCTTAACAAATAAGCAAAGTAAATCAAATAGTTATAGTCTGCAAGAGTGCATGGCACACTGCTTGCATATTATATAATCATCAAACATGGCCTGGAACCATTAATATCCAGAGAGGAGGAAATAATGAAGGTTAGAAAGATACTTGCTTTATTCGTAGCGCTTGCAATGGTCGTAATGTTCAGCGCAAAGAACAGCGAAGCCATAACGCTTACGCTGCCGGACATCAGTTTTGACACAGTGCCAGGGGGTGGACTTACCTATAACGCCGGAACCGGCGTTCTGAACGTCAACGCCACCCTGCTCGCCCTTACAATGCCGGGCCCGGTAACCACATTTCCAGGCGGATATGTGAATTACGATATGGTGTTTACAGGCTCCAGCAGCGCTGGTGGTTTCACGACCGGCAACTTCGGCATCGGCAGCCTGACCATCGTGGACGGCAGCGCCACAACGCTTCTTACCGGCTCATTCGTATCAGCGAGCATCACCGGCGCGGATGGCACCAACCTCGGCTTAGGCGAGGCAAGATTCAATGTAACCGGCGGCTCACTCGCATCATACTTTCTATGCGGTCCGATGGGACAGTGCGGCGGCATGGTCAACCTTGCGTTCAACCTGAGCACGAACTTCTCGTCAACGATGTTCGCATCGAATTTCTCCGGACATTCAAAGGGCGACATCGCAAAGGTTCCTGAGCCGTCAACCCTTCTCCTCCTTGGCAGCGGCCTTGTAGGCGCGGGTCTGTGGCTCCGTAAGAGAGCGCTGTAATCCTTAATCAGTAAAATTGCTTAAAACAAAAACCCCCGTTCATTAGAACGGGGGTTTTTGTTTATGGTTAACTAAAGGGGACTTCCGACCTGCCGGGATGTGTCTCCTTTATTTTCCTACAACAAGGAGCCTTGGTTCCGTCATCTCCTCCATGGCGTACCTTACACCCTCCCTGCCAAAGCCGCTCTCCTTAACCCCGCCGTAAGGCATGTTGTCAACCCTGAACGCAGGTACGTCGTTTACCACTACTGCGCCGACCTCAAGCGTATCATAAGCCTTAAAGATCTTTTTCATATCGTTCGTGAACACCCCTGCCTGAAGCCCGAAGCGGCTTGAGTTGACCGCGTTTAACGCCTCGTCAAAATCATCGTAACTCTCAAGCGTAACGACCGGGGCGAAAAGCTCATCTGAATGCACCTTCATTGACGGCCTTGTACCTGTAAGCACGGTAGGCTCCATGAAGCTGCTGTTACGTTTTCCTCCGGCAAGGATGACGGCGCCGTCCCTGACCGCCTCCTTTACCCATTCCTCGGCGCGCCTTGCGCTCTGTTCGTCTATCATTGGGCCTAAGTCCGTTGACTCGTCAAGCGGGTCTCCCATTCTAAGGCCGCGCGCGTTCTTGAGAAAGGCTTCCTTGAAGGCGCTAAAGACCTCGGTCTTGACGTATATCCTCTGCACCGAGATGCACACCTGCCCAGCGTTAGAGAATGCGCCGATAGTACACCTTTTTGCCGCATACTCGATGTCCGCGTCGCCCTCCACTATTACTCCGGCGTTGCCGCCAAGCTCAAGCGTTACCTTTTTCCGTCCGGCCTTGAGTTTAAGCGCCCAGCCCACGTCCGGACTGCCGGTGAAACTTAGTTTTTTAATCCTTGAGTCCGAAAGCAGAGCCTCTACGTCCGCGTTGTCGCACGGCACTACATTGACGCCTCCGGCAGGCCAGCCCGAGGCAATGATTATATCACCCAGCTTCAAGGCGCTCAAAGGCGTCCTCGGCGAAGGCTTCAGGATTATGGCGTTGCCGCTCGCCATTGCAGGCGCGACTTTATGGGCAACAAGGTTAAGAGGAAAGTTGAATGGCGATATGCCGAGCACCACGCCAATGGGGAATCTCCTTATTATGCCGATCCTGCCATCTGCCCCTTCAAATACGTCAAGCGGCAGGGCAACGCCTTCCATGCGCTTTGCCTCCTCAAGGGCAAGCTGAAAGGTGTTTTGCGCCCTCTTTACCTCTATGCGCGCATCCCTTATGGGCTTCCCGGCCTCCAGCGCGATAGTACGGCTGAATTCCTCTGCGTTTACCTCAATCCCGTCAACCACCGCGCCGATGAGCGCGGCTCGTTTATATGCGGGATAGGTCTTTAACTCCTCATAAGCGATTTCCGCGCTTGCCACGGCCTCTTCAAACTCCTCGTGCCCGGCAAGATACGTGCCGCCGACAAGGGCTCCGTCATATGGATTAAATACGTCAAGCGTGCGCCCGGTTGAACGCAATCGTCCGCCTATCAGGATACCGTGCCTTTCAGACATGCAACCCTCCCAAACGCCTTATATTAAACGACGTTAAACGACGCGGCAACGCACACGGTAATCATACCATATTTGCGCTACCCATGAAAGATGGCGGTGCGCGTTCAGGCATAAAACCATCTTTATTTCATCAATGATTTGTGTTATTGAATAACATGGACGTGTGCCCCTAGTAGCTCCGCAACAATCACAGACCAAGGAGACAGTATAATGACGATGAAATTCTTTGAAAAAATAACGGCTCTGGCCATAGCCGCAGCATCAGTGCTGACATTTTCTCAAACGGCAATCGCCGAGATGTCGGTATCAAAGGAATTGCTTGACAACTTCAAGCCGATTACAGCTGGTGCGGTTCCAAACAAGGACAATGCAATAACACCGGAAAAGGTCATGCTCGGCAAGATGCTCTTTCACGAGCCGAGGCTGTCAAAGAGCGGACTTTTCAGCTGCAATACCTGTCATAATCTGGCCGCGTTCGGGATGAGCAACCTGCCATCCGACATAGGCCATAAGTGGACGATAGGCCCGATAAACGGGCCGACCGTAATGAACGCCGCGTATAACACGGCCCAGTTCTGGAACGGCAGGGCAAAGGATCTGGAGGAGCAGGCAAAAGGGCCTATACTTAATCCGGCTGAGATGGGCATGAGCGATGAGGCATCCATTGTTAAAAGGATTGGTTCGATAGCAGTATACGCGGAGTTGTTCGCCAAGGCCTTCCCGCAAGAGAAGGAGCCGCTGACTTACAACAACATCGCCAGGGCAATCGCCGCCTTTGAAAGGACGCTCCTTACGCCATCAAGATTTGACGCTTTCCTGTCGGGAAACGAGGCCGCTTTGACGGACAAAGAGAAAAACGGCCTCAAGCTGTTCGTCGCGACGGGCTGCACGGCCTGCCATAACGGCGTCGGCATCGGAGGAGGCTCATTTCAGAAGATGGGCGTCGCAAACCAATACAAGACCGCTAACAAGGCCAAAGGAAGGTTCGAGGTAACAGGCAAAAATGAAGACATTAACGTCTTTAAGGTGCCGACGCTCAGAAACATCGAGATGACCTATCCGTACTTCCATGACGGCTCCGTATGGCAATTGGAGGAGGCCGTAAAGATCATGGCTTTCGTGCAATTGGGGAAGAAACTTGCAGACAACGAGGCCGCTGACATAGCCGCATTCCTCAAGTCCCTTACCGGCACAATCCCGGAGGAAGCCCTAAAACTGCCTGTGCTGCCGCCATCCGGGAAGGACACGTCAAGACCGGACTTCAAATGAACCTCCTCAATAGGTCGAGTTGCGGGGTATCTTAACGGAGGGCATGACCGTTGCCCATGCTCCGTGTCCGTGAAAAGGTCTTTGTTTTACACGGCCACGGCCTTACTCATCCACCCGCCCTGCGCATAAAGGGGGCGGCAGGGGAATGTGAAGTTAGAACAAAAAGCCCGTATTCTACTCGCCTTCAAAGAAAGACGGCAGAAGGATAGTAGACGACGCAAAAGACCTGTCCGAGAAAAAAGACAAGCAATAACAAATAGATTGGCCGGTTTCAACACTTATCGCTTCTACGTTGCGCCTGTTCATAGCTTGCCGTCGGCAAACGTCCGCATAAAATCTTACAACTCTTTACAAGCAGTAACCACTTGATATTAAAAGATTTTTTACCGATTTATCGCAAATATCGTGTTTGTGCGTCTTAACACTGTCCATAAATTTGACATTTTATACTATAATCTGAACAGCATCATACTATATAAATAATATGGCAAACGATAAAATCAAATAAAAACAACATATTAGCCATTTATATATTCTGTGGCACAGAGTTTGCATTCTATAGAATCAACTATAGAAGGGTTGAGACGCATAACAGCCCTGTCTTAGCATTCAGGAGGATGACATAATGAGATTTACAAAGCTATTAACACTGCTAATTGCGATAGCAATGACCGTTCTGTTGAGCGCGAACGACAGTCGCGCATTGACGCTGACGCTCCCTGACATCAACTTCGATACAGTCGGCGCAGGCGGACTGAATTACAACGCTTCGACAGGGTTACTAAGCGTTTCAGCGCGTTTGAATGCGGTTACGATGCCAGGCCCGGTAACGACCTTCCCCGGCGGCACCGTACAGTATGCCATGCAATTGACAGGAGTAACCACAGTCGGCAGCTACACGACAGGCCAATTCGGAACGGCGCCTTGGTCGCCCGACCTTTTGATTGTTGACGGCAGCAACACAACGTTGCTCGCCGGTGATTTCATATCAGCCTACATCACCGGACGCAATGGAACCAACCTCGGTTTCGGCGAAGCCGTATTTAATGTTACGGGCGGCACACTCGCACCATACTTTATATGCGGTCCAATGCCGGGATGCGGCGGCATGGTCAATCTGGCCTTCAACCTGAGCGCCAACTTCTCCTCCACCATGTTTTTACGTAACTTCAGCGGCCAGTCAAAGGGCGATTTAGCCCGCGTACCCGAGCCGTCAACCCTGATCCTGCTCGGCAGCGCAATGCTTGGCGCAGGCTTTTGGTTAAGGAAAAGGACGACTCGCTAATAGTTGTGGTTTGAAGGCGGGCATTAGTTTGGTATAAAGCGTTCCGTGTTCATGCAACAAAAAGACCCATGCAGATTATGCATGGGTCTTTTTATGTTTTCTGTCACTGGTGCCCTTACCCCGGTTCTGCGGACACACCGAAGAGTTACTGTTATCAGACTAAAACTCGGAGGTGTAGCATGGGAGGGAGATACCGTAAGTTTGACAGGGAGTTCAAGCTTGAAGCTGTAAGGCTGATTACCGAGGGAGGACGCGAGGTATCGGAGGTCGCAAGGAGCCTTGACGTTCATGAGAACCTTCTACGTCGGTGAAAAAACCAGTATTCAGAGTATCCTGTTGAGAGTTTTCCCGGTAAAGGGCACTTAAAGCCGGAAGAAGAAGAGTTGAGGCTATTACGCAGGGAGAACGAGAGTCTTAAGGATGACCACGTAATCTTAAAAAAAGCATTGGCCATCTTCTCAAAACGCCGCGAATAGGGATGGGCGCGGCGCATACGGGAAGCCCACGCATAACAACGGACCAGCGGGAAAGAGGCTATGTATGCGGCAAGAGGCGTGTGGCAGGCTTATGTGG
>JBBTCG010000141.1:0-14471 GCA_038043305.1 Deltaproteobacteria bacterium | reverse complement strand
CGCCTCATTCGTCGCTCCCTACCTTTCTTGAAAGAAAGGTAGGCCAAAGAACTTTAATAGGGAATTAGCAGCTGGGCTGATGAAAACTTATATTGCCCGTACGGCAAGCACCCTTGCATCTGGACGTTTTTGAGCGGCCTGTTCAAAAAAAATACCCAACAGAGGAGGTAGTTATAGCTATGATCGAGTTTCTTGCTTCTTTTTTCGGCGATGGCGGGATATTCATGTACTTCATCCTTGCCGCGTCAATAGTCGGCGTGGCGATAAGCATCGAGCGCGTCATGGTGCTTGTATTCCGCTACAACGTCAACGGTGTGCTCCTGTGGGAAAAGGTGTCTAAATCCGTTGCCGAAGGCAGGATAGACGAGGCCAAGGCAATATGCGCGGATTCAAGGATACCGCTGATGAAGATACTCGCAAGCGGACTCGACGCCTCGGGCGGCGATGAAAAAGAGATACAAAACGCGGTTGACGAGGCGGCCCTCGAGATGATCCCGGCGATAGACAGGCGCGTTCCATACCTTGCGATGCTCGCCAACATAGCGACGCTCCTCGGCCTCCTTGGAACCATACAGGGGCTTATACAGGCGTTTTCCGCCGTTGGCAACGCGGACCCGTCCCAGAAGGCCGCGCTCCTCGCGCAGGGCATCTCCATAGCCCTTTACACGACCGCCTTCGGGCTTGTAGTGGCCATTCCGCTCCTTGTCCTGTACAGCATCTTGCAGGCAAAGGCTCATAAGATGGTTGACGAGATAGACGAATTCTCCGTGAAGCTCATAAATCTCCTTGCCAAGGGTCCCAATGGCCATAAGACCAAGTAAGTCAAGACGGCATCTTGGCGCGGTAACCGACATAGACCTGACGCCGGTGATGAACGTCTTTATCATCATCATCCCTTTTTTGCTTCTTACGGCGGTGTTCGCCAAGACCGCGATAATTGACGTGTACCTGCCGCAGGAGGGCGGAGCAGAAGCTGCATCGAGCCGTGAGGCCCCGAAGACGCCGCTGATCATAAAAGTTACGGGCGCGGGTTTTACTCTTGACGGGCTTGGCAAGGGGATACATGTGCCAAAGGCCGCGGCCGATTACGACTACAAAAAACTTACGGAAAGACTCTCTGAATTGAAAGACAGCCATCCCCAAAACGAGGAGGCTATCATACTATTTGAGCCTAAGATTCCGTATGAAATCGTCATAAAGGTCATGGACGCATCAAGAACGGCCTATTACATGAAAGACGGCCAGAACGTCAAGCGCGCGCTCTTTCCGGCGGTATCGCTTGGAGAGGCCGGTTAAACGAACATGCCCTCGCCCCCATCCAAAGCAATAAAGAGACGTTCATCGCTTGGCGCAGCCACGATCTCGCTTACTTCCATGATGGATATGCTTACCATCATTTTGTTATTTCTCCTGAAAAGTTTTACGTCGGAGGGCCAGGTGCTTACCCCTGACCCGCGCCTGCGGCTGCCGGTATCAATCGCCACTCAGACGCCTAAGCTGACGCTGGTCGTTCAGGTTAATAACGACGACGTGATCGTTGACGGCGTAAAGGTCGCCGACGCAAAGGAGGCGCTTGCTGAAAAGAACCTGCTCATCAGGCCTCTCCTCGACGAGCTTAACAGGCAGGCGAAAAAAACCGAGTACATAGCAAGCAAAAACCCGAACGTGCGATTCACTGGAGAGGTGCTTATCCAGGGGGACAGGCGGATACCGTTCGTCCTGCTGGAAAAGCTGATGTTCACGTGCGGGCAGGCCGGTTATAACGCAATATCCCTGGCGGTTACATCACTTGAGTAAAACGCTAAGACGCTTTACCATCTCGGTATTCAGAGGCGGTAAGCCGGTACAAGAGCTTGCCCCTGAGGCGTTCGTTACAATCGGCCTGGACCCGCTGAGTCATATCACGGCCGCGCTTCCGGGCGTCGCGGCACGGAATTCCAAGCTCTTTGAGAGGGAGAGGGCGGGCAAGGGCCTTCACTGGCGTCTCGTCATTCCAAAGGGGCTTGACGCGGTTTTGACCATTGATGGTCAAGAGCTTTCGGTTTCAGGGCTTATCGGCCTTGGACTCCTCAAGGCTCGGGGCCATGATCATCTGCTGACCCTTCCGATTGACAAGGAACTGAGTCTTACATCCGGAGAATACAGGTTCGACTTTGGTTGCAGGGACCTGGTTGTCCCTGAGAAGAAGACGGTGAAGATAGACCCTTCCCTTAAAAGGCCGCTGCTGACAAGGGAGGACTATCCGTATTACGTTATCGTTGCCGTCTCCGCCATTTTGCACGTTGCGTTCATAGCGTATCTCTCAACCGTGGCGGTCAGAAAACAGGCGGAGCCTGCCGAGGCGCTTGAGCAGATGTCGGCGCGTTTTGCAAAGCTCATAATCAAGCCGCAGCCAAAACCGGTTGAGAAGAAGCAGCCGCAAAGACAGGCCGTGGAGGAGCAGGCCAAAAAGGAAGAGCCGCCAAAAGAGACCAAGGCAAAAGAGGAAAAGCCAAAGGAACAAGCACAGGCAACGGCGAGGAGTGAGGCGCCGATTTCAGCTGAAAGGCAGACCATACAGGCAAAGGTCAAAAGCAAGGGACTCCTTGGCGTGATAATGGCAAAGACGCGGCCTGCAGCCGTTCCGTCTGAAAACGTCTACAAGCACGGCCTCGGCCTTATGAGAAACGTCCAGAGCGACGTTGTCGGCGCAAAAGACATTGACTTTAACGCGGCCCTTGACGAAAGGCTTGCCCAGGCCGATCAGGCGTCAAAGGAGATAGGCGTTGCGACGTCCGGCAGGACTGGCGGGGCAAGCCATGCGTTAAAGGAAAAACAGGACCTGGCCCAATCGTCTCTCGGTGAAAAGACGGCCGCGCCGACCGACGCAAAAGAGGCCTTTGACCGGGACGAGTCAAAGGTCTACGCAGCGGTGCGCTCATACATAGGCGGCTTGAAGTTCGTCTACAACAACGCGCTCAGAAAAGACCCATCCCTGAAGGGGAAGCTGACCGTTAAGATAGTCATAACGACCGCGGGCAAGGTAGGCGCCGTCGAAAACGTGGCGACGACGCTTCAATCGCCGGAGGCCGTTGACGCCATAATCCAGAGGATATACAAGTGGAAGTTCCCTGAACTGGAAGGGGGTCAAGACTTTACCATCACCTATACGTTTGATTTTTCTCCGATGGGATAACAGGTAAGCTGGAGGCGCATTCTATGATCAACTCATTTTCAAAAACCGAGATCGTCGGCATCATGGAAACCATTGAGGCGGCGCATTACTGCGCGAATGAGGCGGGGTTTAAGGCCGTACTTCAAAAGGCCGCGTATCTGCTTGACGCTCAATACTCCGTCTGCGGCGTCGGCTCTTCAAACCTCTCAAGGGTCTCATCGGTGAACGGCAGTTATCCCAAAGAGTGGTTTGACGCATATGTCGCCGAGCGGCTCTATCTTTACGATCCCGTTGTAAGGTATCAGATGAACTTCCCGTCAACCGTCAACTGGCGGAATATATCACGACACTGCGCGGACGAAGAGTCCCGCGCCTTTTTCGCGCGCGCAAGCGCATACGGCCTTGTTAACGGACTATCGTCCGGCGTTTATAACCACGCGGACGGCGCACTCAGCATCTTTTCCTTCGCAGGTGGCAGCGGCCGCTTCGACGCAAGAAATAAAAAAATACTCGAAACGATAGCCCCGCACCTGAATATCGCTCTCTCACGATTAAGGACAATCTAACTGAGGCGGAGGCGCACATGGATTACAATCGTTTTGCCAAGCAAGACCTTGCAGCGATGCTGGAGATTATTCAGTCCTCGATCGCGTGCAACACCGAAGACGGCGTTAAAGGGTTGATGGACAAGACGCGCATCCTCGTATGCGCGGACTACTCTATCAGCGGTTTCGGCGACTGGCGCAACAACAGGCTCTCACTTATAAAAAACATCATCAACTTAAATTACCCCGTTGAGTGGATGAAGATTTACAATCAACTCAAGCTTTACGAAAAAGACCCGATTATTTGGCGGCAGGCCGCTGAAGGCGGGGTGCATCTATGGACTGAGACTTATAAACTTTTCGGGGAAAAGACATCGAAGGATTTTATCGTCAGGGCCTCGGACTTCGGCATAAAACACGGCGTATCAGGCGGCATTACGTCGGCAGCCGATGGAACGATGAGTATAATGACGTTTTCAGGGCCAAAAGAACGCTTCAAGCAATATCATAGGGCAATCCTCAATGTTCTCTTGCCGCACGTCAATCAGGCATTGACCAGAACTTGCATGGGCGCGCTGCGAGAGAGAAACTTTAGGCTTACCGCAAGAGAGTATGAAATCTTGAAGTGGATGAAGGATGGCAAAACGAACTGGGAGATTTCATCCATATTGAACATCAGCGAGAGGACCGCCAAGTTCCACGTACAGAACATCGAGCACAAACTTAACGCCGTCAATAGGCCGCATGCGGTTGCGATCGCGTATGAAATGGGGTTTGTGCATTAGCGAACCATCTGTAAAATTCCGGGCGCTTTACGCTCAACTCCATGTCAAAGCGGCGCCAATCAAGGACTATTATGCCCGACATTACGCCTTTGCCGAGCGCCTTGAATCCTCCAACCGACTCGAATGGAAAACGGCTTCTCTTGAGCAGTAAAAAATATCTTTGCTCCACGATCGTTACCATGCGGCTGATGTCGTTTAAGAGACTCCAGTTATACATGGCCTTGTAAAGCAGATGCGCTAAACTCAACGATTGGTGCGCGTCCGCGCGCGCCTCTTTCCTGATGCAGATCCTTGTAGATTCCACCATGCCCTGAGTCTTTGCAAACAAGCCCGGCTCCGGCAAAAGACAGGCAAACTCCTTTTCAATCATAAACGGAGACGGCGAGCATATAAGCCTGACATGGCCTATTAATCCGCCGTCGTCATCGAATATGCCGATAGGCACGGCAAAGGCGTCGTAAGCGTCTTTTTCGCGCCCGTCGCTTGACAACGGCACCCATTGGAGTTCTTCCGCAAAGACCTCGTGCCTGAGCCTGAAGGCCGCATCCCACTCCCCGGGCAAAGACAGGGTCTTGACCGTGTACTCGCCCTCTATGAACGTCATCTCTTTCATGCGTATCTTTTAGCAGGAAGCGGCCAGACGCGTAACTGTCCTTTCGGACAGGTTACAAATAACCCCATACCTGTTACCTTTACGGGACAACGTAAAGGAGGGTGTATGAAAAAAGACAAACGGGTAGACGGCGAGGAGCGGTTGGTTAAAGGATTCAGGAGTCTCGGCAACGATCAGCGCAAGACGGTGCAGATCATCGTGGACGCATTCATTGACGCAAAGAAGTGTGAAGAAAATGAGGCCGCGTTTTTCCGGGACGCGGCGCCCCGCGATGAATACAATCCAGACGCCTCTGTTGGCCTCAAGCAATACAATTAAAGACCGTGAACCGTGACCGTGTAAAGACGGAAAAATCCTTTCACGGTCACGGCCTTTATACGGCCTTCTTGACTGGCCTTTCCTTTAAGTGTAAACTCTGCCTATGCCGACAAGCGTCATAGGTAAAATCGTCGTTGACCGCCTTCAACTCATAAACGAGCAGGGCGAAGCCGACGCATCGCGCCTCACTCACCTGCCGGAGTCCGTCTACAATAAGTTCTTCGAGACAATCACACTTGCGAGGCTCTATAACCAGCGCGCCCTGAGTCTTCAAAGAGAGGGGCGTCTTGGCACTTATGCCTCAATATTGGGGCAGGAGGCGTCCCAAGTCGGTTCAGCCCTTGCCTTTGACCCGTCCGACTGGATAATCCCCTCATTTCGGGAGTCAGGCGTGCTCATTGCAATGGGCTATCCAATGCACCTGCTGTACAGGTATTGGATGGGGGACGAGCGCGGCATGAGCTGCCCTGAAGGTCTGAACATCCTTCCCATGTGCGTACCCGTCGGCTCTCAGTTAACGCACTCGGTTGGCGTGGGCATGGGAATAAAACACCGGGGCGAAAAAAAGGCCGTAGGCGTCTACTTCGGAGACGGCGCGTCATCGCGGGGGGACTTTCACGAGGGACTTAACCTTGCCGGGGTCTTCAAACTGCCAATAGTCTTTCTATGCCAGAACAATCAGTGGGCGATATCGGTCCCGCGTTCGGCTCAGAGCGCGGGCGCGACCATTGCCGAGAGGGCGTTTTCCTACGGCTTTGAAGGCATACAGGTGGACGGCAACGACATCGTTGCCGTGTACAAGGCAACAAAGGACGCCGTTGACAAGGCAAAGGACAACAACGGTCCCACGCTGATAGAGTGCTTTACCTACAGGCTCGACGACCACACTACGTCGGACGACGCCTCGCGCTACCGTTCAAAAGACGAGGTTGAGTCATGGAAGGCAAAGGAGCCGCTCATACGTCTAAGGCTGTTCATGGAAAAAAAGGGTCTTTGGTCAAAGGCGTATGAGGACGAGGTTATTAAAAAGGCGTCTGAGGCCGTAGACGCGGCGATAAAAGAAGCGGAAGGCTTTAGTCAGCCTCAGGCCGTTGACATGATACGCTTTACGAACAAAGACTTGAGCCTGAGGCAAAAACGCGAGCTTGAGGAGCTTGAAAGATGAAGCTCAACATGGTCGGCGCCATAAACGCGGCGCTTGCTCAGGAGATGAGCCGGGATAAGGACGTGGTTATCCTTGGCGAGGACGTTGGGAGGGACGGCGGCGTATTCCGCGTAACGGAGGGCTTGCAGGCGAGATTCGGGGCGGGCCGCGTAATGGACACCCCGCTTGCGGAGCTTGGCATAGTCGGCGCGTCAATCGGCATGGCGGTCTATGGGCTTCGTCCTGTAGCCGAGATTCAATTCATGGGGTTTATCTACGCGGCAATTGAGCAGGTCTTTTCTCACGCGGGCCGCATGAGGTCAAGGTCAAGAGGCCGCTTTACCTGTCCCCTTGTAATAAGGACGCCTTACGGCATCGGCATAAAGGCGCCGGAACTTCACTCGGAGTCTGCGGAGGCGCTCTTTTGCCACATGCCGGGGGTAAAGGTGGTCGTGCCGTCCAGCCCGTACAACGCAAAAGGGCTTCTTGCCTCTGCGATACGCGACGACGACCCGGTCATATTCCTTGAGCCTTCGAGGCTATACAGGGCCATAAAGGCCGAGGTGCCTGACGAGGAGTATCTCATACCGCTTGGCAAGGGAGAGGTCTATCAGGAAGGCGCTGACATGACCATAGTCGCATGGGGCGCGATGCTTCATAAGGCCGCTGAGGCCGCTGAGGGGTTTGACGCGGAGATAATAGACCTACAGACCTTGAAGCCGTTTGACGAGGAGCTTATACTCTCGTCCGTTAAAAAGACCGGCCGCCTTGTAGTGGTGCATGAGGCGACAAGGAACTGCGGCCTTGGGGCGGAGATAGCGGCCTTTGTCTCTGAAGCCGCCTTCGGCTATATGAAGGCGCCTATAATGCGCGTTGCCGGATACGAAGCCGTTACCCCTATGGCAAGGCTTGAGGACGACTTCAAACCCGGGATCGAGCGCATCAAAAAGGCGTATGAGCTGGTGATGGAGTATTAAGGAGACAAACCCAATGACATTCGAGTTTAAGCTCCCTGACCTTGGCGAAGGCATAACCGAGGGCGAGGTGGTCAAGTGGCGCATAAAAGAGGGGGATGAGGTTCAAGAGCATCAGGTCGTGCTTGAGGTGGAGACCGACAAGGCCATTGTCGAGGTGCCAAGCCCGAAAAAGGGCAGGGTAGTCAAGCTCAACAAGGCCGAGGGAGATACCGTAAAGGTCGGCGAGACGCTTGTTGTAATCGAGACTCTTGAAGCAGCGGGACAAGCGGCTGAGGAGGGGAAAAGAGCTGATGCGGGCGCGGTCGTCGGCACGCTGCCGGCCGAGGAGGCCGTATTTGCGACGCCAAAGGCAAGGTCAATCGCAAAGGAGACGGGCCTTGACCTTGCGGCCATGAAAGGCACGGGCCCCGGCGGCATAATCACTGAAAAGGACGTGAGAGGCGCTCAATCAAAGGCTCAAGTTGAAAGGCCGCGAGAGACGGGAAAAAAGACAGAGGACAAGTACGGCGTAATCGAGCGCATACCAATAAAGGGCGTAAGAAAAAGCATAGCAAAAAATCTCTTGTCAACGCTTCGCAACACCGCCCCGGTTACAGGCATGGAGGAGGCGGACGTAACCGAACTTTGGGACCTGCGTCAAAAGGAAAAAAAAGCGGCAAAGGACAAGGGCGTGCATCTTACCTTCATGCCGTTTTTCATGAAGGCCGTGCAACATGCGCTTAGCCAGCATCCCGTGCTCAACGGCTCGGTTGATGAAAAGGGCGAAGAAATTATAATAAAGAAGTATTACAACATCGGCGTCGCGGTTGACACGCCCGACGGGCTGATGGTGTCGGTCGTAAAGGACGTGGAAAAAAAGAGCATCCTTGAGCTTGCCTCCGAACTTCAGGAGCTCGCCGTCAAGGCCAGAGAAAGACGCATCACCCTTGAGGAGCTTAAAGGCTCCAGTTTCACCATATCCAACTACGGCTCATACGGCGGCATGTTCGCCACGCCGATAATAAACTACCCGGACATCGCCATCCTCGGCACAGGCAGGATAACGGAAAAGCCGTGGGTAAAGGACGGCGCGATAGCTATACGCAAGGTACTGCCTCTATCGCTTACCTTTGACCACAGGGTTACGGACGGAGGCGAGGCCGCTAAGTTTCTGACAAGGGTCGTAAAATACCTTGAAGACCCGGCCATGATATTCATAGAGAGCAGGTAGTCTTTCCCGGCCGACGGGCAAAGGCGCACAAAAACCCTAATGGAACTCATCTCAACATTCTCTCTTGCCTTCATACCGCTGTTCGTTGCAATGGAGCCGCTCGGCGTGCTTCCGGTGTACGTCTCTCTGACCGGCGGGCTTGAGGGGCGCGAAAAGCGCAAGGTCTTGTTTTATTCGCTCGTTACCGCCACGGCCATAACCCTTGGTTTTCTCGTCATCGGCAAGGCGGTCTTCCTTGCCCTCGGCATCACGGTAAAGGACTTTCAGATAGCGGGCGGCATCGTCTTACTTTGTCTCGCCATATACGACATAGTGATGAGCTCCCACGCCCGTTCGGAGTTAAAGCCTGATTACGGGGTCGGAGTCGTGCCCATCGGCACGCCGCTAATCGCCGGGCCCGCGGCGCTCACCACGCTCATCATGCTTAACGACCTTTACGGCTTTGCCGTAACCGCCTCCGCGCTCGCAGCAAACCTCTTTATCGTATGGTTCGTATTTCAGTGGGCTGAAACGATAGTTGGGCGCATAGGAGAGAACGGCGCAAAGGGAATATCAAAGGTCATATCCCTTCTTCTTGCGGCCATCGCGGTGATGATGATACGGCGAGGCATAGAGGGGATTTTCTAACAGGGTGTAAGCCGCACGGGCAATATTTGTATGGGCAACCGGTGTATTTTCGACCTGACGCCCGTAACGTATCGTCCGGGGAAAATAGCAATTTTCAGAGCCAGCCTTAAAAGGAGACGATGAAACGATGCTGCTTAGAGTTGCGCTTTTTCTACACGTCATTGCCGCGATATTCTGGGTAGGAGGGATGCTCTTTCTGACGCTTGTCGTGGCGCCTTACCTCATAAGCATCCCTGACCCAAAGGAGCGCTCAAAGATATATCAGGTCGTAGGCAAAAAATACAGGTTCTTCGGGTGGGTTGCGATTATAACGCTTCTCGTAACCGGTCCAATCATACTATATACCCTTTACGGCATAGACCTTGACGCTGCCATGTCGCCGTCGTTTTACGGCTCAAGGCTTGGGACGACTCTCTACTTAAAGCTGGCGCTGGTCGTCGTCATCGTCTTATCCAGCCTGCTGCATGACTTCTGGATCGGCCCAAAGGCCAAGACCTCCCCGGCGCTGTCCCGTTACGCAAGGATATTCGGACGCGGAAATCTCGTGATTGCGCTCCTTATAGTCATGGTTGCCGTTATGTTAAGGGCGGGCGGACTTTAAAACATTGTTCGGAGGTTTGCCGGATGCACAAGTTCAACCCGCAACACATCCATAAACTCATGAGCGAGGACAGGGCAAGGGAGATAAGACCGGAGAGCCTTCTGCGTAAGGCCGGCCTTAAAAGAGGCGGCGTTTTTGCCGACGTAGGCTGCGGCCCCGGGTTTTTCACCATGCCCGGCGCGGCCATAGTGGGCGCATCAGGCAGGGTCTTGGCGCTGGACACTCAAGCCGAGATGCTCGACGCCTTAAAAGAAAGAAGGCCGCCTTGGTTCGTAAAGCCGCTCAGGAGCGAAGAGTCGTCTTTACCGGTTGACGATTGTGCGGCCGATCTTGCCCTGCTTGCGTACATGCTCCATGAGACCGCTGACAAACGCCGCTTCCTCCGGGAGGTCTTGAGGATACTTAAAACCAACGGCACTCTCTTCATAATAGACTGGAAAAAAATAAAAGAGGACAAGGGGCCTCCAATCGAGGACCGGCTGACCGAGCTTGACGCAGCGATTCACGTAAGAAGCGCCGGGTTTGAGAAGGTGTCGGTTCGTTCGCTCAATGCGTCGCATTATATGATACTGGCCTCCAGACCATGAAAGTCAGGGTAGGTAACGTTGACATCGAGCTTCTACGAGGCGATATAACGGAAGAATCGTCTGATGCCGTCGTCAACGCGGCAAACTCGGCGCTTGCAGGCGGTGGAGGGGTGGACGGGGCCATTCACCGCGCAGGCGGCGAGGCGATAATGCGCGAGTGCGGCAAGATTGGCGGCTGCCCCACGGGTAGCGCCGTAATAACTACCGGAGGCCGGCTAAAGGCAAAGTACGTCATACACGCGGTAGGGCCGATATACGAGGACGGACTCAAGGGGGAGCCTGAACTCCTTGCAAGCGCGTGGGCATCTTCGCTCCGCCTTGCGCTTGATAAAGGTATAAAGACTATTTCCTTCCCCTCCATAAGCACCGGGGCTTACGGCTACCCGATTGAAGATGCGGCCGGTATAGCTATCAAAACGGTCGTTGATTTCGTAAAGGCAAACAAAGGTATCCAATGCGTCCGCTTAGTGCTGTTTTCCGAGCGCGACCTTAGAGTCTATTCAAAGGCGCTTGAAAAATTTACAAAAGGCGCATAGCCCTGCGGTTTTTCTTGACAAGATTACGGGCGAGGCGTAACATCTATAGAAAATATATTGTCATTCAAATCCATAATCGGAGATATATAATCATGAAAACCGCAAGGACGTTGACCATAGCTTGTATGGTTGCAGTATTTTTGCTTTTCACTACCGCAGGGCGCGGAATGGCCGCAGATTCAACCATGAAGACAACGGTTAACGACGCTCTCTACGGCGGATTGCTTGGCGCCCTTATCGGCGCCGCCGTGCTGCTTCTTACCGATAAACCTGAAGACCACTTGAACTACATACCCACCGGCGCGGCGCTTGGGGTTTTATCCGGAGCGGTTTACGGCCTTGCCACAAGCGGCGTCGTGCAGTCGGTAGGAGAGATTGAAGGCTCCAAGTTCACACTCAATGTCCCGACGATACAAAAGTTTGAATCTTACGACAAGGCGGCAAACAAAAAAGAGATTACCGCTCACATAGGTCTGTTAAATGTAAGGTTTTGACGGCTGTATACGGCCCCGTCGTCATGAGTTTTTCAAACACAAAACCCCGATTGCCTCTGCAATCGGGGTTTTGTGTTTAAGGAAATCGCACGTGTCAGATCTGAATCGGCGCCGCCATAAGGCCAATGGTCTCCTCAAGCCCCGTGATGATGTTCATGTTTTGTATGGCCTGTCCAGAGGCGCCCTTTACGAGGTTGTCTATCACTGAGACGACAGTGAGCCTCTTTGCAGCCTCGTCAACATGAACGCCTATGTCGCAAAAGTTGGCGCACCTTACCTGACTTATGTCCGGAAAAGAGCCGGACGGCATCACTCTGACAAACGGCTCCTTTTCATAAAACGCGGCGTACAGCGCGCGCATCTCGTCCGTTGTAGAGGCTTTTTTCAGCCCGGCATAAGCGGTTGTCAATATGCCGCGGGAGACTGGCAGAAGATGCGGGGTAAAGCTTACGGCCATTTTTTTTCCGGCAACCCGGCCAAGCTCCTGCTCTATCTCAGGTGTGTGCCTGTGGCAGCCCACCTTATAAGCCTTGAAGCCCTGATTAACCTCGACAAATGAGAAGTCCACAGCCGCGCTCCTGCCCGCGCCGGACGCCCCGCTCTTGGAGTCTATAATTATCGAGTCCAGGTCTAACGCCTTGTGTTTGAGCGCTGGCGCAAGGGCAAGTATGGCCGAAGTAGGGTAACAGCCCGGATTGGCGACAAGCCGCGCCTTTCGTATCTGGCCCCTATAAAGCTCAGGCAGCCCGTATACGGCCTTTTTCAAGAGCGCACCGGCCTTATGATCCCCGTACCAGCGTTTGTAGACCTTCTGGTCTTTAAGCCTGAAATCAGCGCTCAGGTCTATTACGATTGCCCCTGTTGCGAGAAGCGGCGCCGCAATCTCGTGCGATGCGCCGTGCGGCATGGCGCAAAAGGCGACGTCAACCTTGAGCCTCTTAAACTCTTCAGTGTCCATGAAGACAAGGCCGTCATAAAAACCTGAAAGAGCGGGAAAGACCTCTGAAACCGGCCTGTTGGCGTACTGCCGGGACGAGGCAAAACCCACCCTGACCGACGGATGCGATGCAAGCATCCTCAGAAGCTCAATGCCGGTATAGCCGCTTGCGCCAAGTATGGCAACCTTTATCATCGTCAAGCACCTCGCATACGCCTTCAATAAAAAAAGGGGAAGGCCGAAAGACCCTCCCCCCAAATTCAACGGCGCTCTAACCCGTGGATTATCTCTTGGAGAACTGGAAGCGTTTTCTCGCGCCCTTCTGTCCGTATTTCTTTCTTTCCTTCATCCTCGGGTCGCGGGTCAACAGCCCTGCCTTTTTAAGCACGCCTCTGAATGTTGCGTCAGCCATGCAAAGTGTCCTTGCGATGCCGTGCCTGACCGCCCCGGCCTGTCCCGACTCTCCTCCGCCGGCCACGCTGGCGATGACGTCGTACTTTCCGGTAGTGCTGGTTACCTCAAAGGGCTGCGTTACGATGCCCTTGAGCGTGGCCCTGCTGAAATACTCGGTCATGGGCTTGTCGTTTACCGTAATCGCGCCGGGGCCGGTCTTCATCCTGACCCTTGCGATTGATGTCTTCCTTCTTCCTACTGCTCCGTATACGTCTGCCATCTAGAAAACCCCCTGATGCTTATTGTATGTTTTTTAGCGAGCGGTCCGCTCCGGCAAGGCTACAGGCTGCTGCGCCTTGTGCGGATGAGCCTCTCCCGCGTATACCTTGAGCTTCTTGAATATGTCCCTGCCAAGCCTTGCCTTGGGCAACATGCCCCACACCGCCTTTTTAAGCGCCTCTTCAGGCTTTTCGTTCATAACCCGGCCAAGCGGTCTGGACTTCAAACCGTTCGGATACATGGTGTGGTGATAGTATATCTTGTCCGTCTCCTTCTTGCCTGTAACCGCCACCTTGTCCGCATTCACCACTACGACGAAATCGCCGGTATCAAGATGCGGCGTGAACGTCGGTTTGTGCTTGCCTCTTAGTACCACGGCAATGCGCGTGGCCAGTCTGCCAAGGGTCTTGCCGTTGGCGTCTACCACATACCATCTTCTGTCTATTGCGTCTGTTTTTGGAAGATACGTCTTCATAGCCTAACCCCGATATGGATTTGAATATATAAATTTAATAGAATTTAGATATTTTGTCAAGGCAATTTTATCGTACATCCTCGACTGGAGCTTCAGCCCGTGCCAACCACGTTCGCGCAGACAGTGTTGATTGCGCCTGTTGCAAGCGGCGCGTTCCTGACAATGTCGCGTGATCGGTCACGAAGTATCGGCAGGTCAAAGAGCGTGTCGCTCGCCCCAGCTCGTCTTCCACTGGCGCAAAGACCTCTTGGCGCGGGACGCGCCGATGTAGCTACTTGATAAGGCGAGTGCGGCGCGCGCCCGGAAGCGCCTCTCGGCCTTCACCGGGTCGATGAAGCGGATTACGCGGTCGATAAGGTTCTCTTTGATCGTAAGGTCGTTCATGTTCCTTTTGTCATTCTGAGGCGAAGCCGAAGAATCTCGCATTTAGACCGGAGTGCCTCCGAAGATTTTTATGCCGCCTCTTGAGAGGCGCTTTACGTATCTGTCCCAGAACTCTATGTTCTCGCGTATCACCTGTGCGTCAGCGCGGGTATATGTCTTGCCGCTTATGGAAAAGGACTGTCCTTTGGCAACGGCCTTGTCGGCGTCGAGCCATGTTGAGAGATGCGTCTGTGCTTCGTCGAAAGTTATGCCAGCCATGCAATCCCCCCAAAGAAAAAGCCCGCAACCGCCGTGCACGGTTACGGGCCTTTAAAGATACTCCTCCGGTTCATGAGGCCGGGGAGCGTAATGATGTTGCTTTATTTTACTTGAAGATTATGATAAATGATAGGCACGGATGTCCGCAGATGTC
>JBBTCG010000140.1:0-23832 GCA_038043305.1 Deltaproteobacteria bacterium | reverse complement strand
AAAAGAGGGAAGGCATTGCCTTCCCTCTTTTTCGCTTAGTTATATAAATCCGTGAGCTTTTGCAGGCAGCCAACCCCGTTGGAGAACAAGATCACATAACGGGGTTTGCTTCCTGATGACGCAACTCCTTCCAGTTCAGCAAGCAGTGTGCAAAGGCGGTGCGCCGTCCTTTCAACAAAGAGGTCTGATAGGAGAGATGTCCAATGAAAAATCTGGATATGTTCGTAACGTTACTTGGCGTGGCCTACGGTATTTTGCTGATATTGACCTTTTTTGTAAGGACTAAATTCACAGAGGCTTTCAGGATAGACGTCTTGTTCATGCCGCGCTCGTCGGAGTCGAGCAGGCCGGTGAATCTTGTCGCCGGGATAGTCGTCGCCGGATATAGCATTTATTCGCTGTTAAGCAGGTAAACACGCCCTCGCTTGACGCGGTTAATAAATAAAACGGCGCAGGTTGGAGCAAGGCTTCCAACCTGCGCCGTTTTATTTTGTCCCGCGCCACTTTATTGCACGGCGGGGCTTGACAGCTAACCATTATGGGCTATAGTTGACACAGACTATATGACGCATTGACCGGGACAATTTGTTTTTCGTGAAAGGAACGAAGTTATATGCGCTCTAATATGGTTCAATCCAACAGGTCGGCGAAAATAAATATCACCCGTATAGCGGGTGGAATGCAATTGCATTTGCAATTGCATGGAAAGGAGTATATAAAGACCGGACTTTTACTTGGCGTAGCGCTTATGATGTTTATGGTAACCGGTTGTCGCAAGGAGCCAAGACCGAGACCAGATGCCGGCACAAAGATTTCCGGCTTTTGCTCTCACGAGGGGCATGCGTACCTGAGTGACACCCCTGCGGAATGCGTTGCGCGTGGCGGCACTTGGGGTAATAATTGAGCTATCTTGTGCAAGCCCCGATGCCATCGCGTGGACCCTGTCGCCGGGTATGATTGCTGAATGCGTGCCTCCTCGGCTTGCACGATATGATATTGGGTTGTCTCAACCTCAACAGCCCTCCGCACGGGGGCATGGATTGAAACGGAAAGGAGGATTTTATGGGAAAGTATGACAGGATTGATGCGTTCGGCATAGAGGCGATGAGCAATGAAGAGTACGGAAAGCGGCAGGAGTACGTGCTGAAGAAATGCAAGTGTTCAGCGTGCCCCACCTACGTCAAGGGTGACGTTCCGACAGGGTACTGTTATCCGCTCATAGGCACAAGCAAGACCATACAGTGGGAGAAGGACTGCGTGTGCCAGACCTGCCCGGTCTACAAGGAGTATGATCTGTCGCATACGTTCTACTGTACGCGATGCTCGCAGGTCTGTCAGGCGATGAAGCAGGAGGGCGGCCTGGGACAGGGCGGGGCCGGTTAAAGGCCGTGATGCACAAAGGCCGCGACCGTGAACCGTGTAAAATACCGTCAGGGGCAAACTCCTGACGGCACGCCGTGAACCGTGGCCGTGAACCGTGAAAGTCCCACTGATAAAGTCCCCCTGACAAGGGGGACTTAGGGGGTTGGGGGTTGAGTCTTTCACGGTCACGGCCTTTCAATGTAAGCCCCTCCCAGTCCCGCCATGTCTCCCGTCATAAAGAGACCTTTGCATAACCGTGGTTGTGTGGTTATAATATATTGGCGTAACCGGGCGGGTTTGGTTTGCCCTTGTTTTAACGAGGGGAAACTCCGTGCAGCACAGCCTGCAATACTCGCAATTGACCTGATACTTAATGAAATCCGAGAGCCTCATTACATTCCTTCTGGCGCTGCTTGCCGGGTACCTTGTGTACCTCATTGCCGCGCCCTTCTTCGTTCCCGTGTTCTGGGCGGGCGTGTTTGCGATTGTTTTCCACCCGTACTACCAGTGGCTTAAAAGACGCATCTTCACGGGAAGATACGGGGCGTCCGTTGCCTCAGCCGTTGCATGCGCCATGATTGCGTTATTTCTCATCGTCCCCGTCGTGATCATGGCAAGCGCCGCCGCATCCGAGCTGTTTCACTTATATCAATGGGCCGACGTGTACATAAAGGGCATATCGAACCGCGTGCATGACAACCCGGCCTTCACGCCGTCGTATCTCATGCAGATCATAACCCGGTACTCGGGGCTAGAGCCGCAAGACCTTCAAAACATCTTTGCAAGCGGCATAAAGGAATTCGCCTCATTTGCCGCAAGCGGCGTAACCGGCTTCATAAAAGGCTCTCTTGAGTTTGTCGTCAACGCGGTGCTTGCCTTTTTTACCATGTTTTATATGTTCAAGGACGGGGAGAGGCTCCTTGAGGCGATAAAACGCATCCTGCCGCTCTCGGCCGTCAATCAGGCAAAGATAATCAAGCGCTCAAGCGCGGCTATCTCCGCAAGCGTCAACGGCGGGGTGCTTGTAGGCGCGCTTCAGGGGCTTCTCGGAGGAGGGGCGTTTTGGGCGCTGGGTCTGACCGCCCCGGTGCTCTGGGGCATCGTCATGCTGATACTCTCATTCCTTCCCGGCATAGGCTGCGCCCTTGTCTGGCTGCCCGCGGCCGCATATCTGCTGATAACCGGCGCGTATGTCAAGGGCATAGCGCTCATTGTATGGGGCACTCTGGTGATAGGTCTTGTGGACAATCTTTTAAGACCGATAATAGTCGGCGGCAAGATCAACATGCATCCGCTGTTTCTCTTTTTCGGCATCCTCGGCGCGGTAAGCGCCTTTGGCATCATCGGCATAATCGCGGGGCCTCTGATAGTAAGCGTTGCGCTGGTTGCGATCGAGATATATCAGGAAGCACGGCATGAATGAGGACTACGCTGTACATCACGACGGGCAAAGGAAAGGCCGGGTTAAACCATTCTTCTGGCCGGCCCTGCTCCTCGCTGCCACCATACTGACGACCGTTACGGCAGGCGCGTTGTACCAAGGCGCTGACATATTCTCCAATCCGGAAAGCATGGCTCAGGGCATACCGTTTTCAGCCGCGCTCCTTGCCATACTCGGCACGCATGAGCTTGGGCACTACATCGCCTCAAGAAGGCACGGCATCCAGACCACGCTCCCGCTGTTCATACCCGGGCCGCCCATACCGCCCATGATAGGCACCTTCGGGGCGGTGATACGTATCCGTTCGGCCATAACCACCAAGAACGCGCTCGTTGATATAGGCGCGTCAGGGCCGCTGGCCGGATTCGTCGTGGCGATCTTCGTAACCGGCTACGGCCTCACCCTCTCGACGGTTGCGCCGTACATGCCGACCGGGCAGACCCTCGGGCTTGGTTCGTCCCTGATATTCAGGATTTTGAGCTGGCTGACGCTTGGAGTAACGCCTGAAGGGGCAGAGATATTCCTGCACCCGGTCGCATTTGCGGGCTGGATAGGCTTGTTCATAACGGCCATGAACCTTTTGCCGCTCGGCCAGTTGGACGGCGGGCACATCGTCTACGCCCTTATCGGGACAAGGCACCGGTGGTTCTCGAAACTGATGGTGGCCGCGCTTATCGCGCTTGGAGCAGTTTACTGGAGCGGTTGGTTCATATGGGCCGCGCTCATCTCAATCATAGGGCTTGGACACCCGCCGATAGAAGACCAAAGCGTCCCGATGGACGCCGGAAGGCGCGTGATTACCGCCATCTCGACAGCCGTATTTATATTGACTTTCATGCCATCGCCATTCTATATTATCTGAGTTTTAAGGGTTTTTCACACTAAGCATGGAGCGTCTTTAATGAAGATATTCGATGAAAATGAACTGAAAAAATACGACGGCTCAAACCCGTCAAACCCCATATACATCGCATACAAGGGCAAGGTCTATGACGCGACGTCAAGCCCGCTTTTCATAAACGGGATGCACTTCGAGCACTTTGCCGGATGCGATCTCACCGAGTTTTTAGCCGACGCGCCGCATGACGAAGAGGTCTTCGACGAGTTGAAGGTGGTCGGCGAATTCAAGGAATAAGCGCGGTGCTTGCCGCACGGGCAATATGAGTATTCGCCTGCCCTCGAATGTTTCTATCGGGGGTCAGCCTTGGTGTTTATTCCCAATTAAGGTTCTTTGGCCTACCATTCTTTTAAGAAATGTAGGCGTTGAAAAACCCCGGATGAAACTCACGATATTAGGCTGCGGCACGTCCACAGGAGTGCCCATCATAGGCTGCAAGTGCGTTGTCTGCGCCTCGCCTCATCCGCGCAACAAACGCACTCGCTCATCCCTTCTTATCGAAAACGGAGCGTCCATCCTCATTGACACCTCCACGGATCTAAGGACTCAGGCGTTGAGGCACGGCCTTGAGCGGCTCGACGGCGTGCTTTTCACGCACCATCACGCTGACCATGTCCACGGCATTGACGACCTCCGCGCTTTTAACATGGCGCAGCAGGGAGCCGTCATTCCATGCTATGGCAACAAGGCAACCATCTCCCGCATACGTTCCATATTCAAATACATATTCACTCAAGACCCGAACGACGGCTGGAAGCCCAAGCTTTCCATGCGCGTCGTAAAAGGGATGTTCAAGCTCGGCGGCATTGAAGTCCAGCCTATAAACATACTCCATGGGAAGGATACCATCCTCGGCTATCGCATCGGCAACATGGCCTATCTGACGGACTGCTCATCCATCCCGAAGGAGTCAGAGGTTGCTCTAAAGGGGCTTGACCTGCTCATACTCGGCGCATTGAGGCACAAACCCCATCCCACGCATTTTTCCATAAGCCAAGCCATTGAGGCGGCTTTGGCAGTAAGGGCAAGACGCACCGTGTTTACGCACCTTGGCCACAACGTTGACTATGAGGCCGACAACGCATCATTGCCGCAAGGCGTGGAGCTTGCCTACGACGGGATGGTCATGGAGGCGGAGTAGAAAGGAAGGACAGTTTTGTAGGGCGGGCATCGCCCGCCATTCAGGGGCGTGTGCAAATGTTTTGGCGGGCAATGCCCGCCCTACTGGGCTATGAGGCCGACAACGCATCATTGCCGCAAGGCGTGGAGCTTGCCTACGACGGGATGGTCATGGAGGCGGAGTAGAAAGGAAGGACAGTTTTGTAGGGCGGGCATCGCCCGCCATTCACGTAGGTGTGCAAATGTTTGGCGGGCAATGCCCGCCCTACGGCGCTTGGCCGCGCATCTTCACCACATGCCCCTCTTTACGACCAGTCTATGAACTCGTAGCCGCATCTTGGGCAGTGCGGGGCATCCATGCGCACCATTGACCGGCAGTACCCGCAACGCTTTGTTTGCAGCATCGCGCCCATCCCGATAGACAGCGCGTGCAGGAGGGCGACAGGGAACAGGAATACCCCGTAGACCCACCACCTGACAAAGCTCTTTCCCTTCAACTGCGCGATGAATGCGGGGCCAAGCCCGGCAAGCGCGGCGCCGACGACTATGATTATGATTGTGATTGTCATTTGATCCCCGTTGGTGTTATTTCCTTATCCGTTTCATGCTCAAGGCGCATGGGCCTCGGCGTTTTGTCAACTGGTTTGAGTTCGGGTATATCGTCCCCGCCTGCCGCGCCAAGCTCCTTAAACTTCCTTATCGTCGGCATCACCCTTGATTCGAGCGATCCGACGGCTTCGCTGTAACTGTCATTGACCGAGCTTATTGCGCCGCCCATTCGCGCAAGATGCGCCGCGAACGTGCTCATCCTTTTGTACAACTCCGCGCCCAATGTCCTCAGCTCGTCCGCGTTTTTTGCCACGTCCTCCTGTCGCCATCCAGAGGCTACTCCGGCCATGAGCGCCATGAAGGTAGCGGGCGTCGCAAGTAAAACCTTTTTCGTCATGGCGTACTCAAGGATGTCGGGGTCTTCCTCAAGCGCCGCGCCCAATGATGATTCTCCGGGCAGGAACATCACTACCAACTCAGGGGATTGAGTGAACTGGCTCCAGTACTCCTTTTTGGCGAGACCGTCTATATGAGCGCGAACATGTTGGCCTAGTCTCTTCATGGCGCTCTTTTTATCATCCTCAGTTGCCGCCGCGAGTGCGTCGAAGTACGCCTCCAACGTTACCTTTGCGTCAACCACTATATCGCGCCTGCCGGGAAGATGAACTATCATATCCGGTCTTATGCTGCCGTCATCGGTTGCAAACGTAACCTGCTCTGTGAAGTCGCAGTGGCCTGACATGCCTGAAAGTTCGGCTACCCTTCTAAGCTGCATCTCGCCCCACCTGCCGCGAACCTGCGGCTTTCTGAGCGCTGTAACAAGGTTGGCCGTCTCCTTCTGGAGGCTTGCGTTGTTTTGCGTGAGCGCTTTAAGCTGCTCCGCGAGGCTGCCGTGTTCGCGTGCCCTCTTTTCCTCAAGGGAGCGCAACCCTACGTCGTATCTTTGGAGCATCTCCTGCAACGGCTTTATGCAGCCGTCAATGGCGCTTGTGTGCTTGCCGAGCTTGCCCTCGGTCTCAGTGAGCATGGCCGTGATGGTTGCTTTGGCGACGGTCAAAAACCGCTCGTTGTTGCTGTCAAGCGCCGCGCCGGACAGGGCGCTGAAGGTGTCCTTCAACTCCTGCTTCATGGCCTCGATAAGGCCGCGCTGCTCCTCAAGCCCTTGCTGAGCGGCCTCAAGGCGCGTCGTTGCCTCGACTTTTTCGTGCCGCTCTTTGAGAGATTCGGCCCTGAGTCTTGCCAACTCCTCGTCCTTGTCAACGAACTGCCGCCTCAACTCGCCGACAACGGCTTCAGATGCCGAAGAGGCCGCGCCGTAATGAGACCTTGCCAAGAGCCAAACGATTATCGCGCTTATAGCGGCTCCGATTATAAAATAAATAATGTCCATTATCCTGTATGTTAACACGAAATGGCGTCTTGTACACCTATGGCACTATCCTCGTTCCAGCCCTGCCTTCCAGCGCCTCAGCGATGCGCTCAGGCGAGGTTATCAGAACCTCTTTTCCTCCGGCCTCGATGAACTCTATTGCGGCCTGAATCTTTGGCCCCATGCTGCCAGCGGGAAACTCTCCGGCGTCAAGCAAACGGCGCGCGGTTTTTACATCAAGCCGCGAAAGCGGCTCCTGCCCCGGCTTGCCGAACCCCTTGTACGCCATGTCAACCTGAGTAAGGTTTATGAACATCTCCGCCCCGGTCTCTTTGGCCAGCAGGGACGTGGCAAGGTCTTTATCAATCACCGCGTCAATGCCTCTTAGCGTCCCGTGCTCCAGCTCCACTACAGGCACGCCTCCTCCGCCAGCGGCAATCACGATAACGCCTGAGTCCGCAAGCCGTCTTATTACGCTTGCCTCCACCACCCTTTTGGGGCGCGGAGACGGCACAACGCGCCTTACCCCGCTTACAGCGTCTTTTGCCATTGTCCAGCCCCGCGTCCTTTTAATTTCTGCGGCTTCCTTCTCCGAGTAATAGGGGCCTATCGGCTTTGTCGGCGCACCAAAGGCCGGGTCATCAGCGTCAACCACGACCTGAGTTATCACGGCTGCGACTTCCCCTGTTTTATGAATTATCTGAAGCTGATTGTAGATCGCCTGTTGGATAATAAAGCCGACCCCGCCCTCTGAGTCCGCGTCGCAGATGTAGAGCGGCATGGGGGCAATGGTGTCTCTGGCGCATTCGTTTCTCAAGACGATATTGCCCACGACCGGGCCGTTGCCGTGCGTTACGATGACGCTAAGCGCCTTGCCCGCGAGAGCGGCTATGAAGGCGCATGCCCGGCCCGCGTTATCGCTTTGCTCCTCGATCAGCCCCTTGTCGCCGCGCCTTAATATGGCGTTGCCGCCGAGCGACACGATGACGCGCCGTCCGGTCAGCGCAAAGCTGCTTACCGCAGGGGTAACATAAGTATTGTCGCCAGCGCCCTTGATATGCTTCGCCGTATTGTCAAGGCTTGAAGTTTTCAATGTACTCCCCGGCCGCGTGAGCGGCAAAGGCGCCGTCTCCAACGGCGGTGGACACCTGTCGTAACGGCGTTACGCGGCAGTCGCCAACGGCATATATGCCGGGGACGCTCGTTTGCATCTCATGGTTGGTTTTTATGAACCCTGCCTCGTCCTTGTCAACGTCAACGAAATCCGTGGTCGGATTGATGCCCACGAATACGAACACCCCCTCGACAGGGACGTCCTTTACGGCCGTGGACTTCAAATCCCCGACGATTGCGCTTGATACGAGGCCGTCTGTTGCCTTTATCTCCTTGAGGACATGGCTCGTAAGGAACTCGACATTGCCCGCGCCCCTTGCCTTTTCCTCATGTATCTTTTCGGCGCGAAACCTATCCCGCCTGTGTACTATATAGACCTTGGAGGCGAGCTTGGACAGATAGACCGCCTCCTTTATCGCCGTGTCCCCGCCGCCCACGACCATGACGGCCCTGCCCCTGAAGAACGGGCCGTCGCAGGTGGCGCAGTATGAAACGCCCTTGCCCGTGTACTCTTTTTCTCCGGGTACGCCGAGTCTTTTCGGCTTTGCGCCGGTTGAGATGATGACGGCCTTTGCGCGAAGCTCTCCTTCAGGCGTCTTTATCACCTTGACGTTGCCGTCAAGCGTAATATTTTGCGCCTCTGAGAACTTTATCTCCAGCCCCGCGCCCTTTGCGTGGGCTTCAAACAACTCCATGAGTCCGGCCCCGCTTATCGTCGGAAAGCCGGGGTAGTTTTCTATAACGTCGCTTGACGCGATCTGGCCGCCTATCATCTCCTTCTCTATAAGCAGCGCCTTGCAGCGCGAGCGCGCCGCATATATCCCTGCCGTAAGGCCGCCCGGCCCCGCGCCTATGATGATGAGATCGTACACGCCTTCCTCCTCTATAAAATATATCTCGAAAGGTCCTGATCCTTGACGATGTCTGAGAGCCTCTTTTTTACGTACTGAGCGTCTATCAGGACTTTTTTATCCTTCGCGTCCGACGCATCGAAGGAAAGATCGTCAAAGACCCTTTCCATTACCGTGTGAAGACGCCTTGCGCCTATGTTTTCCATGCGCTCGTTCACGATCGCGGCTATGGAGGCTATCTCCCGAACCCCGTCGTCCGTGTACTCGACCTCCACGCCTTCCGTTTCTATCAGCGCCTTGTACTGCTTCAAAAGCGCGTTCTCAGGCTCGGTGAGGATTCTAATGAAGTCGGCCTCTCCGAGCGGGAGGAGTTCGACCCTTATGGGAAACCTGCCCTGAAATTCCGGTATCAGGTCAGAGGGCTTTGCAACGTGAAACGCGCCTGACGCGATGAACAGTATGTGGTCGGTCTTGACCATGCCGTACTTCGTATTGACCGTAGAGCCTTCGACTATAGGCAGAAGGTCCCTTTGTACGCCCTCCCTTGACACGTCAGGCGTAGTGCCGGACTGACGTCCGGCAATCTTATCTATCTCGTCAACGAAGACGATGCCGGATTGCTCGACGCGCTCAATGGCGTCTTTGCCTACCTTGTCCATGTCAATGAGCCTGCTTGCCTCGTCCTGTATGAGTGCGCTTCTCGCCTCCGGCACCTTGAGCTTCCTCTTTCCGGCCTTCCTTGGAAAGAGGTTGCCGAACATCTCCTTTATGTTCATGTCGTCGCCGCCGCCCGTTACGCCTGAGAGTATCTCTATGACGGGTGGTTTATGTTCCGATATTTCTATCTCAACGACCCTGTCGTCCAGCTTCCCCTCTATCAAAAGCGCGCGCAGCTTGTCCCTCGTGCCTTTTTGAGCCTCGCGTTCCCTTGCCGGTCTTTCGATCTCCTGTTGATACGGCGCTCCCTGATAAACCGGGACGCTTGGCGCGGGCGGCAGGAGACAGTCAAGAAGCCGCTCATCGGCCAACTCCTCGGCCTTTGCCAGCACCTTGGCCTTTTCTTCGTCCTTGACCATCTTGACGGCAAGCTCTGCAAGGTCGCGTATGATGCTCTCAACGTCCCTGCCCACGTAGCCGACCTCTGTGAACTTGGATGCCTCCACCTTTATGAACGGGGCATGGGCGAGTTTGGCAAGACGCCGTGATATCTCGGTCTTGCCCACCCCGGTAGGGCCGATCATGATGATGTTCTTAGGCGATATTTCATCGCGCAGACCCGGCGCTACCTGCTGGCGCCTCCACCGGTTCCTCAACGCGATGGCAACGGCGCGTTTTGCCTGCGCCTGCCCGATGATATATTTGTCAAGCTCGGCAACTATCTCTTTTGGAGTCAAGCCCATTGTCATAATTCAACCCTTTGCCTTGGATTATGCCAGTTCAAGGATGCTTATCACGTCGTTCGTATATATACATATCTCGGCGGCCGCCTTTATCGCGTTCTCGGCGATTGTCCTTGCGTCCATCTCTGTATGGCGAAGGAGCATCTTTGCCGCCGAGAGCGCGTAAGGGCCGCCTGAGCCTATTGCCGCGATGCCGTCCTCAGGCTCTATAACGTCGCCCGCGCCTGAGATGATGAATGTATGCTCGGAGTCTGACACGATAAGCAGCGCCTCAAGCCGTCTGAGAATCTTATCCGTCCTCCAGTCCTTGCCAAGCTCCACGGCTGAGCGCGTCAGGTTGCCCCGGAACTCCTCAAGTTTGGACTCGAACTTGTCGAACAGCGTCAAGGCGTCCGCAGTTGACCCCGCAAAACCGGCGATGACCGCGTTGCCCCGCATGGGACGCAGTTTGACCGCGGATTTTTTTACGACCGTGGAGCCGAGCGTAACCTGCCCGTCAGCGGCCATTGCCACGCGGCCTGAGCGTCTTATCGAAATGACCGTTGTTCCGTGAAACCAGTTGTTGTCGGACATGGCATCTTTCTCCTTCGACAGGTAAGCCTATAAAAATTAGAAATTTTTCTGAGTGGGACAAGCCGCGCGGGCAATATCCGTATTCGCCAGCCCGGCTGCTTATGCCCAATTAAAGTTTGGAGCCTGCCCTCGAATGTTTTAATCGGGGGGCCTACCTTTTTTTCAAAAAAGGTAGGCTCATCGCGGCTTTTTTGCCTTGGGGTGCGCCGAGTCATAAGCGGCCATGAGGCTGGCAATGCCCACCTTTGTATATCGTTGCGTGGTTGAAAGCTTCGCGTGCCCCAGCATCTCCTGTATGGTCCTCAGGTCTACCCCGGCGTCAAGCAGGTGCGTTGCAAAGCAGTGCCTCAGCGCGTGGGGCGTTGGCGTCTTGGTTATGCCGCTTGCCTCGGCGTGCCTCTTTACCAGCCTCTGCACCGTGCGCGGCACAAGTGCCTTGCCCTCCTTGTTGCCCGCGAACAGAGGCGCACTCACAGCCGCCCCGGTCCTTGCGCGCTTTATATAAGCGGCAAGGGATTGACGCGCATAAGAGCCGAGATACGCAATCCGCTCCGTATTGCCCTTGCCAACGACCTTTATGGTTCCTGATTCAAGGTCAACGTCCTTCATCGCAAGACCGACAAGCTCGCCGACACGTATGCCCGATGAATATATGGTCTCAAGCACGGCAAGGTCTCTTAACGCCGATAGTCCGCCATACGCCTTTTTTGCCGTCCTTACAGGCGCGTTGATAAGGATTATCGTCTCCTCGACGCTCAAGACCGTTGGCAGGAATCTTTCAGCCTTTGGCGTCGGCACGAGAGAGGCGGGATTTGAGCTGATGCGCCTGACCCTTACAAGATACCTGAAAAAAGCCCTGAGACTCGACAGCTTTCTCGCTATGGAAACCTTTTTTACGCTTCCGTGCAGGTCGCGTACGAACCTTGTAACAACGTCGCCGGTAACAAGAGAGGCCGTTGCCGCGCCGTTTTCAAGAGTGAGGCGCGATGATTCAAGAAAGGCGATGAACTGGCCGAGGTCGCTGCCATAAGCGGACCGAGTATGCCGCGATAAATTCCGTTCAATCTTAAGATACCCGATAAACCCGGCCACGTCTGAGCGCATGTCGTTTTCTTTCACGGTCACGGTTCACGGTCTTTACTACCGTATCAGCCCACCAAGCCTTGAAAACCTGATCCAGTTGCTTTCAGCGTCCCACGACCAGTATAGTATGAAGGCTTTGCCCTTTATTTCGCGTATCGGCACAGCGCCCCAGAATCTCGAATCATAGCTCCTGTCCCTGTTGTCGCCCATTACGAAGACATGACCGTCGGGAACGGTAACGGGGCCGAAGTTTATGTTCTTCTCAACCGTCTCGCCGAACTGCCCGCCTTTGTTTACGCCGTAGTGTTCATCCCAGACCACGCCGTTGACGTAGATGACCCTGTTCCGCATCTCTATGCGCTCGCCTGAAAGGGCGGCCACTCGCTTTATATAGTCCTTTGTCCTGTCCGCCGGAAAACGGAACACGATGACGTCGCCCCTTTTGATCTCCCCCCATATCGGCTGAAGGGTGGTCTCAAAGAAAGGCACCCTGACGCCATACACGTCTATCATGGCGGGCTTGGGAACCTGAAGGCCGTAGGCAAACTTGCTTACGATGAGATGATCCCCTATAAGAAGCGTGTCCTCCATCGAGCCTGAAGGTATCTTAAAGGCCTGTATGACGAAGGCCCTGATGACGAGCGCAAGGGCCAGGGCAATTGCAATCGCCTCGATCAGCTCCTTGATATGCTGTTTTCTGCTCTTTCCTGCGGCTTCTTGCCGTGTCTTTTTGATATATGCCATAAGTTAGCCTACCTTCAACACCGCTAGAAACGCCTCCTGCGGAAGCTCAACCTTGCCCACCTGCTTCATCCGTTTTTTCCCTTCCTTCTGTTTTTCAATGAGTTTCCTTTTTCGCGTTATGTCCCCGCCGTAGCATTTGGCCGTTACGTTTTTTCTCAGCGCCTTTACGGTCTCTCTGGCCACAACGCGGCTTCCGATGGCGGCCTGTATGACCACCTCGAACATCTGCCTTGGGATTATCTCCTTCATTTTCTCGCAAAGGTCAAAGCCCCTCTGATACGCCTTCTCACGCGGGACGATGAGCGACAGGGCGTCAACGGCATCCCCGTTTATAAGGACGTCGAGTTTTATAAGGTCTGATTTTCTGAAGTCGAGATAGTCGTAGTCCATCGAGGCGTAGCCCTTGGAAAGGGTCTTGAGCTTGTCGTAAAAATCAAGGACTATCTCGTTGAGCGGTATCTCGTACAGAACCATGATGCGCGACGTCGAGAGATATTTTATGTCCCGCTGGATGCCCCTTCTGGCCTCGCAAAGCGCAATCACCGCCCCGAGATACTCGGCTGGCAGGTGCAGCGTGGCGAGGATGAAAGGCTCTTCTATTAACTCTATGTACTGCGGCGAAGGCAGGCTTGCCGGGTTGTCCACGTGAACGACTGAGCCGTCCGTCTTCGTTACCCTGTATATGACCGTAGGCGCAGTGGTTATGAGTTCAAGCCCATATTCGCGCTCAAGTCTCTCCTGGATTATCTCCATGTGAAAAAGTCCCAAAAAGCCGCATCTGAAGCCGAAGCCCAATGCAATGGAGGTCTCAGGCTCAAAGGTAAATGACGAGTCGTTGAGCCTGAGCTTTACGACCGCCTCCTTGAGGTCTTCATACTGCGCCGAATCAACTGGATAAAGACCTGAAAAGACCATTGCCTTTGCGGCCTTGTAACCGGCAAGGGGCGTATCGGCCGGTCTTGCCGCGTCGGTTATGGTGTCTCCGACGTTCGTGTCCCTGACCTCTTTTATGCCCGCAACGACGAATCCGACGTCTCCCACGCCAAGGGCGTCTATCCCGGTAGGGAACGGCGCGAACACCCCGACCTTATCCACGTCAAAGGTCTTGCCGGTTGCCATGAACCGTATCCGCATCCCGCTTTTTATTTCACCGTCAAAGACGCGAACCTGCACCACGACGCCCTGATAGGTGTCGTACCAACTGTCGAACACAAGGGCCTTGAGCGGCTTCGACGCCTCTCCCTTGGGGGGAGGGATGCGCCGCACAACGGCCTCAAGCACATCTTTTATGCCTATGCCCGCCTTTGCGCTGGTCAATACGGCGTCCGAGGCGTCCAGCCCTAAGACCTCCTCTATCTCGGCCTTTATGCGGGGAGGGTCTGCCGCAGGCAGGTCAATCTTGTTGAGCACCGGGACTATTTCAAGCCCGACGTCAACGGCCGTGTAAAGATGCGCGACCGTCTGCGCCTGAACTCCTTGAGATGCGTCCACTATGAGCACCGCGCCCTCGCAGGCCGAAAGGGAGCGGCTCACCTCGTAGCTGAAGTCCACGTGCCCCGGGGTGTCAATGAGATTAAGCGTGTAGGTATGCCCATCCTCGGCCTTGTACGTTAGCCTTGCGGTCTGCGCCTTGATGGTTACGCCCCTCTCGCGTTCAAGTTCCATCTTGTCGAGGAACTGATCCTTCATCTCGCGCTTGGTGAGCGCCCCGGTGAACTCAAGTATCCTGTCGGAAAGCGTTGATTTACCGTGGTCTATATGGGCTATTATGGAAAAATTGCGTATCCTGTTTTTGTCAGTCACTTGTGCCTGTTTACCATTCTGTGGCATTCTGTGGCAATCTATGGCCTTTTATGCCGCTTATTTTACATGTTGTCGTTGTCTGCGAAGTCAATCACATATATTATGCGATTATCCCGCGATTGTCAAAATAAAAGCCCATTGTTACGGCGCATCAAACTGACTTGACGCAGCGCAGTTTGATTGTATAATTAATAGAGGGAATCAGGTTGCTCAAAAACGCCCATCTGCGGCGTTGTCGTCGTCGCTTCTTGACGCCTTGCATCTGGCTGGGTTCCTATTGCGTCTTTTCATTATTGCAATGGGAAGATTTGAGCAGCCTGAACAAATATGGTTGACTTGCAATGGGGTTCTTTAAGGAGGTGTATTAAAATGTTTGATATAAAATGGCTTACGAATATGGAAGCGGCTATGGTGGAGGCGCGTGGTTCAGGGAAACCCATGCTCATCTTCTTTAATCATCCAGATTGCGCCGGGTCGGAAAAAAGCGCCTCCCTCACCTTCAGGAACAATGAGGTCATCTCTCATATTGAGCGGCATTTCGTCCCGGTAAGTCTCCTGACTTCCGGAGAGCCGGATTTGAGCGTTGCCTACAACGTGGAACTCACGCCGACGTTCGTGCTTGCGGACGAGAAAGGCAAGGAGCTTGAAAGATGGGTGGGTTTTTTGCCGCCGCAGGACTTCATCTCCCAGATGTTGCTCTCCGAGGGTCTTGCGTCGTTCCATAGAAAAAGATTCAAGGATGCGGAGCGCGCCTTCAGTTGGATACTTGACATGAGGCCAGAGTCCGCCGTGGCGCCGGAGGCGCGTTACTACCTTGGCGTTACTCTCTACATGGAGACTGGCGACAGCGAGCATCTTGCTCGGACGTGGGAGTCAATGCACAGGCGCTATCCGGGTGATACGTGGACTAAAAGGGCCTCCGCATGGGCTTAACGACCGTGAAAGGATAAAGACCGTGAATCGTGACCGTGACCGTGAAAGGACAAAGACCGTTGACCATGTAAAAACGAATCCTTTACGGTCACGGTTCACGGTCACGGCTTCACACACGGCCTTTCAGTTGACAAGGGGATATGCGAGATGATAAGAAAACCATGCGTGGCAGGAAGTTTTTATCCGCTTAATTCCCAGCCGCTCAAAAAGAGCGTAGCCGGATTTCTTGACCAAGGCGCGGCAAAAGAAAAGGCCAGGGCGATAATAGCCCCGCACGCCGGATACGTGTATTCAGGCCACGTTGCCGGGGCCGTGTATTCGTCAATCGTCATGCCGGATACCGTGGTGCTCATCGGGCCGAACCACACAGGATGCGGCCCGGACGTATCCATTATGACTCAAGGGACATGGGAGGTGCCCTTGGCAAGCGCCAACGTCAACGCGGATTTGGCCTCTCTCATAACCGAGGAAACGGATCTGTTGAGCGAGGACTTCTCGGCGCATGCCCTTGAGCACTCGCTTGAGGTGCAGCTTCCGTTCATACTGACGCTCAACAAATCGGCGACGATAGTGCCGATAACCGTCATGCGCGCAAGACCAAAGGACTGCCGGACCATAGGGGAGGCCATAGCCAGCGCGATTAAACGCTTCAAATCAGACGTGCTCATCGTGGCAAGTTCGGATATGAACCATTACGAATCCGACAGAACCACGCGGTCAAAGGACGCGCTTGCCATCGAGCGCGTCACGTCGCTCGATCCTGAGGGGCTGATAAAGGTTACGACGATGGAAGGGATAAGCATGTGCGGCGTGCTCCCGGCGGCGATAACGCTGTCCGCCGCCATAGCCCTTGGCGCGACAAATGCGCGCCTTGTAAGGTACGCCACGTCCGGCGACGTGAGCGGTGATTATTCGCAGGTGGTCGGCTACGCCGGATTCATCATAAGTTAAAGACCGTTGACCGTAACCGTAAAGGATTCGTTTTTACACGGCCAACGGTCTTTGTCCTTTCACGGTCACGGTTCACGGTCTTTACAGGAGGTCTCGCTCTTGACGGTACGCACTCGTTTTGCCCCAAGCCCAACCGGGTATCTGCACATCGGAGGGGCAAGGACAGCCCTGTTCAATTTCCTCTTTGCAAGGCATTACAAGGGGAAGTTCATACTACGCATAGAGGATACCGACGCGGCGCGCTCCACGGATGAGGCGACAAAGGCCATATTGGACGGCATGAAGTGGCTCGGCCTCGACTGGGACGAAGGGCCGTTTTTTCAGAGCGCCATGTACGACGAGTACAGGAGACGCGCCAAGGAGCTGCTTGAGGCTCATCTTGCCTACCGTTGCTATTGCACGAGCGAGGAGCTTGTCCAAAGGCGCGATGCGGCCATGAAAGAAGGCCGCGCGCCCATGTACGACGGCAGGTGCAGGGAAAGGAAAGACTCGCCTGACAAGCCTTACGCCGTGAGGTTCAAATCTCCGCTTACCGGCTCAACGTCGTTCAAGGATGCGATAAAAGGGGAGATAACCTTTGACAACTCTACCCTTGAAGACCTTGTAATATTAAGGAGCGATTCAACCCCGACGTACAACTTTTGCGTGGTCGTGGACGACGCGCTCATGGGCATAACGCACGTCATACGCGGGGACGACCACGTAAACAACACGCCCAAACAGATATTCATATACAAGGCGCTTGGGAAACCGTTGCCGATGTTCGCGCACGTGCCCATGATCCTTGGCCCGGACAAGACGCGCCTGAGTAAGCGCCACGGCGCAACGAGCGTCATGGCATACAAGGACATGGGGCTTCTTCCTCATGCCCTTGTCAACTACCTTGCGCGTCTTGGGTGGTCGAGCGGGGATCAGGAGATATTCTCCATAGAAGAGCTTATTGAAAAATTCTCGCTTGCAAACGTCGGCAAATCCTCCGGCGTCTTTAACCCTGAAAAACTGACGTGGCTCAATCAGCATTATATAAAGTCAACGCTTGTCATGGAGCTTGTCCCGCTGCTTTTGCCGTTTCTCAAAGAGATTGGCATTGACGCAACAGGGGATGACCGGAACGAAAAGATAATAAACACGCTTAAAGAGCGCGCAAAGACGCTCAAGGAGATGGCAACGCAGGCCGTCTTTTATTACACGGACAAGGTTGAATACGACAAAAAAGCGGCGGATAAGTTCCTCTTGCCCGAGGCCGCGCCCATCTTTGAGGCTCTGGGGTTAAAGCTCTCCGGCCTCAATGGCTTTGACGCAAAGTCAATCGAGGCCGCCTTTAGCGCTGAGCTTCAGGAAAAGGCCATGAAGCTCGGCGCGCTTGCCCAGCCCGTGCGCGTTGCGCTGACAGGAGGCACGGTAAGCCCCGGCATATTCGAGATGATGGAGGCAATGGGGCAAACCAAGACGATTGAGAGGATTAAACAGGCTGAGGCGTTTGCAAATAAAGACCGTGTTCGTGACCGTGAACCGTGAAAAGATAAGAGTCTTTCACGGTCACGGTTCACGGCCTCATCACGGTATTTAATTGACTTTTCAAGGGAATATTGGCTTAATATTGCGTTCGCGGCGCTGATGACGCGCCAATCCATGACCTCTAACGACATGTTCAAAAAAGTTCTTATAGCAAACAGGGGCGAGATAGCCACGCGCATCATACGCGCCTGCAAGGAGATCGGCATCGCAACAGCGGCCATATACTCCGAGGAGGACGCAACCTCCCTGTACGTCAAGAAGGCGGACGAATCGTACATGGTGGGGCCGGGCCCTATACAGGGCTATCTCAACATACACCGTATCGTTGACCTTGCGACAAAGATAGGCGTTGACGCGATACACCCCGGATACGGCTTTCTCTCCGAGAACCCGCGCTTTCCGTTGCTGTGCGAGAAAAAAGGCATAACCTTCATAGGCCCGACGAGCAAAACCATTACGGACATGGGCGACAAGGTCAATGCGAGACGCATGATGAAAAAGGTCGGAGTCCCAATACTGCCCGGCACTGAAAATTCGGTAAAGAGCGTTGACGAGGCCGTGGCCGAGGCCGATAAAATCGGGTATCCGGTGATGGTCAAGGCATCGGGAGGCGGCGGAGGCAGGGGGCTTCGCGTCGCAAGGAACAAGGAAGAGCTTATAGCGGCGCTAAGTACGGCAAAGAAGGAGAGCGCCGCGGCATTTGGCGTATCCGAGGTGTTCCTTGAAAAGTTCATCGAGCGTCCTCACCACATAGAGTTTCAAATACTCGCGGACAATCACGGCAACATCGTGCATCTCGGCGAACGCGAATGTTCCATACAAAGAAGGCATCAAAAGCTCATCGAGATAACGCCGTCTCTTATACTTGACGACGATTTGCGCGCCCGTATGGGCGCCGACGCGATAAAGGCGGCAAAGGCGGCAAACTACACCAACGCCGGCACGGTGGAGTTTCTCGTTGACGCGCAAAGGAACTACTACTTCCTTGAGATGAACACAAGGATACAGGTCGAGCACGCGATTACCGAGGAAACAACAGGCATAGACCTCGTAAAAAAGCAGATCGAGATTGCCGCGGGGCAAAGGCTTGACTTTACGCAGCAGGACGTGCGCGTAACCGGCTATGCAATGGAGTGCCGCATCTGCGCCGAGGACCCGAGGCACAACTTCCGCCCTTCATTCGGCAGGGTTACTGCCTACTACTCCCCCGGCGGCATAGGCGTAAGGATTGACGGGGCTATCTACAAGGACTTCATCATACCGAGCCACTATGACTCGCTCGTGGTAAAGCTCATCGTAAGAGGCTCCACGTGGAACGAGACCGTGCGAAGGATGCACCGCTGTCTTGACGAGTTCGTCATACGCGGGGTAAAGACCACGATACCGTTCCTTAAAAAGATAATGGAAGACCCGGACTTTCAAAAGGGCGACTTCGACACCGGGTTTATTGACAGGAAGCCTGAACTCAAAGACTACGCAGAGTACAACGAACCTACGGACCTCGTGGCCGCGATATCAGCGGCCATAGCCGCGCATTACGGATTCTGACGGAGGGCAATGGTGAACAGCCAAAAGAACAAGACAAAGACCGGTGTTAGCGACAAGATAGAAGCGAGGCCGACTAAGATAACCGATACCGTACTGCGGGACGCGCATCAGTCCCTGCTTGCGACGCGCATGAGGACGCCTGACCTCCTTGGAGCCGCCGGGATGCTTGACAAGGTCGGGTACTGGAGCCTTGAGGCATGGGGCGGGGCGACCTTTGACGCATGTCTGAGATTTTTGAAGGAAGACCCGTGGGACAGGCTCGTCCAGATGAGAAAGGCCATCCCGAACACGCGGCTTCAGATGCTCCTCAGGGGCCAAAACCTCGTGGGCTACAGGCACTATTCCGACGACGTGGTGAAAAAGTTCGTGGAGCGTTCCGCCAAAAACGGCATAGACGTATTCAGGATATTCGACGCGCTCAACGATATAAGAAACATGGAAGTGGCCATAAAGGCTGCGAAGCAGGCAAAGGCAACGGTGGAGGCCGCCATCTGTTACACCACGAGTCCCGTGCACTCGCACGAGGGCTTCGTTGACATGGCCGTGAGGCTCGCCGAGCTCAAGGCGGACACCATCTGCATAAAGGACATGGCCGGGCTACTGACCCCTGCCGCGGCCTTTGACCTCGTGGGAAAGCTCAAGGCAAAGATAGGTCTGCCGGTGCACATGCATTCGCACGACTCGTCAGGTCTTGCCGCGATGAGCTATTTGAAGGCCATAGAGGCCGGCGCGGACATAGTTGACACGGCCATATCAAGCATGGGATCGGGAACGGCGCAGCCCGCGACGGAGTCCATCGTTGCCGCGCTGCAGGGCACGCCCTACGACACCGGGCTTGATCTGTCGCTCCTTGCCGAGATAGCAGACTACTTCAGGGACGTAAGAAAAAAATACAAACGCTTCGAGAGCGAATATACCTCCATCAACACGAGGACGCTCGTGGTGCAGATACCCGGAGGCATGATATCCAACCTTGCCAACCAGCTCAAGGAGCAAAACGCCCTTGACAGGATGAACGAGGTGCTTGCCGAGATCCCTCTGGTGAGAAAGGACATGGGCTATCCCCCGCTCGTTACCCCGACGAGTCAGGTGGTGGGCACTCAGGCAACGCTCAACGTGCTCATGGGGGAAAGGTACAAGGTCATAACGAGCGAGACGCGGGGGTACTTCAGGGGGCTGTACGGCACTCCGCCCGGGAAGGTTGACGAGACGGCGCGCAAGAAGGCCATAGGGGATGAAAGGCCCATAACCTGCCGTCCGGCGGATTTACTGGAGCCTGAGCTTGACAAGATCATCCGCGACATTGACGGCAAGGCAAAGACGGTAGAGGATGTGTTGACCTACGCGCTCTTCCCGATTGTCGCCCTTGAGTTCTTCGAGCAGAGGGAGGCAGGGAAGCTCACGCCTGAGCCGCTTGAGGAACAAAAAGGCGAGGCATTGCCCGCCGCATCAGCGCCGTTTCTGGCTCCAAGCGAGTTTCTCGTGACGGTGCACGGCGAGTCGTACAGGATAAAGGTGGCCGGAGCCGGGCACAAGGTCGAAGGCAAGCGCCCGTTCTTCATCACGGTTGACAACAGGCTTGAAGAGGTGATGATAGAGACCCTTACCGAGGTCATCCCAACGACCGCCGGTGAAATCGAGATGCCTTCGGTTACGCAGTCCCACAGGCCCAAGGCCAAAAAAGAGGGCGACGTAACCACGCCGATACCGGGCAAGGTAACGTTCATCAAGACCACGCTTGGCGCGAAGGTGAGCGAAGGCGACACGCTCCTTACGGTCGAGGCCATGAAGATGGAAAACGAGGTGCACACGCCCATAAGCGGCGTCGTAAAGAAGATACTCGTCAAGATAGGCGATTCGGTGAACCCGGATGAAACGCTCATAGTGGTGGAAAGGGAGTAACGGAAATACCGTGAACCGTGTCCGTGACCGTGAAAGGATGATGAAACGTTCATAGTAACCCTCTCCCCATCGGGGGAGAGGGCAGGGTGAGGGGGATACGGCGATTAAAACCCCCTCAACCCCCCGATAGAAGCATTCGGGGGCAGGCTCAATCCTCTCCCCATCGGGGAGAGGAGGTATATCATGAAATGACGCTTAAAATTCTCTACGTCGTCCTCCCTGTATTCTGCATCATCGGCCTTGGATACCTGTTTGCCCATTTCAAGAAGCTCATCCTTGAGCCCGTCATAGAGATACTCTTATACCTCACCATACCGGCGCTTGTCATATCGTCCCTGTCCAAAAAACAGTTCGCTGCCCATGACCTTGTTGTCGTAGGGTTTGCGGCGCTCGTCGTAGTCATTGGCACGGGGATAGTAAGCTACATATACCTGACAATCATCAAACGGAAAGACCTGCGCGGTTTTTACCTTCCGGCCATGTTCATGAACTCCGGGAACATGAGCTTTCCGCTCGCCATCCTCGCGTTCGGGCCGGACGGCCTTGCCATCGCGGTTCTCTACTACATAGCCATCAGCTTTCTCGTGTACTCGCTCGGCATATACATAGCAAAGGGCAGCGGCGGATTTGCCGAGATGTTCAAGCTTCCGCTCATATATGCGTCAAGCATCGGCATAGCCTTAAACCTTGCGGACGTGCGATTGCCTGAGCCGGTCATATCAACCGTTGACATGCTCGGCGCGGCAACCATACCCTTAATGCAGATAGCCCTTGGGTACAGGCTCCACTCCACGAAGCTGGCCAGTCCCGCCATATCAATCGCCGGGGCGCTTATAAGGATTATCGGCGGGGTCGCAATCGCGTACATCGTGGTTACACTCCTCGGCATCGAGGGGCTTAACAGGAAGATAATAGTCCTGTCCTCGGCAATGCCGTCGGCCGTCATAAACTTCGTCGTAAGCCACAGATATAAGCTCAACAGCGAACTCGTGGCCTCGATAGTGGCCGTTAGCACGCTTATAAGCATCATTACCACGCCGATAGTCCTGATGTGGATAATGGAGTGATCTCCCCCTCGTAAGGCGTTGACATGAATTAAGTCCTATGCTATCATTATGATAGCATTATTTCCTAAGGGGGTTGTTTATGGCACAGGTATTGGTTCGTGATCTCGACGAGGAAGTGGTGGAGAGCCTTAAAAGACGCGCCAAGCAGGACGGTCGTTCCCTCCAGTCTGAGGTGAAGTTCATTTTGGAGCAAGCGGCGCGGGAGCCAAGGGTGGACATGGAGACCGCCCGGAAGATATGTGAAGAGTTCCGCAAACGCTTCAAGGGGCGTAAGTTTCCCGACACTGTCGAGCTTATCCATGAGGACAGGCAGCGGTGAGCGTCTATATCGTTGATGCGAGCGTGGCGGCAAAGTGGTTCGTCGAGGAGGAATACGGCGAGGCCGCGCTTTCGGTCTTGGACGAGAGCAACATGCTCCATGCGCCGGACTTCCTATTGCTGGAGATGGACAGCATAATCTGCAAGTGGGTCCGGCGCGGCGTTGTTACCATAGATGAAGGGAGTGGCATAAGGGACGCCCTTCGCAAGTACCCCATTAAACCCCATTCGTTCATATCATTTATCGATACCGCCTTCGTTATCGCCAACCAGTCGGGGCAGAGCGTTTACGACTGCCTGTACGTTGCCCTTGCGGACATCCTTAAAGGAAGGATGATAACCGCGGACCGCAGGCTGTATAACGGTTTGAAGAACGGCCCGTTCAAAAAGTATATGGTCTGGCTTGGGGATATAGGATAGAGGGATATATGAGCGAGGAGATTCAGCGGATTTTTATGCTGTCAGGAGTTTCCTCCTGACAGCCTCCGGTCCTAGCGGCAAACAGTCCAGTCCAGTACTGTGGCAGGAGGAAACTCCTGCCACCACAGGTAGGACTATTGACCGATGGGCGCTGAAGTTGCTGGACGCTGGAGCGTCAGGGGCTGCGTTCCCGCGTCGGAGCGTGGGAACGATAGAACCCCTTGTCTCAACCCATCCGCCTCATCCCCCCTTTGCCGCGCTCAATATCTTTTCCACTTCCATTGCTTTGATGCCCTCCACCCTTACGCGCTTTTCTCGTGCCTTGAGGCCGGTCTCTATTGTCAGGGCTGTTTTTCTGATCTTGAGCAGTTTGGAAAGGAACTCGATGAGCGCCTTGTTCGCGCCTCCATCTATGGCCCTTGCGGTGAGCCGCACCTTCAAAAACCCGTTGACAACGCCGTCAATCATGTCTTTCGACGCGCCGGGTTGGACGCGCACAAGCACGAATACGCCCTTTACGGACTCTTGGATGAACCCGGCCTTACTTGTTGAGGAACTTGAGCTTGTCGGAACGTTCATCCGATTGCCTTGACTCCTGCTCCTCGGCGGTCAGCGCGGTGGTATGGTAGGCGATGAGAGCGCGGATGGCGGACTCCATCTCCATGCGCTGTTTTTTCAGCCTGTATATTTCGTCCTGAAGCTCAGAGGCGCGGCCATGCGCCTGACCTACGATGTTGTCGGCCTGAAGACGGGCTTCGGCAACAATGAGTTCGGCCTCTTTTTTGGCGTTCTCGCGTATGCCGTCAACCATCTTCTGCGCCGACGTGATGGCGTCCCTGAGCGTCCTTTCGTTGCCGATATGCGCGTTAA
>JBBTCG010000139.1:0-1558 GCA_038043305.1 Deltaproteobacteria bacterium | reverse complement strand
CTAAATGCTGAATGACCATCCTTCTCATCAACAAATTCCTCTACCCCAAAGGCGGGTCGCCGTTGGCGAACCTCGCCGAAGGCGGGGACGCGATTGTCACGCTTAGCACGGGAGAGTTGTTGCGGGCGCACAGGCATGAGGCAATACCCGTAAAGCCCGCAATGCCGTAATTAAAGCTTGATTTCTGATGATATGAGCATTATAATTCAAGCATGAAATATCGCCACAGAATTATTGAATCCAAACTTAAGAAATTAAAAGAGCATTTCCCTGTGGTTGTCGTGACCGGCGCCCGCCAGGTGGGCAAGAGCACTCTTTTAGCTTACCTTTTTGGAAAAAATGCCCGGCATATTGTTTTTGATCCTGTGACAGATGAATTCGGCGCGCGCCGGGATCCGGAATTCTTTCTTCAGCAGCACAAAACCCCGTTGATCCTGGATGAAATTCAATACGCGCCGGAATTGCTGGCGGTCATCAAAAGAAATACCGATAAAGACCGCGCGCCGGGGCAGTTCTTTCTGACGGGATCGCAAAACCTTTCTGTTATCAAGTCTATCAGCGAGAGCATGGCCGGCCGCGCGGCCGTTATTGACCTGGATGCTATGAGCGTCCCGGAACGCCTTGGGATATCTGATCCGGCGTTGTGTTTCTGGTTTGAGGAAATATTGCGCGCGGGCAGAGGGGTTGTTCCATTGGATAAATTGAAACGCTCCGGAGCCGCGCAAGCGCGGGGGAGGCTCTTTGAAATGCTCTGGCGGGGCGGTTATCCCGGGACTTTAGACTTGCCGGATGACATATTCGCGGACTATTTTCAGTCGTATATCCGTACATATGTGGAACGGGACATACGCGTTATCGCTGAAGTTTCCGACCAACAAACGTTCAGCCGGTTTTTCGGTCTTGCCGGGGCGTTGACGGCGCAGGAAGTCAATTACAGCCATTTGGGCAGGGAGCTGGGTGTCACCCCGCAAACCGCTTCGCGGTGGCTCAATATTTTAAAAGCGACGTACCAATGGTTTGAGATCCCGCCTTATCATGGGAATCTGGTTAAGCGTCTGAGCAATAAAGGCAAAGGCTATCTCACCGACACGGGATTAGCCTGCTATCTTGCTCATGTTTCAACCCCGCAGGCGCTCGCCACACAACCGTTCTTGGGGCCTATATTTGAGACACACGTTGTTTTGGAGATCAAGCGGATGTTTTCCGGAATTTCCGCGCCGGTCAACTTTTTTCATTGGCGTGCGCATAGCGGCGCTGAAGTGGATTTAGTGATCGAGCGGGATGGAATTCTCTGGCCGGTTGAGATCAAATGTAAGGCAAAGATTGCTTCCTCAGACATCCGCGGCCTTACTGCTTTTCGCGAGGCTTATCCAAAACAGTGCGGTCTTGGCGTCCTCGTTGCTTCGGTTGAAGAACCGTATTTCTATTCCAGGGACGTGCTGGTCCTGCCGTATTCGCTGTGTAACGCTTAAATGAAAATCCTTCTCATCAACAAATTCCTCTACCCCAAAGGCGGGGACGCGATTGTCACGCTCGCGACGGGCGAGCTGCTGCGCGC
>JBBTCG010000138.1:0-3015 GCA_038043305.1 Deltaproteobacteria bacterium | reverse complement strand
CTGGCTCCCAGGGAGGGATTCGAACCCCCGACATGGTGATTAACAGTCACCCGCTCTGCCGGCTGAGCTACCTGGGAATAGCGGCCATTGCCTGTTGACAATGGCGGTTAATAACAATCGTTTATTCTAATATTTTTTTCAGATTCAAGTCAAGCATTTTAAGGCTCTGTGCCGCTTCCTCCCTTGACGCTCTCCTTTCCGTGTACCCTGCCTTCTCAGGAGCCGGCGGCGTCTGCTCGTTTTTTTGTTGGCATTTACCGCAAATATGGTAGAATCGTGCGGTCTCGAAAAACTGTTGTCGGTTGAATGCCCCTCACCTTAATCCACCCCTCGTTAGGGAAAAGGTGCCGGTCAGGGGATGGGTCTATTTTGCCGAGCCGCGTCAAATGTGCTAAAATACTATTGATGACTGATTGATGAGCCCATTAACGGTACGGTAAACTCAAGAAGGTGTAAATGAACGCGCGGGACTTTGAAAAAGAGTTGAGGATTCACATAGAGGCGCGGTATCCGATTATCTGGCTCGTCTCCTTTGAGGAGCGCCGGGTCGAAAAGATAGTCGAGAACCTGTGCGAGGCCATGAGGTTTCAGTTCTGGGGCTGGTCGGTCTCACGCGGCCTTTACGGAGGAGAGAAGAAAAAACGCGAGGTGATGGGCAAGGAAAAGATACTCACCACCATAGAGGAAAAACTTGCAAAGGGCGACGACGTAAATAACCTCTTTCTGTTGAAAGATATTGCCGGGTACTTCGGCTCGCATGAATTCCTGAGAAGATTTAGGGACCTGCCGCTGATACTTGATGAGCACAGAACGGTAAACGGCATCTGCATACTCTCGCCGACGTTGAGTGAGATACCGCCTGAGCTTGAAGAGGATATAGTGGTGCTTGAGCTCTCGCTCCCGGACTATGAGGAGATAGCCGAGATGGTCTCAAGGACATACGGCCACCTGATGCCTGATACGTGGCACGCCTCGACGCGCTCCATACTGTACAAGTCGCTTCAGGGCCTTTCCATGGACAACATAAGGCGCGTCATAAGGAAGGCGGTAAGCCTCAACAACGGCGCATTGAACGAGGACTGCATCTCGTACATACAAGACGAAAAACAGCAGATAATCAGAAAGCAGCGCATACTGGACTACTATCCCCATAAGGAGAGCATCGAGCACATCGGCGGCTTGAGCGAGATAAAAAAGTGGTTCATCGAAAGGGAGCACGTATTCCGTCTGAGCAGGGACAAGATAGAAACCCTCGGGCTTGACATTCCAAAGGGACTTCTTCTCATAGGCGTTCCCGGTTCCGGTAAAAGCCTTTGCTGCAAGGCGCTTGCGGGTATATGGAACCTGCCGCTCCTGAGGATGGACGTGGGAAGGCTTTTCGGCTCAACCGTGGGAGAGTCGGAAAAAAACATCAGGCGCTGCATCCAGCTTGCCGAGGCCGTAAGCCCCTGCATACTCTGGATAGACGAGATTGACAAGGCCTTCGGCGGTATAGGCGGGTATCAGGGCGATTCCGGCACACAGCTTCGCGTATTCGGCACCTTCATAACATGGCTTCAGGAAAAGGAGCAGCCGGTCTTTGTAATCTCAACGGCCAATGAACCAAAAAACCTTCCGCCTGAGCTTTGGAGAAAGGGCAGGTACGACGAGGTCTTTTTCGTTGACCTTCCGAGCGAGGAGGAGCGGGAAGAGATATACAGGATTCACCTTGAAAGAAGGGTGCATAACATGAATCGCTTGAAGCTCAGGGAACTGGCGCAAAACTCCCAGGGCTTTACCGGCGCGGAGATAGAGCAGGCGGTAAAGGACGCGATCGTAACGACCTTCAATAAGGTTCACGAGTCGGGAGACGCAAGGGCCGTTGACGAGGCCATAGAAGGACTTTTATCCCTTGACGTTACTCAAGAGTCGCTCCTTGCCGCCATAAGAAAGATTACGCCGCTTTCGGTCTTGAAAAAAGAGGAGATAGAGCAGCTTCGCGCATGGAGCCACCAGAGGGCGCGTCCTGCCTCCAAGTCTCTGTTCCTCCAGCGCGCCGAGATACTCACGGACACGGAAAAGCGCAATATCGCCATACACGAGGCCGGGCATTGCATCTTGATGTGGATAAACTTCAAGACCACCCCTGCCTTCATTAGCGTTGACAATTACAAGAACTACAGCGCCTATATCCCGCTTGACGAGGCCATACGCACCACCTTTACAAGGACCGATCTTGAAAAGGAGATAAGCGTCATACTCGGCGGCATGGTGGCTGAAGAAGAGATATGCGGAACTGAGGCCAAGACCGTGGGCGCGTCCCATGACCTCATACAAGCTACCGGCATTGCAAAAAAGATGGTGGTCGAGTACGGCTTCGGCGACATAATGAGGAACAAAAGCCTTGTGGTGCTTCAGGACTACGCGCTCACGTCAGGCACCGACGTGCTTGACGACATACAGAAGATATTGGATAACGCCAAGGAATCAACGGCGGCCATGGTCTCGCGCAACAAGCAGGTGCTTTTCAGGCTCGTGGACGCGCTGCAAGAGAATATATTACTGAACGGAGACGCGCTCTCAAAGTTTTTCAAGGACAACCCAGTGCAGTAAAGGCTGGCTCTAAAAAAAGGAGGCAGTATGTCCTTTTACACGGTCATAAAGACGGAAATGGTAATTAAGAAGTATCTCGTCTGCGCCCTTGAGGAGATGAAAAAACGCGGAGAGATAACGAGCTTCATAAAGAACGAGAAAAAAGAGACCATTGAGGTTGACAGGGACGGCGACATCCTGAACATCGTCATGGAAAAGTCCGGCAACGCCCAGGTGGCCGGCGACAACCGCGTTGTACACAGGTTCTCCAACAGGCTAAAGCAGTTCTATGCCTACGAGTCCATCAAGGACAACCTGCCGCTGGACTTCGAGATAGCCAAAGAGACCGAGACCGGCGGGGAGATACAGATACTGCTGAAGGGCTAACTTACCTTTCTTGAAAGACCGGTTGCCCGTCGTCTCGCGCTGAAGGCGCGATAAGAC
>JBBTCG010000137.1:0-1530 GCA_038043305.1 Deltaproteobacteria bacterium | reverse complement strand
AATCATTTCTATAGCTCGCCTTATCGCTGCGCGAGCCGGCGAGCACCCGGTCAGCAGCCTGCTACGATTTTTCCACCTGCACGAAGTCAAGCTCGACCGGCGTTGCCCTGCCGAATATGCTCACGAGCACACGGAGCTTGCCCTTGTCAGGCTTTACCTCTTCCACGATGCCGGTAAAGTTGGTGAACGGCCCGTCAACCACCCTGATGTTCTCGCCTCTGTCGAACAGCACCTTGGGCTTGGGCCTTACCGCGCCCTCCTCCATCTGGCGTGTAATCTTCCTCACCTCTTCCTCGGTTATCGTGGGCGGGGCCTCCTGCCCCCCGACAAAGCCGGTTACCTTGGGGATGCCTTTCACAAGATGCCATGTATCGTCGTCAAGCTCCATGTTGATGAGGATATAGCCCGGAAAAAACTTCCTTGTGGTAGTCCTCTTGACGCCCTTTACCATGTCAACGATCTTCTCGGTCGGGACGAGCACCTCTCCGAACTGCGCTTCCCTGCCTGAGGTCTTTATCTTCTCCTCGATCGCCTGCTTGACCTTGTTTTCATACCCGGAATAGGTATGCACAACGTACCACTTTCTTCCCATATCACCTCATCTCAATATATAGCCGGCAATCTTCGACAGACCCAAATCAACAAGCCCAAGGAAGATTGCAAGGACTATCGTAACGATCAGCACGACCCACGTTGACGTTACGGTCTGTTTTTTCGACGGCCACGAGACCTTCTTAAGCTCGGCTCTGGCCTCGTTGACGAACTCTTTTGCCTTGTCTATCTTTTCCATGTATGTCCGTATAATGCTTCTAAAGATGTTTTTAGACCTGCCCAAGCCTGCCCCCGAATGTCTCTATCGGGGGAATGTCTCAATCGAGGGAACGCTATTCCCAAGCGCCATGAAGCCTGTCCCCGTATAGCCTGCCCCCGAATGTTTCTATCGGGGGTATCAAACGGGGAACGGCGCGACCATTGTCTGGCAGGGCAGGAGGGATTCGAACCCACAACTTGCGGTTTTGGAGACCGCCGCTCTAGCCGTTGGAGCTACTGCCCTAAAAAGCCTCTTAATAAAAGACGTAAGCCTATCGCCACGTTGCATCACGAGGACTCGTTGCTTAAAACAACTCCCGCCATTTGCTCTCCCCCTGATAAGGGGGAGTTGGAGGGGGTTATACAACAAAGTTGCGCCGGGTTGCCCTGCGCCGGAACAAAACAACGGGGCGTCGTTAAACAACATACCTTCATGCCCAACGCTTGGCAAGAGAGCCGCCTACTTGGTTTCCTTATGAGGCGTATGCTTCCTGCAAAACTTGCAGAACTTCTTCAACTCAAGCCTGTCAGGTATCGTCTTCTTATTCTTCGTTGTTGAATAGTTCCTGCGCTTGCAGTCCGTGCAGGCCAATGTGATTATGTCCCTCATCTCATCCTCTCCAAATCCGTTATCAGTTATCGGCAGGGAACCCTACGGCAAGCCCTACGCCAGTATCTTCGTTACCACGCCCGCGCCGACCGTTCTGCCGCCCTCGCGGA
>JBBTCG010000136.1:0-5311 GCA_038043305.1 Deltaproteobacteria bacterium | reverse complement strand
CCCGATAAAGACATTCCCCCGATAGAGACATTCGGGGGCAGGCTTGGGCAGGCTTATACTACTATTGCCCGCGCGGCAAGCACCCGTATGCCTCTTGATACAAAATAATCGACGTTGTCGTGGAATAGACGAGGCAATAACAAATGGTAAAAGGCGCTGACGATAAAAGCTTAAAGGCCGTTTACTATCTGTGCGGGCCTGAGGATTTTTTAGTTGAAAAGACCTTGGCGAATATAAAGGCCAAGGCGTTGGGCGCAGGCACCGGATTGGCCTCGTTCAACTACCAGTCGTTTGACGCAAGGTCCAGCAAGCCGGAAGAGGTTATCGCCGTTGCGTACACCCTCCCTGTCTTTGCCGAGCAAAGGTTGGTTGTAGTAAAGGCGGCTGAGCACATCAAAGAGGCGGCGCAGGCCGCATACATGGATTATCTCTCAGCGCCGAGCACTACAACCGTGCTCGTCTTCGTATCCGGCGCGGTAAAGACCGATAAATCCAGCCGCTTTATCCGGGCATTTTCGGAGAAGGGGTATCTCAGCGTAATGAACCCTTTGAGCGGCTCGGCGCTCGTTGACTGGATAAGCAAGGAGGCTCATGCCCGCGGTAAGACCATAAGCCGACAGACAACGGCGAAGCTTCTCGCCCTGACCGGGGCAATGCTCAGGGACATAAAAGGAGAGCTGGATAAACTGGCGCTTTTTGTCGGCGATAAAAAAGAGATTGATGAGAAGGACGTAGAGGAGTCGGGGCTTGATATCAGGCAAGAGACCGTATACGGCCTTACCGACGCCATCGCGGCAAAAAACGCGCGGGCCGCGATTACGGCTTATGACAAACTTACGGGCGAGGAGCCGCTGATGATAGTCGGTGCAATCGCGCGGCAGATTAGGGTGCTCTACAAACTCAGGGCGCTCAAGCGTAAAGGCGCTTCAGGGCAGGTTATGGCCGCTGAGGCGGGGATACCGTCTTTTTTTCTTGATAAAAATCTCAGGATGAGCGAAAGATTCACTGAACGCGAACTGAACGCGGCGCTCAAACTGCTCTATAAGGCAAACCTTGATCTCAAGTCCGATGTAGCGCCGGGGAGTACCGTAATCGTTGACCTTATAATCAGATTATGCGCTAAAGACCGTGAAAGACCGTGAACCGTGACCGTGAAAAAGATTCAACCCACAACCCCCAACCCCCTAAATCCCCCTTATCAGGGGGACTTTATCAGGGGACTTTATCAGGGGGACTTTCACGGTCACGTTCACGGTATTTAACCTTTAAGCTTTGCAACCGACGTCGTCAGGCCTGATATCTTCCTTGAGGCGTTGTTCCTGTGCAGTACGCCTTTTGAAACGGCTCTGTCTATTGTGGAGACTGCGGTTGACAGTAGAGCGGCAAGCTCCTCGGACTTTTCGGCAACTATTGACTCGCGTACCTTTTTAACGGCTGTTTTTATGCCGGACTTTATGGCCGCGTTTATAGCCCTGCGCTTCTCGCTCTGCTTGTGCCTTTTTATTGCCGATGCGTGGTTAGCCAATTTTCTTTTCCTCCGTATCTTTGTTAGTATCGCGTGTGCCGCGTCCGCTATGATAAAGTTGACTTTGAGGCGATGAGACGCAATAGATTGCCGTCGAATAAAATATAATAATGATTATCATGCCGATTGTCAAGGTATTTTGCGTTTGTTGTCATGGCAAGGGGGTTTGGTTTGGCGTCAAGAGATACGCATGAAGGCAGGATTGCAGGCGCGGCGTCCGTCGTCGGGTCAGCGACCGTTCTAAGCAGGATCGCGGGTTATGTGCGCGACGCGGCTATCGCTTATGTATTCGGCGCGGGATTGGCCGCTGACGCCTTCTTCATGGCCTTCAGGATTTCCAACCTTTTAAGAAGGCTTGTGGGCGAAGGGGCGCTAACCTCCTCGTTCATCCCGATATTCACCGAGGAGCTTGGGATGCGATCAAGAGAGGAGGCGCGCCGGCTCCTTTCAAGCGTATTCACTTTATTCACCTTGATACTTGCGGCCTTGACAGTCCTTGGAATGGTCTTTTCAAAAGAGATAGTCTGGCTCATGTCTCCCGGATTTCTTTCAGACCCTGTAAAGTTCGATCTGACCGTCTCCCTTACGCGGCTCATGTTCCCGTACATGCTGTTCGTGGGACTCATGGCTCTTGCAATGGGAGCGCTCAACTCCGTAAAGCACTTCATCGCGCCCGCCATATCGCCGCTGTTTTTCAATATCATAATCATATTGGCCGTGTTGACGCTGACCCCGTTCCTTCAAATACCCGTGTACGCGCTTGGCATCGGCGTGCTGATAGGCGGGTTTTTTCAATTTGTCTTGCAGCTTCCGTACCTTAGAAGGTACGGACTCAGCCCGTCGCCTCTTTTCCTTTTCAAGGACAAGGCGATATGGAAGATATTCCTCCTTATGGGACCCGCGGCCTTTGGCGTGGGGGTATATCAGCTTAACATCTTTGTAACGCTGTGGTTTTCATCTCAGCTTGCCGAGGGGAGCGTATCGTATCTTTATTACGCGGGCAGACTCATGGAACTGCCGCTTGGCGTATTCGGAGTAGCCATAAGCACCGCCGCGCTTCCAAGCCTTTCGGAACATGCGGCCAAAAAGGAATGGGACGGTTTCAGGGAATCACTCTCATTTGCGCTGAGGATTGTCAACTTCGTTACCATCCCGGCTACCGCCGGGTTGATTATCCTGAGCTATCCGGTAATAGACGTACTTTTCAAGAGAGGTTCGTTCAACGATGCGGCGCTGTCAGGCACTGCAATAGCCCTTTATTACTATGCGATCGGGCTTGTGCCGGTGGCTGTTTCAAGGATACTGTCATCCGTATTTTATTCTCTCAAGGACACGGCAACCCCGGTATATGTAGCGCTCGTCTCCTTCGTGGTTAACGCTGTCTTGTGTTTTGCGTTGATCGGGCCTCTTGGGCACGGCGGCCTTGCACTTGCCACGTCATTGTCTTCAGCGGTTAATGCCGTTTTATTACTCGTCGTGCTCAGAAAAAGGTTCGGGCGTTTTGACGGCTCAGGTATACTTTCATCGGCGCTCAAGTCCTCTGTTGCGTCCCTGTTGATGATGGGCACGATATTCCTTTTGATCAGGTTTTTATATTCCGAGCCGCTTGGATTGGTCTGGAAGGCGCTTATACTGGCGCTTACGCTTGTCTCAGGAATTGTAATTTATATAACCTTTGCGCGTATTTTCAAGAGCAGCGAGGTTCTTTTTCTAAAGAACTACATAAAGAGAAAAAGGTCTTGAAACAGATTTTTTTGTGCAATTGATAACCGACGAAAAGACGGCTAACATGCCGTTATTTAAGCTGAAATTGCTGATGAAAAAATGTGCAATTATCAAAAGGGTGAGTCTTTCCGGTTTCAATTGCTTTTGCATACCGGATGTTGTAAACAAGTTATCAACAGATTTGGGGACATCTCCATAAGCTGTTGTTTTTAACGGTCTTTTCCGTGAGGCGTTTTTGAAGGTTGATACCTGACCTGGACTCACCTCGCCCATATCCTCCCGCAAGGGATGAGGAAGCAAAGGAAAAGGGATTCAGATGAGTTCCCCTCCCGAATAAGACCTTTGCATAACTAAAAAGTAAAGGCCACGGTTGTCATTCTTGCTTCGCGAAGCAATCCCGTCCCTTGGTAAATCAGCGAGTTACGAGATTGCCGCGTCGCAAAAGCGCTCCTCGCAATGACAAATACGGTTTGTATCGGGGTTATGCAAAGGTCTCCTCCCGAATGGGAGTGGAGGCAAAGGTTTTATGTCTTATTTTGTGCTGCCTTATGAGCGGGATTCCCGGCGGATGAGCGCCATGCATGATGTGAATGTTTGAGCCGTCTCTGAAAACTTAAAAGTCCGTCAACCGGCTTTACCAATACACATTGCCAATTCCTTATCCATGACCGGTATGTGGCTTCTGAGCCATTCTCCAAGTCTTGATTGTGTGACGACGATGACGTCCACCGTTGGACCTTTCAGGTCATATTTCTTTTTGATATCAGTAAAGGCCTTGATGAACTCGGCGTGCTGAGCCTTGTGCTCCACAATCTTCTTATATCTGACTTTTTCCATGTACCGCTCTTCCGTGCCGAAATGCATGATGACGTAGTTTTCAAGAAACTTGAGCACGTCGCCTATCTCTTCGCGGCCTTTTTGCCGTTGCATGGCTTCGAGGAAGGCGTTAACCCTTGCGAACAACTCCTTGTGCTGCGAGTCAATCTCCGCGTTGCCTGTAGACAGGCTTATCGTCCACTGTAGAGACAAGGTATCACCCCTTAAATTTGTTTTGTATTACTTGTACTGTAAAAGTATAGTACATAGCCGTTGGATAGTGCAAGGGAATATTTATCAGCCCTCCTGCGCGCGGCGAAGGCCAGAGGGACTGAGCCGTAATAAGGACTAATTTGTCTTGATTATGCGGGCGATTATGCCCAATCGTGAATGGCAGCGTCGTTGAAGGAGAAACGGGCTTAATGACGGGTAATCCCTTAAAAGCCGAACGGCTTATCAAACACACTTGATAAGCCGTTCGGTTAATATTACTTTATCGGTTATTTGCGCTTGTGCCGGTTTTCACAGCAACACGAGGCCGCTGATAAGGATCGCAAGCGTGATTACAGCGGCGACGATGTACGCCTCGTATATGTGTCTCGTCGTGCAGTCCATAAAGATTCTCATACAACTCACCTCCCTACCGTAAGATTTTAAAAGCCTTGACCGCAAAGGCTCTTCGCTTTATAGTCTCATGTTAAATTATACCACGTTTGTATATTCGTATCATGCAATCATTTTTTTACGGTAACAAAATCTATATTGATTTTCTAAGTTATGATTGTTATAATTATACTATTCAAATAAATTATCCCAAAGGCTGCGGCGCTAATGGCACGTATGTATGCCCTGTCTGGTGATTTAACCGTATAACTATATGCTTTTCTTAAAGTTTCTCAATAATAATGCCGATATGATAACATAGCCATGTCAAATGAATTCTACATAACGCCGGACGGCCCGCGCTTTTCTGAAGAACAGGCGCGCATACTTGTGGTGGATGATTTCGAGGCCAACCTTGAGCTTATGACCGCAATACTGGAGAAGGAGGGTTTTCGCGTTATCGCCTCCAAGTGCCAGTTTGAGGTCTTAAAACGCATCAAGGAGCTTGCCCCTGACCTTGCCGTGCTTGACGTGATGATGCCGGGTATGAGCGGATACGAGCTGTGCAGGAGGCTCAAGGAGTCCTTTGGCAAGAAGTTCTTTCCGGTTGTACTTGTTACCGGACTCTCACAGCTTGAGGAC
>JBBTCG010000135.1:0-6410 GCA_038043305.1 Deltaproteobacteria bacterium | reverse complement strand
CGGATGCCACGGGCTTGATGGAAAAGGCGACGCCCGGATGACAAAATTTCTCGACACACGTATATCGGCGGCATTTCCCTTAAAAACGCCGCAAGGATAGCCAAGGCATTGGGTGTTGATATTAATAAATTTTTTGCAAACTGGCGGCCGGCTCAAGCACGGGAAACCGAACAGAAGACAGACGTCCTTGGCGAGATACAAAAGCTCCATCTTGAATTACAGGAACTGAGGTCGGAGTTTGATGCCCTCAAGCGCCCACAACAGATACAACTTTCTAAAAAAAAACTGTAGACCGGCCTTTAACGACTCAAGTAAACGATGAGCCAACGGTTGCTCCAGAAAAAAAGAAAACCTGTCATCTCAAGTTATTCACAAACCATAGAAGGACTATCTACGAAATGCTTACCGATTTTTTTACAGTGCGCGGATTTAAGATTACACTACCAAAGAGAAGATTCAAGCTGGTGCGCGCTTCCATTAAATATGAAAACTTTACCGAAGAAGAGAGTATTCCGTAAAAGTAACCAGTTATAAGATGGGCATTGCCCGCCATTCACAGGTGCACAGCTGTTTTGGCGGGCGATGCCCATCTACATGGCTGAAACTCCTTTAGCACTGCGAGGATCCCACCCCTCTTTGCTTTTCAAAAAAAGCCGTCCGTCACTTCCATGCTTCAACAGACCAGCCAAACGGGTCGTTTTTCACTGAATCAAGCCTGTCGAGGGCCACGAGCAGAAGCTGTAAGGCCTTTATGGAGACGCTTAACAGAAGCCTTGCAGGTAAGGAAAAAAGGGATTTCTTGCCGTTGTCCTTCCATATGAGCCCCTTGATGCGCGGCAACTCGGAAGCGATCCTGAGACTTGTGCCTCCGAATGGGGTTATCTTTATATTCCTCTCATCGAAACCAGCGCGCACGAGGACGGACCTAATTCCAAAAGAGGTATACCGGAAGAAATCATAGGGCGCTTGATGCTCGCAATGCGACATTGGCGCCGTCATGTAAAGAGCGCCGCCCGGTTTAAGGATGCGATAAAATTCCTTAACGCTCTGCCTTGGCCATTCAAGGTGCTCAAGCACCTGCGTACAAAGGATCGCGTCCGTTGAATCGGCGGCAAAAGGGAGATTATGCAGCTCGGCTATTACATTTAAGTTCTTGTAGTTCCATTCGTTATCCCCTACGGCAAGGTCAACCGCCTTGTATCTGCAATGGTCGAACAACCTCTTGTAAACACATTCACCTGCCCCCATATCCAGGACTATCGCACCCGGCTGAATCGTCCGAGCAATCTTCCTTATAAATTGCGAGACGTGCCACCGGCCTATATCCTGCATCATGGAAAACTCTAAAAAATCCTTGTTCAATTCCATATACGTGTGCACCTATAGCGTTGCGGGCAGCGCCCACCCTCAAACCAAGCTCTACGCCCGTTCATAGCGCCTTAAAGCTCCTGTCAACCGCCTCAAGGGTTTTTTCAACGTCAACGCTGGTATGGGCGAGGCTTACGAACACAGCCTCAAACTGTGAAGGCGGCAGGTAGATGCGGTTTTTGAGCATGGCAAGGAAGTATTTGGAGAACCTTCCCAAGTCACAGGTCTTTGCGTCCGCGAAGTTTTGCACATGGGCGTCCGTAAAGAATACCGTGAACATTGACCCTGCCCTTGCCACGCGGCATTTGACGTTGCGCCGGGCCGCTATTTCCTCTATGCCGGAACACAGCGCCTCGGTCGTCTTAAAGAGCTTTTCATAAACCCCCTTTTTCTGAAGGAGCTTTAGCGTCTCTATCCCGGCGGTCATCGCAATCGGGTTGCCTGAGAGGGTCCCGGCCTGATAGACCGGTCCTGCAGGCGACAACATTTCCATTATCGCCCTCTTGCCTCCGAACGCGCCCACCGGAAGCCCGCCGCCTATGACCTTGCCAAGGCAGGTTATGTCCGGGTCAATGCCGTATACCGTCTGAGCACCGCCGTAGCAAAGCCTGAAGCCGCTCATCACCTCGTCCATTACAAGAAGCGCTCCGTATTGTTTGCACAGCGCGGCAAGACCCGTCAAAAAGCCCTCTTTCGGAAGCACGACGCCCATGTTTCCCGGCGCGCCCTCTACTATGACGCAGGCCACGCGGTGCGGCTCCCTCTCGAATATGGCCTTTACAGAATCAAGGTTGTTGTAGAGCGCATTGAAGGTGTGCTTTGCAAGGTCTTGCGGTACGCCGGGCGAGTCCGGCACTCCTAGCGTAGCGACTCCGCTGCCGGCCTTTACAAGGAGGCTGTCGCCGTGTCCGTGATAGCAGCCCTCGAACTTTATTATGTTGTCCCGCTTCGTGTATGCGCGGGCAAGGCGGATGGCGCTCATCGTCGCCTCGGTGCCCGAGCTTGTGAACCTTACCATGTCCATGGAAGGAAGAGCCTTGACTGTAAGTTCGGCAAGGGTTATCTCAAGGGCTGTCGGCGCTCCGAAGCTTGTGCCGTTGGATACCGCCTTTTTAACGGCTGATACGACCTTTGGGTGGGCGTGTCCGAGTATCATAGGCCCCCATGAGCCTATGTAATCAATATATTGATTGCCGTCAACGTCGTATATCTTCGAGCCGGACGCGCTTCTAATGAAAAGCGCCTTGCCTCCGACCGCCTTGAACGCCCTGACCGGGCTGTTTACGCCGCCGGGGATGAGCCTTGAGGCCCTCTTTAACAGTTCAGCCGATCTTCTTGTGCCCATAATAATGCCCCTTGCATATATTTGTAGATGTGATTTTACATCACCGGCGGATACAGTCAATGGCTATTTGTAGGCGGATGGTGTAGGATTATTTCCGTTAACGGAAAACAAAACAAAGGGATGATTCTAAATGAAGATGAGCAAGGTTATATTCGCGCTCTTTGCGCTCTTGCTGATGAGCGGACAGACTCAGGCGGCATGGTTTACGCCGGGCGAGGAAACAAAAGGCGCGGCTATAACGACCAACGATACGGACATGAATATCCGGGTGCGGCTCCAACCAAGGTATGACCACGGCAATATAGTTACGAGCAGGGACGGCAAGACATATTCAACGGAAAGCGATTTGTATCTCAGGCGTGTGCGTCTTGAACTGACAGGCACACTTGCGGCAAAGACCATAAAGTACAACCTGACCCTCTCGGCTGACAAGTACGACAAGGCCGGAAACGCCAATGCCCTCGGCATCCATACGGCGTTTGTCGAGTGGGCCGCAAATCCCGCGTTTTCCATCATTGCGGGCAAGGAAAAGCTCCCGTATTCAAGGGTCTCTCTTACGTCGTCATCAAGGCGCTTGCTTATTGAAAACCCTGTCTCAACAGAGGCGGCCAAGGCAATATTCGGCAAATCAGACCCGTATTACCAGTCAAAGTTCGCGGTAAAGGGCGGCTTCCTTGACGGCGCGATAGCCTATGAGGCGGCCTATGCCGACGGATGGGCAAACGGGGACGCGATACAGACCAACTTTAGCCGCACGTCATATACGGTCTACAGGTCAAAGCCGGTCTATTGTCTGAGGGCGGAGTTTTCGCCTCCCGGCTGGGTCGAGAAGAAAAAGAGCGATGCTCACCTTGGCAAGGACGCTCACCTTACGTTTGGAATGAACCACGTGGAACAGGGAGACATCGAATACAACCTCACCACCGAAACCTACGGCGAGTCGAGAAAACTGCTCGGTTACGACCTCTCAGGCCATTACAACGGGTTCACGGCGCAGCTTGAATATAACGAATGGAAGATAGACACCAATGACCCGCGTGTGGTTGGACTGCACCCAAGGGGTTATTACGGCCAGGCCGGTTACTACATTGACGGTCTGCAATTGGAACCCGTTGTCCGATACGAGTTTTACAATCAAGACTCAAAGGCCGTGTCAAAAGCTGAGAGGGATTATACGGTAGGCGTCAACTGGTATCGCATGGGGCACAGCCTCAAGTTCGGAGTCAACTGGGTGCGCTCGGTCTATCAGTCGAACGCAAGCGGCCGCCTTACCAATGATGACAAGAAGGACGTTTTTCAGGCGCAGGCGCAGATGTATTATTAAAGACCGTGAACCGTGACCGTGAAAGACGTAGGGCAAAGCTGTGATGAACAATTCCTTTTCCCCTCCCCTTTTTTTCAAAGGGGAGGTAGGAGGGGTTAGCCTTTATTACGGTCACGGTTCACGGTCACGGTATTCACGGTAGTTTAACAGCCCTGTAACCTTGCTGTAACAATTGCATGGTAGCTTACAGGGCATGAAAAAGGAGAGATGATGAAAAAGGTTTTTTCGACGGCGCTTGCCGCTGTTTTTTGCCTTGTCGCGTGGGGAAGCGCGAATGCGGAAGGACTTATAAACGGCGCAGGCTCCACCTTCGCCTATCCGCTATACGCTAAGTGGGCTTATGAGTACAACAAGAAGACGGGCATAAAACTCAACTACCAGTCCATCGGCAGCGGCGGCGGCATAAAGCAGATAAAGTCAAAGACCGTTGACTTCGGGGCCACGGACGCGCCTCTTTCTGCAAAGGAGCTTGAGGAGTCCGGCTTGATGCAGTTCCCGATGGCCATTGGCGGGGTCGTGCCTGTCATTAACCTTGTCGGCGTCAAACAGGGAGAGGTTAAGCTGACCGGAGAGCTTCTTGCCTACATATATCTTGGGAAGGTTACAAAATGGAATGACTCAAGGCTCATCGAGTTAAACCCCGGCGTGTCCCTGCCGGATGAGAAGATAACGGTTGTTTATCGCTCGGACGGCAGCGGCACAACGTGGATATTCACCAATTACCTTGATAAGATAAGCAAGGCGTGGCATGAAAAGGCCGGCTCTGGCACAGCCGTCGCATGGCCTGTCGGCGTAGGCGGCAAGGGTAACGAGGGTGTGGCGACTTACGTCAAGAGGCTCAAAGGCTCAATAGGCTACGTCGAGTACGCCTATGCGCTTCAAAACAAGCTCACTTATACGCGGCTTTCAAACCGAGAGAAGGCGTTTGCCCTGCCTTCAATGGAGAGCTTTGCCGCGGCGGCGAGCGGCGCGGACTGGAAGGGTACGCCCGGATTCGGGGTCATCCTGACGGACCAGCCCGGAAAGGCGGCCTGGCCCATTGCAGGGGCCACCTTTATCCTTATCTACAAAAATCCGTCCGACTGCCGGACCACAAAAATTATGATCGAGTTCTTTGACTGGTCTTATGTGAACGGCGCGGACATGGCAAGGTCAATGGACTACGTGCCCGTGCCGAAGCAGGTCTACGAGATGATGAAAAAGGCATGGGCAAAGGACGTAAGGTGCGCCTCTTGAAAGAAAGTTATCAGTTATCGGTGAAGGAATGTCTTTACTGATAACTGATAACCGTCCACCGATAACCGATAGCGGAGAATGGTATTAAATGACCTTTGGCCACGGACAAAGTTCCAACGGTTTGGCGGACGCCTTTTTTAAGGGTGTGTGCCGTTTTTTCGCGCTATCGGTCATTGTGCTCATGGCGGCGATATTCATCGTGCTCGTCAAGGAGGCGATGCCTTCCATCAGGGCTTTCGGCATTGGTTTTCTTTTCAGTTCCACGTGGGACCCGGTAAAGCAGGAGTTCGGCGCGCTGCCGGCCATTTACGGCACCCTGATTTCTTCGTTGATAGCGCTGATAATAGCGCTTCCCGTCAGCCTCGGCATAGCGGTCTTTATCACAGAGATGTCGCCTTCATGGCTAAAAAGCCCCATCGGCGTTGCCATTGAGCTTTTGGCGGCCATACCGAGCATCATATACGGCATGTGGGGACTGTTCGTCTTTGCGCCGCTCTTTGCCGAACACGTTCAGCCGTTCTTTATAGAGCGTCTCGGATTTATTCCGCTGTTTGCCGGAGCGCCGCTCGGCATAGGCATGTTCCCGGCGGGCTTCATACTCGCCATAATGATCATCCCGTTCATATCGTCCGTAATGAGAGACCTTTTTCAGATGGTTCCGCCGATATTGAAGGAGTCCGGCTACGGCGTGGGCGCGACCAAATGGGAGGTTATATGGAAGGTCGTCATGCCTTACGCAGGCTCAGGCATATTCGGCGCCGTGATATTGGGCCTCGGCAGGGCGCTCGGAGAGACGATGGCCGTTACCTTCATCATAGGAAACTCGTTCAGGATAAGCGCATCCCTCTTTGACCCGGGCACGAGCATATCGGCAAAACTCGCCAACGAGTTCACGGAGGCGGTTGAAGACATATACCTTTCAAGCCTTGTGGAGCTTGGACTCATACTGTTCGTAATAACGTTTTTGGTGCTCGCAACGGCAAAGCTCATGACAAGACGCATGGCGCTCAAGAGCGGGCGCTGACTTACCTTTCTTGAAAGAAAGGTAAGCCCCCCGATTAAAACATTCGGGGGCAGGCTCCGAACTTTAATTGGGAATAAACACCAAGGCAGACGAAAATTTATATTGCCCGTGCG
>JBBTCG010000134.1:0-1651 GCA_038043305.1 Deltaproteobacteria bacterium | reverse complement strand
GGCGCGGGGACGTGGAAGTATGAGTCCGGGCGCCGGACGCGCGTTGTTCTGAAAGACCTCTCTCTCGAAAGAGGCCTGAATCAGGTTGTTCTCCGGCCGAGCGTCTCCGCCCGGCCGATCGGAGAGGTCCGCGGAAACGAGGACAAACGCCCCGCCACGATCGCCGTGGGCAAACTTCAGTATCGATTCCGCCCGTCAAGGTGAGTGCAAAGGCAACTTCAACCGTGATCGATAACGCACACATGTGGAGATCTGCACCAAAGCACGCAATCAAGGTGCTTGTGGAAGAAGGGATCGGGAGTCTTTTCTTCAAGACACTTGCAAGAACAGTCTATCGTCGACTGTTGCTGATCGAGTATGCTCTCGACCGAGCTATCCATGAAGTGCCGGCCGGCATGCCCGTAGTCGGTCGTGGCGGTCGTGGCCTAAACTTCCTGTAGAAAGCAAAAGAGGTGCAGCCTCCTGGGATGGAAACCAACAAGAGGGCATTTGGAGATGCCCGACCACGGGAGGTCACACCATGGGGAAGAAGGTACCACCGAGCGTGAAGATTCGCTCGACGAACCTGCTCCCGCGCCTCTTCGGCGAAGGCCGGCGCCGCACCAAAGTCATCCCGCGGTTTGCCTCGGAGAGCAGCGGGCTCTCTTTGGTCTTTGCCGTCCTCGTCGACGCCTCCGAGGGCTGGCGCGGCGTACGAATGCCGGCCTACATCAGCGAACGACTCGAGCATATGGCTCAACACCCCGATGACAAGTGGGAAGACCCGGACCTCGTAAAATGGGCCGCCTGAGGTCCGAGGAGAAGAAAAACGGCCTCACGGAATGCCCCAGGAGACGAGATCTGGCCGCGGTCAAGGGCAGAGCATGGGGGACATTGACCGGAGGTTATGCCTCTCCACTTTTACAGGAAGAATCGGGCTTGACCGCAAGTGAACCCAGTCGATGGGGCGACGCTTCGCGTCGTGCCATTGGGCTGGATGAGCGGCCCATTGTGCCCACTAAACATACGGAGGTTGAAATGTCGAACGTGAAAGAGAAGATGACCGAGGTTATTCAATCGCAGCCGGAAGACTCCACGTATGAAGAAATCATGCGTGAGTTGGCCTTCGAAAGGATGGTGGCGCGCGGCCTCGAAGATTCGCGGCATGGGCGGGTTGTGTCCAATGACGAAATGGAGCGACGGATTCGCACATGGCAGAAATAGTCTGGACTGAAGAGGCCGAGCGTTGGCTGCGCGACATCTACGACTACATCGCCGCGGACAATCCAGCGGCGGCCTCGAAGGTCGTTGCTGGAATCTTTGAAAAGGCACAGGTTCTGCGCCGCTTCCCGGAGATTGGGCATAAGTATCGTGCCGAGCCCGAAGGGGAAATCAGAATTCTGCTCTACGGACACTATCGCATTGCATACCTGCTGCGACCGTCGCAAGTTATCGATGTTTTGGGTGTGTTTCATGGAGCGCTGGATCTCGAAAGGTATCTGCCGTGATGCGTGGGCATAACAGCCGGTTCGAGCCGATCTCGGGGACGCTACGCGCCCCTCGGCACTTCAACCGGAACGTTGGGCGGCTTCGTGCTCCCTCAAACATGGAGGTTTCAACCTAGAAAAAGCAGTTGAACCGCGGAGCACGCAGAGAACGCAAAGGAGTTCGA
>JBBTCG010000133.1:0-1522 GCA_038043305.1 Deltaproteobacteria bacterium | reverse complement strand
CCTGTCAAGGCTTATGACCTCGTCAACAAGGGGACTGAGCGTCAACATCTCTTCGGTGCCGGGGTTTACAAGGACTGAAACGCGGCCAGCCGGAAAGGTCTCTTTAAGCGCCCGTATGGCGGGGACACACAGGAGCACGTCCCCGATGTGCCTGAGCTTTATGACGAGTATGTTCTTTACGCCGGGAAAACTGTTCAATCTCACTGCTGTCCCGTTAACTTTCTGACAAGGCGGATCAATCATCTTATACTTCCTCTCCCCGAAGGGGAGAGGACTGAGGTGAGGGGGTTTTAATCGCTGTGTTTCCCCCTCACCCTACCCTCTCCCCTTGGGGAGAGGGTTACTTCCCGGCATTGTGCTTCTGTGCTTAACCGTCCTCAGTAATTGATGCAAAGAGATCTTCATGGCAATCTTGACCAAAGTTAACGTGACAGCAGTGGTTCCATCTATAAAGACCGTGATGCGTAGAAGTCCCCCTGATAAGGGGGATTTAGGGGGTTGAATCTTTTCGACGATTCACGCTCGACGCATCACGGTCTTTAAGCATCTCCCTGAGTTTGGCATACTTGGCAAGCGTGTACGCCGCGTACAACATGCTGAGCGTCAGCCCGACCGAGCCGTCGAGAAAGCCGCGCTTCAACACGAACATCTTGAGGAACGTGGCGCACGGCCTCAACAGCAGGTCAAAGACCGTAGCGCTCCTGCCGTCCTTTTTCATCTGCTCGGCTGAAAGCGTCGAATATCGCTGCATCCTGTCAAGATAGTCGCTCACGTCCTCATAAGTATAATGGATGAGCGGATTTTTCAGATACCCGACCGCTCCGTTTACGGACACGGCCTCATGCACGGCGCGCTCCGAGAACGCGCCGGCGTCTTTTCTATAGAGCCTGAGATTATAATCGGGATACCAGCCGCAATGCCGTATCCAGCGTCCGGCGAAGTGGTTCTTTCTCGGCACGTAGTACCCTGACGCGGCCCCCGAGGATATTGCCTTGAGTATCTCATCCCTCAGCTCAGGAGATACCCTTTCGTCGGCGTCAACGTTCAATATCCATTGGCCTTGCGCCCGCGATGCAACGAGGTTCTTCTGAGCGCCGAAGCCGAGCCACTTATCACTGAAGACCAGAGCGCCGGTTAAGCGGCAGATTTCCACGGTCTTGTCAATTGAGCCGGAGTCGCTCACCAAGACCTCGTCAGCCCATTGAACGCCGTCAAGGCAATCCTTGATGCCGTGCTCCTCGTTCAGGGCTATTATGGTAACGGAAAGTCCGCTGTTTTTATTGTCGGGCTTCATCTATAATATTGCTCAACCTCCACCAGCCCCTCCTTGGTAAGTAGGGGATTTGAAGGATAACATTCCCCTGGCCTCACAGCGGCTTGGCCTCTTCAATCAGCATGACCGGGATGTCGTCCTTTATAGGATAGACGATGGCGCATCTTTCGCAGACCAGTCCGTCCTTTTTATCGCTCAGCCGCACCTTGCCCTTGCACTTAGGGCAGACCAGTATATCAAGCAGCTCCT
>JBBTCG010000132.1:0-3311 GCA_038043305.1 Deltaproteobacteria bacterium | reverse complement strand
CGCGCATGGCGGTCATAGCGTTCTCATAGCCTTAGTGCTGATAGCACATCTCAAGGCAGTAATGGCACTCAAGACACTGCCAGATATGTGGCGACGAAAGCCACTTCTCCCAATCCCCGGCTACTATGTCCTGTATTACCTCCCTTGGATCATACCCCGGTATGTTCACGCAGGACGGACAGATGGAATAACATGCCCCGCACTTAGAGCACATCTCAAGGAGTTTTATGTTAAGACGAGCCTCAAGCATCCCCATACCTTCTCTATGCCGCCTCTATGAAAGCGCGCCGACCGCGCCCAGCGCCTCATCTATCGTGCCGGAACCGGCGGCGAACTGCAACCTCTTCCACTTCTCAAGAAACGGGCTTACATCCACCCTGTGAGAACTCATCCCAAGCTCCTCAGCGGTATACCCAAGGGCAAGTCCAAGAAGCTCGGTAAAATAGATAATCGGGATGCCGAACTTTTCGCCCTCTTTTTCCATAAGGAACTGGTTGTTGTCAAACTGGAGAAAGCATGACGGACAGCACAAGACAATGGCGTCCGCGCCGATCTGTTTAAGCTCCTTGAGCTTCACGCGCGCCATCTGCAGGGCAAGGTCGTGCTGGTCAACCCTGTCAAGCCCCTGACCGCAACACTGGAGCTTCGTCGGATGCTGAAGGCTGATTGCGCCGAGCGCGGCAAGGAGGATGTCAAACTTTTTTGGATCAAGCGGATCGTCGTTCCTGAGCGCGTGCGACGGCCTCATCATGTGGCAGCCGTAATGCACGGCAAGGCGCATCCCGGAAAAATCCTTCTTTATCCTCTGCTTTATGGCAAAGACGCCCACTGCGTCATGAAAAAACGGCACAAGGTGCGTAAGCTTCGCGCTCCCCTTAAACTCCCTGCCGACCTCCTTCAAGAGTCCGTTGACCGCGTCCTTTTCAACCGGATTGGCCTTCAACTCGCCCTTTACAGTGGCAAGGTTTGAGACGCAGCCGGTGCAAGGGCTTACGAGGTCCAGCCCCATGCCGTCAACCAGGGCCACGTTCCTTGCCGCTGTCAGGACAAATGCCGCGTGGTCAACGTTATTGATCAGCGACTTCTCAGGACAACAGGTAAACCCGTCAACGTCCCTGTACGGGAGTTTGAAGGCATCCAGAACAATCCTCGTTGATTTTTCAAGGAAGGGGAAGCGCGCCTGTATGGTGCATCCCCAGAACACGGCAAATGCTTTCATCTCAACTCTCTTTGGGCTAAACACAAAGGCGCGTTTAGCCCCGGCAAGGAAATGTTCATTTTGAAGCCCGTCTTATCACGCCTGCGGCGCTCGCGAGGCGCAACCGGTCGCGGCTCAAATCAGCCGCGGCTGTCAAAACACGAAGCAAGGCAGGCGCGGCGCAGACGAACGCGGGGTACAAGCCTTGCCCTGCGTCGCACCAATCCTGCATTGGCTGAAAACCGGCGCTCAAACGAGAATCATGGCAAGTGCGTTGTGCGAACGATAGGGCTTCTACTGAGCAACATAACAAGCAACGGCCATCCCCGCGTCATCCGTGGGACGCCCCGTTGTACCGAGACCGGAAACTCAAGATGATCAGGCCTGTATGCATGCGTCAACAGGACAAACCTCGGCGCACTTGGGGCTGTCGAAATACCCCTTGCACTCGATGCACGTCTTAGGGTCAATCAGGTATATCTCGCCCTCGGAGATGGCGCTTACCGGACACTCCGGAAGGCACACGCCGCAGGCTACGCAATCTTCTGAGATCTTAAGTGACATGACTTATCAAAACCCTCCTGTCTTTTATTTTCAAACACGCTTCTTTATGTATACAGTATACTAACGCACCATTGGGAAGGATGCAAGTTTTTTTCCGACATCCGCGACGAAAATTATAAAGTCCATATCGCTTGTGGCGCTTCGCGAGGTAAACGCCGACAATGCTCTCTCCCCCGGTAAGGGCGAAATCCCCGATGAATCTACGCTGCCTTGCCTCTTTTAATACGTTTACGTCCTCTTAAGAACTCTCTTTCCATGCGCCTTCACCGTTTGTCGCAATCTGGAGGCGAATTCCGACAACTCTATCGCATATTCAAGCTGTCTGGGCTCGGCATCCGGTTAACGCGCGATTTATCCCTTTTTTTTATAACGCTCCGTATATCCATATATGGACTCTACCACCAAGCCCTTGTACTCTCAAGTCAAATGAAAGATAAAAAACAAACGGAACCGTTCCGGCTCTCCCATGACACATGCGTGTCGAAGATGCCACAGAGGTTCCGTTTTTAATGATGGCGGGGCCGACGGGACTCGAACCCGCGCCCTCTGGCTTGACAGGCCAGCGTTATAACCGACTTAACTACGGCCCCGCAAAATACGGTTATCAGTTATCGGCAAATAAGGCATTCCACCGATAACTGACAACCGATAACTTAATTTTTGGTAGGCGGAACAGGGATCGAACCTGCGACATCAGCCTTGTAAGGGCTGCGCTCTACCAACTGAGCTATCCGCCCGCACGAATAATCGTCATACATACAAAAACAGTCCAAGCCGAGCGGCTTGGACTGTTTACTATAACCATTCAGCTGTTATGTTGTCAAGAAAATAAAGGCTTAAAGACCGTGAAAGACGTAGGGCAAGGCAGTCCCCCTGATAAGGGTGATTTAGGGGGTTCGCCTTGCAATCCTTGAAAGCCGCAACCTAAGAAAGGTTGCCCTACTTTTTCCGCACCTTAATACTGCACGCAAGCACACCATCCAGTAGGGCTCTTGGAGCAACTGTTCCTCCCTACGTCGGAACCGCTTCCACAATAGATACAGTTAGCCATAGCAATCCTCCTTAAAATTAATTGTGAAATTTAATGAGTTACTCACTATGCTAACAACTTACCCCAAAGCATCCTCAATTCAAGGCAAGGGCTGATTCGATGGCGCTTCCATGCGCAACCGGTTTTCAACCACTTTCCTATCCTGCCTACGCCGGGGAAAAACTCCTCGGTTCAGTTGCTCCTAAAACAGCATACGGAATAACAAGCTCTTTCTTATTCATACACATCGCAGCGTCTACTGGGGGTTAGACGGTTGTTTTTCGATATTTTTTTATCCAAGCTATAAAATCGTCTAACGGGGCATTATGATATCCGCTCGTACCTCCTTCTCTCCACAGGATGCCTGATGGTTTAATGCGAATTGTGCCTATTATTTTTCCATGCTCATTTACGATTGTTTCATTCACAGCCACATTCTTTTTAAAACTATTTTTAGTCTTCGGCATGGTTTACCTCCTTATCATTATTTACTATAGTCCCCAGTCTTACTGGGCAACA
>JBBTCG010000131.1:0-1141 GCA_038043305.1 Deltaproteobacteria bacterium | reverse complement strand
TAGACGGCGGAGCGGGCAACGACACCATCACCGGAAGCGCGGGCAACGACACCATAGTCGGCGGCGCCGGTTCTGATGTATTGGCGGGCGGGGCAGGCGACGACACCTTCCTGATAAACGGAACGGATACCTCGTATGACCGGTTTCAAGGCGATGCGGGCTACGACGTCGTTCAGGGTAGCGACGGAGACGACACGATTCGGGTAAATAACTTCAGCGGCACATATACGGTAGAGAAGATTGACGGCGGGTTGGGAACCAACGTAATTGCCGGAACTCAGTACAACGACACGATAGACCTATCCGCTACCGAGACGGTAAACATCGCCAACATAGACGGCGGAGCGGGCAACGACACCATCACCGGAAGCGCGGGCAACGACACCATCACCGGCGGCGCTGGCAGCGACACACTTAAAGGCGGCACAGGTAATGATGCTTACTTGTTCGGTATCGGCGGCGGAACCGACACGATCAATGATTACGATACGACAGCCGGGAATGAGGACACTGTACAAATCAGCGTAAATCCGTTGGACCTGATCTTTTCAAAATCTGGGACCAACCTCATCGTGGGGATAAACGGCACAACGGATCAGGTCAATGTCCAGAACTGGAATTCAGACTCGGCTTACCAAACCGAGGTGTTCAAAGGGCTCGACGGAAGCTGCCTCTTAAATACCCAGGTGGACCAGCTTATCCAGACAATGGCCACTTTCAGCGCAAACAACGGCATGACATGGAGTCAGGCAATCCAAGATAGACCGCAGGATGTTCAACAGATACTTGCTCAGTATTGGGTGCCGCAGCAGTAAAGATTGATGATGGGCAATAGGCATAAGCCTATCGCCCCATGCCTATAACCTATCCCTGATAAGTTGACCGTGGAAAATGCAGCAACATATAAAACCCGAACCACATATTGACAGCAATAACTCAGGCCAGAGAAAGATAGACTCTGGCCTGAGTTGTCTCGTCATGATTGCAAAGTATCATGGAGTGACTGCAGACCAGGCTCAGATTAAACATGCCTTTGCAATTGGAAATGACGGCGCGAAGACCCTTGATATCTTGAGGGCTGCAAAGGAATTGGGCTTTAAGGCAAGGGAGGCAAAGGTAGAGTTCGAAAGGTTGCAAAGGC
>JBBTCG010000130.1:0-1958 GCA_038043305.1 Deltaproteobacteria bacterium | reverse complement strand
ACGTAGTCGTATATCTTGTTCTCGTAGTTTCTGAGCGTTACCCTGCCCTTTGCCTGGCTTATAAGGTAGGTCGGCGTAACCGGTATCTTGCCTCCTCCGCCGGGCGCGTCAACCACGAAGGTCGGCACGGCGTAGCCGGTCGTGTGTCCCCTGAGTTCTTCTATGATGTTCATGCCGACGCTTACAGGCGTCCTGAAGTGCGCCGTGCCCATCGCCATGTCGCACTGGTACAGGTAGTAGGGCCGCACGCGGATCTTCAGGAGTTCGTGCATGAGTTTTTTCATCGTGGCGGGCCTGTCGTTTACGCCCCTTAACAGCACGGTCTGGCTTCCAAGGGGTATTCCGGCGTCCGCAAGCATCGTGCAGGAGGTCGTTACCTCCGGCGTAACCTCTTTGAAGTGCGAGAAGTGGATGCTCAGGTAGAGCGGGTGATATTTTCTGAGCATGTTTACAAGGGCGTCGTCCACCCGCATGGGAAGCGTTACCGGCACCCTCGTGCCAAGACGTATCATCTCGACGTGCGGTATTGCGCGCAGTTTTTTAAGGTACGTCTCCAGTATCTCGGTCTTCATCATCAGCGGATCCCCGCCGGAGATGAGCACGTCGCGTATGGTCTTTTTGGATTTGATGTACCTGAGCGCGTCCTCGAAGCGCTCCATTGACATGGGAGGATGCTCTTCTCCGACCATGCGCTTTCTCGTGCAGTAGCGGCAGTACATGGCGCAGGAGTCGGTAACAAGCAAGAGCACCCTGTCCGGATAGCGGTGGACAAGACCGGGCACCGGGGAATGAGAATCCTCGCCGCACGGGTCAACCCTCTCGCATGACGAGACGGTAAACTCCTCAAGCCTCGGTATCGCCTGTTTTCTTATGGGGCAACGCGGGTCGTTACGGTCTATGAGGGAGAAAAAATACGGGGTGATTGCCATTGCAAGGCGGCCTGTAGCCCGTTTTATCCCTTCCTCTTCCCTGCGGGTCAGAGTTATGAGTTCGCGGATGACTTCAAATGAACGAATCCTGTTTTTGAGCTGCCACTTCCAATCGTACCAGCTCTCCGGGCGCGCTTCAGGGTATTCGATGTATTCGGCTAATTCCGACGTGAACTTCTTTGCTAAATTACTACTGGGCGGCTCCGCTGTGACTGCAAGCCCTTCCATTGTATCTCCTCCTACCCTTTAGTCGGGTTTTCCGGTTTTGTGAAACCAAGCTGCGGATGTGCTATCTCTTCCATTGCCTTTGCGTAAGCCACCTTATATTTGAAGCCTTTTTTCAGATATTTCCAGATATGCTCGATTTTTTTGAGGTCTTCTTCTGAATATTCCCTGAACTCTTTTTCTCCTATAACCGTCTTTTTTGGCGCAATAAAGCCCTTTTGCTCAAGATAGTAGAGCTTTTGTCTTGGAATATCTATTTTTGCCAATAACTCCTGTGTCCTTATGCCCACGTCTTATTAAACTCCTACTTAGCGCAACAGCTACATGAATTCATTCTTAAAGTTAAGTTTTATAATTAGTTTAAGTTTATGTTAGCACAAAATAATTGTTTGTCAAGGGGTTTTTGTGTGTTTTTGATAAAAATGCGGGGAAAGGCAATTCCTTGGAAACGTGTGGTTATAGTTATCTGATTAGTCTGTCAGAAGGGTATTGCAACGAGGATATAAGAGAATCTAATTTGCTTTTGCGTAAAAGGTGTTTACGGTAAAGCGCGGGTTAATAGCCGTTGCTGACCACCCCGTTCCTAAGGCTTATTGAAAAAAGTTGTCGGTTATCAGTTATCGGTTATAAGTAAAGGTAGAGGCGCTTTAAACCGATAACTTGAGAGGGAATAAACAGCCTTATCTGACAAAAACTCATATCGGCCGTGCAACGATTATCTGTTGTGGCAAAGCTGGCAGCCTTTTGTTGAGGCAATGGGGTTTCCGGTCTGAGAGCCTTGGGCGACCGATGACGCCTCGATAT
>JBBTCG010000129.1:0-2207 GCA_038043305.1 Deltaproteobacteria bacterium | reverse complement strand
TTGCTATTTTCCCCGATCTCTGCGTCAGGGCGAAAATAAAAATGCTCACATATTAGCATATATGCTGCGCTTTTTATTTTCGCCCTTCCTTGACCTCGGGAAAACTATCTAATTTTAAGAGGCAGCCTTGAGTTTGAACGCAACGTCGAGGAGCGTTGACACCACGAACCATTGGATGAAGTATATGGCCAGTATAACGACTATCGGGGAGACGTCCAGACCTCCCATGAACGGCAACAGTCTCCTGACCCTGCCGAGCACAGGCTCGGTAGCCTGATAAAGAAATCTGACGATAGGGTTATAGGGGTCTGGATTCACCCATGATATAATCGCCCTTGCGATTAGTACCCACATATATACGGTCAACAGGGCGTCCAATACCCTTGCCGCCGCTGAGATGAAGTTTGCGAATATGAACATGTTGCCTTTCCTTTGCTCAACGGCCGGATAACTCTTTTGCCCTTCTTGTTGCGGCTTCGACCGCGCCTATTACGATCTCCTTGAAGCCGTTGGCCTCAAGGCTCTTTATGCCCTCCATTGTCGTGCCTCCGGGCGAGGTTACCGCCCGCCTCAGTTCCTCAAGACCGATGCCGCTCTCAGAGGCGCTCATCCCAGCGCCGAGCACCGTCTGAACCGCAAGGGTCTTTGAATCGTCCTCCTTGAGCCCGAGCCTTACCCCGGCTTCGATAAGCGCCTCTATGAAGTAGAACACATAAGCAGGCCCGCTTCCGCTGAGGCCGGTTACAGCGTCCATGAGCGTCTCGTCGTTGATTTCAATGACCTTGCCGACCGCGCTGAAGAGCGCGGCGGCAAGGTCAAGCTCTGCCCTCCCCGCGTAAACGCCGGCGCATAGAGCCGTGGCCCCGAGGCGCACTGTAACAGGGGTATTAGGCATAGCCCGAACAATGGGAATAGGGCGCTCTACGCCGGAAGATTGGAGCATGTCGAGAAGTGCGCCGGTCGTAACGCCTGCCGCGGCTGAGATGATAACCTTGCCCGTTGCCTCCCGCCCGGCAAACACCGGGGCAAGTTCCTTCATAAGCATTGCCGCGTCCTGCGGTTTGACCGTTATGAATATTATGTCGGAGTTGGCAGCGGCCTGCTCGTTGTCGTTGTATATCTTTATCTCGTATCTCTCGGCAAGGAGGACAAGCCGGTTTGGGAGCTTGTCGCTTGCGGAAATCCTTCCGGGACTTAAGCGGCCGGAGGAAATAAGCCCTTTAATGAGCGCTTCGGCCAGATTGCCTGCGCCGAGAAATGTTATGGTTTTTTGTTTGAGCATACTTGGAAAACTGCCCATAGGTTGGCGCAGTTAAGAGGATTAGGAGGGTCGTGCGGCGCTTACTGACCTTTTTTCGGCCGCTTGGCCGCTTGAGGCGCTCGATGGCCGAATATGGCCGTACCGACGCGAATGAAGGTGGCCCCTTCCTCTACCGCGGCCTCAAAATCCCCTGACATGCCCATTGACAACTCGCGCATGGCAACGCCGGGTATCTGTTCCTTATTGATGCGTTCAGCAAGCCTTCTCAACGCAACGAAATACGGGCGCGTCCCTTCAACGTCTTCAGATGCTGGAGGGATGCACATAAGACCTATAAGCCGCAGATTCTCCATGCCGGAGATCGCCTTTGCGAGCTTGAGTGCGTGGTCCGGCCCAACGCCCGTCTTTGTCTTTTCCCGCGCTATATTGATCTCGATAAGACACTCTATCGGTTTTTTTGCGCGTTTATTGACCTCTGCCGCAAGCTCAACGGAATCAATGGTCTCGATTACGTCGAACAGCTCAACAACAAATTTGGCCTTGTTTTTCTGGAGATGGCCGGTAAAATGCCATTTTACCGAGGCGTCTTTAATCTTCTTTATCTTATCCTCGGCCTCCTGAACATAGTTTTCGCCAAACACGCGCGCCCCGCCTGATATGGCCTCTTTGACCTTTTTAAGTTCGACGTTTTTCGTTATAGCGACAAGCGTTATCTCAGTGGGTTCCCTTCCGGCCTTGCGCGCCGCAGCCTTTACCCGGTCAAGCACCGCGATGAGATTGCCTTCGATTGTATCGGCCATAATGAATATCCCTGTGATTATACTGAAAAAAGTCTATCGTTTGATGTTTTATAGCATACTTTCATGTCCAATCAAAGTGTTTTTTGGCCTACTTACCTTTCTTGAAAGAAAGGTAAGCCAAAGAACTTTAATTGGGAATAAACACC
>JBBTCG010000128.1:0-9434 GCA_038043305.1 Deltaproteobacteria bacterium | reverse complement strand
TTCAACGCAGGCTCGACCCTTGGCGCCGGCGATTTACGAATAGGCGTCATAGCCGTGAACACGATGCTTGCCGGAAGCGCGGCCGCGTTTTCATATTTGATATACATGTGGGTACGCTACGGAAAGCCGGACATTTCCATGGCCGCCAACGGGATGCTCTCCGGGCTTGTGGCCATAACGGCGTCGTGCGCCTTCGTAAACTCGGTCTCAGCGGTCATCATAGGTCTTATCGCCGGGGTGATTGTTTGCTTGAGCGTATTCTTCATTGAGAGGAGGCTTAAGGTAGACGACCCTGTGGGAGCCATATCCGTCCACGGCGTAAACGGCGCGTGGGGGGTCATTGCGTTAGGCCTTTTCGCCGACGGCACCTACGGCGACGGCTTGAACGGCGTGGCCGGGACAGTCAAGGGGCTGCTCTACGGGGACGCCTCGCAGTTTTTTGCGCAGATTATAGGCATGATTACCAACATAATCTTCGTCTTCATTATAATGTATGTCTTTTTCCGGATACTCGACAAGATAGTCCCCTTGCGTGTCCCGAAGGAGCAGGAGATAGAGGGGCTTGACCAGCACGAGGTCGGCGTGACGGCGTACCCGGACTTCACAAGCAAGTCCATCCATATACCGCCCAGCGACAACAGGAGCGGCACGGGCAAGGGGGGCCTATGAAAAAAATAGAGGCCATAATAAAACCATTCAAGCTCGATGATGTCAAAAAGGCGCTCAATGACATAAATATCGAGGGTATGACCATAACCGAGGTCAAGGGCTTCGGCAGGCAGAAGGGGCACACGGAGCTTTACAGGGGAGCCGAGTACACCGTTGATTTTCTGCCTAAGATAAAGATAGAGATTGTTACCAGCGAGGAGATGGCCGCCAAGGTAGTAGAGGCCATAGTTTCGTCGGCAAAGAGCGGTAAGATCGGCGACGGAAAGATATTCGTTTTGAACATCGAAGATGCCATAAGGATAAGGACCGGAGAGAGGGGCAAGGAGGCGCTGTAAGTGCAGTAAGGTTATCGACAAGGGCGTCCCGGCGATGGGGGGCGCCCTTTTTTTCTCAAGGAAGGGGTAATGCAAATGAAAAAGAAGACCGCTCTTGTGCTCATCGGCAACGGCATGGCAGGGGTGGCCTGTCTTGAGGAGCTTATAAAAGCAGGCGCGTCCGGTTTCGACATAACCGTGTTCGGCGCGGAGAGGCGGCTTAACTACAACAGGGTTATGCTCTCGCATGTCCTTACCGGCGAAAAGGAGTTCAAGGACATAATAACGCATGACGCCAAATGGTATGATGATAACGCCATAAAGCTCCACACGGGACGACAGGTGAGCGCCATAAAAAGGGCGTCCCGCGTCATCGTCGCCGACGGCGATCTGTGCGTTCAATACGACAAGCTCATACTGGCAACCGGCTCGGTGCCTATCATGCCCCAGCTGCCGGGCATTGACAAAAAAGGCGTCATGTCGTTCAGGGACATGGATGACTGCGACAGGATAAAGGAGGCCGCTGAAGGCGCGCCAAAGGCTGTTGTCATAGGAGGCGGGCTTTTGGGGCTTGAGGCGGCTTACGGGCTTTTGAAGCTCGGCGCCGACGTTACGGTCGTGCATCTTATGGACAGGCTCATGGAAAGGCAGCTTGACGCGGCATCCGCCGCCTTTTTGAAGGAGGACCTTGAAGCGCTCGGCATAAGGATACTCCTTGGCAGGGAGACGGTTGAGCTAATCGGAGGCGATAAGGTCGAGGCCATACGGTTCAAGGACGGAGGCGTTGAGAGCGCCGACATGGTGGTCATGTCCATAGGCATAAGGCCGAATATCGCGCTTGCCCAACAAAGCGGCATATACTGTGAAAAGGGCGTTGTCGTGAGCGACACCATGCAGAGCTACGACCCGTCCGTTTTTGCGGTCGGAGAGTGCGTTCAGCATCGCTGCGACACGTTCGGTCTCGTAGGCCCGATATTCGAACAGGCGAGGGTGCTGGTCAATCACCTTGCAGGAGACGCAAGGCTTGTGTTCAAAAACAGACCCACGTCAACGAGGCTCAAGATTCCGGGCATAGACCTTTATTCAGCCGGAGAGGTGAATGTAACCGGCAACGCCGAGACCATAGAGTACATGGACAAGGCGGGAAAGACGTCAAAGAGGCTCATACTGAGGGACGGGCGACTTGTCGGCATCGTAATGTACGGGGAGACGTCTCAATCGCCTGAGCTGTTTGGCGACCTTCTCGATGGCAAGGACGTAAGGCCAAGGAGGCATACGCTTCTTCTCGGCGCCGCGGCGTCGCATGCGGATGCCATAGCCTCGATAGACGCCATGCCGATGGAGGCCATAGTATGCGGCTGCAACGGCATAACCAAGGGCATGATAGTCGAGGCCATAGAAAAAAAGGGGCTGTTTACGCGGGAGGACGTGAGGCGCGAGACCAAGGCGTCAGGCTCATGCGGCGGATGCGCCGCTCTCGTTGACCGTATACTTGAGGCCACCCTTGGATCGAGCTTTCAGGCCGCCTCGGACGGCGCTGGCATCTGCGCCTGCACAAAGTATACGCGGGACGACATCATCAAGAATATAAAGGAAAAAAAGCTGACCTCCGTCATGGCGGTCATGGAGACGCTCGGATGGGAGACGGTGGGGTGCGATACCTGCCGCCCGGCTATAAACTACTACGTCTCTATGGTATGGCCAAAGGAGGCGATTGACGACAGGACCTCAAGGCTCGTGAATGAACGCGCCCACGCCAATATCCAGAAGGACGGCACGTTCAGCGTGGTGCCGCGCATCTACGGAGGGGTTGCCAAGCCGGAGGAGTTGAAGCGCATAGCCGAGGCGGCCATAAAGTACAACGCCGTTGTAGTTAAGCTCACTGGCGGGCAAAGGATCGACCTTATCGGCATAAAGAGAGAAGACCTGCCGATGATATGGAAGGAGATCGGGATGCCCTCTGGCTTTGCCTACGCCAAGGCGCTGAGGACGGTAAAGACCTGCGTAGGGTCTTTACACTGTAGGTATGGCACGCAGGACTCCATGACCCTCGGCATTGACATGGAAAAGGCGTTCAGCGGCCTATGTGCTCCGGCCAAGATCAAGATGTCCGTGAGCGGGTGTCCGCGTAATTGCGCCGAGGCGAGCATAAAGGACGTGGGCATAGTCGGCGTGGCCGGCGGCTGGGAACTATACGTTGGAGGCTGCGCCGGCATTGAGTTGAAGGCCGGAGAGAAGCTATGCACCGTAAAGACCGACAAGGAGGTAATGGAGATAGCAGGCGCATTCCTTCAGATTTACAGGGAGGAGGCGCATTACGGCGAGCGTACCTTCAAATGGCTCAAGGCCGCGGGGTTCGGCGCAGTTAAAAAGGCGGTCGTGGACGACATCGCAAACAGACGCGCCTTGTATCAGAGGCTTCTTGACGCGCTTGCCGCAACGTCTGACCCGTGGCTTAAGCGCGCTCAGGGTTAAGAGAACCGATGGGCTGGTGGCTAACAGGTTGCGGAAAAATCCAAAACTTGTTCAGGCTGCTCAAAAACGTTCAGATGCAAGGCGTCGAGGAGTGAGGAATGAGGCGCACTTTGTCGTGCGCCGCAGTGACGAACGGTTGCGAGGCGCAGCCGAAGCAAACCCGGAGCCTCGGCAACGCAACTGGATTCCTCGCTACGCTCGGAACAGGCTCCGACAACGCCGCAGATGGGCGTTTTTGAGCAGCCTGCTAAAACGTCATCACCTGTCCGCTTTCCGACACCCAACGCGCTATGTCAAGGGTCTTGCCGATTGCGACGCCCTCGATGAAGTCGGCCTGCGTAAGCCCCCTTGCGCTCGTGCAGGTAAGGCATGAGCGCACCTCAACGCCTTTTTCTACGAGCGCCTTCATCATCTCGCCTATGTTGTAATATCCCTTTGGCGGCGACTGTCCGGTCTTTGCGGCAACGACGCTGTCGCCGTAAAGGAATATCCTCACGCCCGTGCCGATTGAGACAAGCGCCTGAGAGAGCCTCAATGCGTTCCAGACCTTTTCATTTCCGTACGGCGCGTCCTGAAGAATGATGGTTACGGGTATGCCCATGATATTGCGGTCTCCTTATCGGTTTTTCATATAGACATTTGTATAATCGTCGAATAAAAGGGCGTTGTCAAGGCGCTTTACAGTCTTCCATGAACCTGCTACTATCTTTTGAAAACGGCGCGGGGATGACATGGGCAAGACGATAAAATACGGAGAGAAGGATATAAAGCGTTCAAGGCTTATCGCATGGGAAAATCCCAGCCGGGAAAGGGATTACACTATTGAGATAAGCTATCCTGAGTTCACATGCCTCTGTCCGCGTTCCGGGTATCCTGATTTTGCCGTAATCAGGATATCTTACACGCCGGACAAGTCCGTGGTGGAGCTTAAATCATTGAAGCTCTATCTCAATTCGTTCCGTTCAAAGGCCGTCTCCCATGAGGCTGTAACCAATCGCATCTTCAATGACCTGAACGTGATTTTGGCGCCTAAGTCGCTGGAGGTGGTCGGGGACTTCAACGTGCGCGGCAACGTTAAGACGATCATCCGCGTCTGTCTCTGATGGATAAAAAGTATAGAAACCCTCTGCCAACGGTTGACGTGATAATCGAGCTGGGGAGAGGCGCCATAGTCCTTATCGAGAGGAAGAATCCTCCTTACGGATGGGCCATACCCGGCGGCTTTGTTGACTACGGAGAGTCCCTTGAGATGAGCGCGCAAAGGGAGGCGCTTGAGGAGACCGGTCTGGACGTGCGCCTCCTCGCGCAGATGCGCGCATATTCGGAGCCGGGCAGGGACCCGCGCTTTCATACGATAACAATGGTATTCGTTGCCGTTGCCGATGGCGCGCCCAAGGCCGGAGACGACGCAAAGGGGGTTGGCGTTTTTACCGAAGAAACCCTGCCGTCCCCAATCGTATTCGATCACGCCAAGATATTAAAGGACTACTTCAGGTGGAAAAGGATGGGGAGCCCCGCCTTTGACCGGTAATTGGGCATCATCTTTTATGGCACATCTGGCAGCCCTTGTTGCTTGCAATGGAGTTGCCGGACTGAGTGCCTTGCCCGACGGACGACAGGTAGTCCCATCTCAGATTATCATAGTAAGGCCCGCCGTGCGCGAAGTGGCATGACAGGCACATGACCTTGTCCTCGTTGTCGGCGTCGGCAAAATAAAATTCCAGCGTAAGGTCAGCCGCTGTGTTGGCCGCAGGGAGCTTGAACCCGGCGGGTATGGAATTGTAATTTGTCCAGTCTATGGTCGGCACCCCTATGCCCGACACGTCCGCGCTGTTTATGACCTTGTTGACAGGGTGCCGCTTCCAGTCCTCCCCGACGAAGTTTTCTTGTCCGCTATATACAGCCACCCTGTCCTCGTGCCAGTAGGCATGGCACTGTGAGCAAAACCCGGACATGCCCTCAACCCCAACCCCGTCGTAGACGTTGTTTTCAGCGGCAACGGTTGAGTCGCTCTTGAAGACAGGCCAGATGGCCACTCCGTTGACCTCTACCGGCACGTAGTTTGATCCTGAGTCAGTGAATTTTCCGGTGATGCCGCCCACCCAGCTTTTGGCTTCTTCCATTATCCCGTAGTACGGCGGGAAGAACACCGCGAACAATTTAAGATTCCGGTAGGTGTTTACGCCCATGCCGTGATTGTTCTGAAAGTTTGCATAACCGGCATAAGAGCCGACTGCTGCGCCGTGCGGGTCATGGCAGACCGTGCAACTGAACTCGTTGGTAAAGGGGCTGCCTATTGCCATGCCGGGGGGTTCAGGATTGACAAGCCCCATGCTGTGGCCGTAGCCCAAGGCGTTAGTGTCTCCTGCGCCGGTGGTAAGGTTGTAGCTGGAGTCAAGCTCGCGGAAAAAATCGCCTCCCGCGCCAATCTTGCCGAAGTCCTTGGTCTCGTCCCAGTTAATGGAAGACCCGCCCCAGACCTTTGGGGCCTTCTGACCGTGCGGAGGGAAGGCCGTGTTCGCCTGAGTGCCGTTGGCGGCATGGCATTGCAGGCACAGTTTATGTATATCTTTTCTTTGAGTAACCGCGCCTCTGAGCAGTATCAGCGACCCGCCGGCATTGCCGCCGAGAGGGGCGTTGCCGTCGCCAATGGACGTTGACCCCTGAGAGTTGTGCATGGTGTGGCAGTTGCCGCAGGTAAGGTCCCCCGCGCCCTTGTGCACCGCATGGCTTTTTGTCGGATATAGATATGTGAACAGCAGTATGGCTAGCGCAATGGCAATTTTGCTTGCAACTGCTTTTTTTGTCATAATGACTCCATCAATGCTATACATTACACTATTCCCGTTTGTCAAGTTGTGTCTAAGCTGTGCGGCGCGACTTGATAAACGGGAGCAGTATAACTCTATTAAACTTTATTGCGTATTATACGCTTTATAGCACGAATCCCGGAAGACGGCAATCAAAAATGCTTGGGTAAAAACATCTTTTTGTTAAGCACACCTCATAGGAGTGTTTTACTAATAATGTGAATTAATGTTTACATGAAATACGGTTTACAGTCAAAATAGAAATATATCATTTTATTACAATATGAGTAACGAAATAAGGTGGTAGGGCATAGGTGCTTGTCTAAAATATAACGCAAATAATGCTTGTATCCATAACATGGTTGTGTTAAAATTCTTGAGCATGAAGCAAGCCATAACATATCGGCACGCAGTTTACTTACTTTGTGAGTAATGATACGGATGCCTTGTGGCGTTGAAATAGCTCGATATAGATGCAACTATTGCAACCAAGCACAAAACCATAATAACGAGGTAAAGACTAATGATCACAGACAGCGACAGGATAATCATCTCGAATATCATACGGCTCAGAAAGATTCGAGGCATGACAAGACAGGCGCTTGAGGAAGGCGCCGGGCTGTCATTCGGGATATTGGCGCAGATAGAGACCCTGCATAAGCCCGCGGGCAAATCCATCCAACAGAGGATTGCCGCTTACCTGAAGATACCGATAACCGATCTGTCCGCTCATTTTAAGAACATGGAAGACCCTGCTCTCGACCTATACAGCAAGGAGGTCGCCTATCTGGCCGACATACTTCAGGAGGCTTTTCACAACGACAAAAAACTCTTCATGAGCGTGAAAGATACCATCGAGCACCTCTTCCCGAAACAGGCGCGAAAGGTCGCTTTGGCTAAGGAGAAGATGAAGAAGATAACGGCTAAGACAAGCGCCGAGGGGTCTGCCGCATAAGACTTACCTTTCTTGAAAGAAAGGTAAGCCCCACCGATAGATACATTCGGGGGCAGGCTCCGAACTTTAATAGGGAACAAACACCAAGGCTGACCCCCGATAGAAACATTCGAGGGCAGGCGAATACTAATATTGCCCGTGCGGCGAGCGGGCCGAAAGTCTCTTGACACAAAATAATTGACGTTACCGACAAAACAACGTCCGCCTGCATACATATCGCCCCTGCCGTCAGCAACAGAGCGCTTTGAATACCTCGTTTGACAGCAACACGCCCTTTTGCGTAAGCGCTATGTTTGAATCTTTGCCGTGGCCTCGATGTCCGTCCACCGATAGATACATTCGAGGGCAGGCGGTAAATCTAAGCAAGCCTTCCCTCTCCAGCATGGCCGCTCCGTCAAGCGCCTCAAGAGGCCATTGGCCGAATCTGTCCTTGAAAACATCGGCGTTAATTCCAGAGTCAAGCATCCTCAAGCCAAGCATGGTTGCCTCAATTATCGCCTGTTGCCTCGTCAAACTCTCGTTTCCGGCAACCGCTGAAGCGCCTGATTCGATCTTTCCGAGGTAGTCGTCAGGCGAAGGCGTATTCCACCATCTCCTGCCCCATCCGTGATTGAGGCCGGGCGACAGATACGAATGAGCGCCCGCCCCGAGGCCGATGTAATCCCTGCCGAGCCAGTAGTTTTTATTGTGTGTGCTTTCAAAGCCGGGCAAGCTAAGGTTTGATATCTCGTAATGTGCGAAGCCGGTTGAAATCAGGCGTCCTATCGCGTACTCGTACATCGTTGCCTGCTCATCATCGGTCTTTGGTCTTAAAAGCGCAATACCATGTAACGGTGTGCCGTCCTCTATGGTAAGGCCGTATATGGACAGATGCTCAGGTCTGAGCGCCAAGGCCTTATCGAGCGTCTCAACCCATTCGGCCATCTCTTGACCCGCGTACTCGCCGAAGGCTGGGATGCCGAACATCAAATCAACCCCGATATTGGAAAATCCGGCGGCCCTCGCGGCCTCAAATGCGTTGGCGGCCTGAGCAGCGTTATGGCGCCTGCCGATTGCCCTGAGCGTCGCGTCGTTGAACGACTGTATGCCGATGCTCAGGCGGTTTACACCGGCCTCAAGATAGCCGTCGAGTTTTTTCCTGTCAATGCTGTCTGGATTGGCCTCAAGCGTTACCTCAATCTTTTCGTCTGAGACAAATCGCCTCTTAATCCCGTTTACGAGCGTCTTTACCGCGTCCGGCGTCATTAGCGACGGCGTGCCGCCCCCGATGTAGATGCTGGAGAGCGTTGCCCCTGCCCGCGCTTTTACTGAGTCCGGTACCGAGTCGAGTTCCTTTAGAAGCGTTGCAACGTACCGGCCATCTGGCACGGCTCCGGCAACGGACGGAAAGTCGCAATACAGGCATTTTGAGGCGCAGTACGGGATGTGCGCGTATACGCCAATTGTGTTTTGCTTTGTGTTCATGCCGAATACTCTAAAAGCCTTTTGAAAAATTCCCTTGCCGTTATAACGCCGAGCAGTATGCCGGCGTTGTCAACGACGAGTATGGTCGAATGAATGCCGCTCGCTGAAAAAATCCTGCCAAGCTCAAGCGCCCCGGCCTCCGGTATTACGGAGTGATATTCGCTCTCCATAAATCGCCTGACGGTCTGCCCTTCCAAGCCGCGCACGTTCCGTATAAACTCCGGCAGGACGCCGTCCATAGGCGCATCCGGCATGATCCGGCGTAAGAGGCGCTCGGCCGTTATGACGCCCGCTATCGTTCCGTCGTCATGCACGATTGGCAGTTGTCCGGCGAATACGGCAAGACCTTTGAGCGCGTCAATGAGAGCGCTCTCAGGGGTAAGCCTTGTAATATCGGTTGTCATTATCCTGCCTGCGAACATGCGCCTCTCCATCACGATAACGGCCTGCTACATTGTCCACGGAAAGGCATGGGCGGGTCAAGAAGAAAACCTCCTGCACAGTTGCTAATTTTGCTAAAAAATTGTATCTTGCTACGAGTAATCGCTATTTTTTGGGCGATAGGCCGGAGGATAGTTATGCCGCGACTGACTGAACAAGAACGACAAGAGATACTGCGCTATATCGAGGCGGACAAGCCCCTGCCGGACAGGTTTCGCTTTCTGCTCTTTGAGGACAAGCGCGAGGTGGAGCTTGTCTGGAACGGCAAGACCAGCGAGGTCAGCAATATCGTCTTGCCGTTTCAGG
>JBBTCG010000127.1:15158-18040 GCA_038043305.1 Deltaproteobacteria bacterium | reverse complement strand
GTTTCGGACTGCCGGACATAGACAACCTTCTGGCAAGCATAGGCTACGGCAAGGTATCCGTCATGCAGGCGCTTGCCAAGATACTGCCGCCGGAAAAACTTGCGGCGAATCAAAAGGTCTCGACCTTCAGGCGTGTGCTCGACAGGTTCAAACCATCGTCAGGCGCGGGAGCGAAGTCCGGCCGCAGCCCTGTGCTCGTCAAGGGGGTAGGGGACGTGATGGTAAGATTCGTAAAGTGCTGCAACCCTCTGCCCGGCGATGAGATAGCCGGGTTTATTACCCACGGGCAAGGCGTTGCCGTTCATGCCGCCGTTTGCACCAACCTTTTGCATGTGGACAAGGACAGGCTCGTTGACGTGGCATGGGACAAGAAGGAGAAGGTTACGCGGCCGGTCAGAATAGAGGTCATCTCAAAGAACGAGAAGGGGCTTCTGGCCGAGATGACCAACGCCATCAAGGCCGCTGACGCGAATATTGCGAGCGCTGATATAAAGTCCGGCGAGAACAACAGGGCCATCTGCAGCTTCGAGGTGGAGGTAAACGACCTGGCGCATCTGAAGACCATCATCAAGTCGCTCCAGAAGATAAAGAAGGTTATCAAGGTCGAGCGCGCCGCAAAGGAGAAAGAGTCTGAAAATCCGGCTTAAAGGAGAGGTGAAATGGAAAAGAAGGAAATAAAGACGCATTCCGCGCCCGCTGCCGTTGGCCCGTATTCGCAGGCCGTAAGGAGCGGGGCGATGCTGTTCCTGTCGGGACAGATACCCATTGACCCGGTATCAGGCGAGCCGATAAAGGGAGATGCGGCAGCGCAGACGAGGCAGGCGCTGAAAAATGCCCATGCCGTGCTTGAGGCCGCAGGAGCCGGCTTCAAGGACGTGGTAAAGGCAACGGTCTACCTTAAAGATATTACGCACTTTGCCGCGATGAACAAGGTCTACGCCGAGTTCTTCATGCCGCCTTACCCTGCAAGGTCAACCATCGAGGTAAGCAATCTTCCAAAGGGCGTGGATGTGGAGATAGACCTCATAGCGATGGTTAACCTGTAATAATGGTGTGTGATGCAAGATGTAACCGGAGGCAATGATAAGGGATTTGTTGTCATTGCTGTCCCATTAATGTTCAGGAAGGATAAACATGACAATCAAGCAGGCGGTTATTAAAAAAATTGTAGATTTGGCAAAACAGTACGGCGCTGCACGTCTGATTTTATTTGGCAGCGCATTGGAAAGACCGGAAGATGCAAGGGATATTGACCTTGCATGCGACGGTATTGAAGGATGGAAATTATACGAGATGGCGGCAAGGCTTGAAGAAGGGTTGGCTCTGCCTCTGAATATCGTACCACTGAGCCCGCCGACTAATTTCACAAGGATGATAGAGGCGAAGGGCAAGTCCTTATTATGAAACATGAAGAACTTCGTAAAGAAATAGATATCGAATTGGAGGACTAAAATGAAAAATAGCATGGAGTATTTTACTGAAACTGAAAAGAGTGCCTTAAAGCAGTTTGTGGATCTCACGCATGCCGCATTGAAGGAAAATCTGATTAAGATGGAGCTTTTTGGCTCTAAAGTAAGGGGTAACTGTTCGGAAGGTTCAGACACAGATATTCTTCTTATCGTCAAAGAAAGGACGATAGATGTGATGGATAAGATTGCAGAAATTACCGCAGAACTGAATATAGAATACAATTTATCCATATCGCCGGTCATTTTTAGCGAATATGAATATAAGGTAAATACAGATATGGCTTCGCCTTTTTCATTGGCCATAGAGGCGGAAGGGGTCAGACTGTAATGACAAGCAACGATAAAGCAAATGCGTTAATCTTATATCGGCTGGAAAGCGCAAAGGAAAAACTCAAAGCCGCCGTTGACCTGTTGGAAAACGGCGATTACAAGGATTCCGTAAGCAGGGCATATTACGCGATTTTTACCGCTGCAAGGGCGCTGCTTGCAACCAAACAACTTGATAGTTCTAAGCATTCCGGTGTAATAGCGCTTTTTAATCAGCATTTTGTAAAAACAGGCATTGTAGATAAGGAAGCAAGCAAGTTAATAGAGAAGGCAAAACTCTACAGAGAACAGGCGGACTATGGGGATTTTTTCGTGGTCTCAGAGGATGAGGCTAAAATGCAGATCCGGTCGGCAAGGGAATTTATTGCGGAAATAGAAAAAGGTATAGATAAAATGCGGACTGATATCAAGTTCTGAACCTAACGGAGGTTTTGCGAAATGAAGAACGCATCAAGTAAACTCACGCTCCAACTCCTCTTTGCCGTTGCCCTGCTCTTTGCGGGATGTACAGGACATTACAATGTCCCTATGGTAGATGTTACTGCAACCCCACCTGACATTGTCCAAAAAATACCATTGAATGTAGCAATTCTTATAACCGACCAGATGGAAAATTATACGTTCACTGGACAAGCAAACGAATCATCCATTTATGGAACATATACTTTCCCTTTTGGACAGATGATCAAGAAGAATGTTTTTAATATTTTATCTCCTGCTTTTAATAAAGCAGTTTTAGTGAAAGGCAAGCCGTATCCGCAAGACATTGATGTTATTATCGTCCCAAAGGTTGAAAAATTCCAGCACGGGTATGACAGTGCTGGCCATCCCTTCATAGTAGGTTTTTTCAAAGCAAAGACTGTTGCAAAAATATCTATTAAACTTGCTGTTTATGATATGAAGGGAATGCCCGTATGGGAAGGAATAATAAGTTCACCTAAAGTGGAAAAAACATATTCTGGGAATGAATTTTTAGAAGCGACTGGAAGTGCAGCTGCAGAATCAGTAGTTGCTACTTTGCAGGAGGCCGCCAAAGTTATAACTTCTTCACGTGAGATTCATACATTTGTTTCTACAAAAGGAGTA
>JBBTCG010000127.1:0-15148 GCA_038043305.1 Deltaproteobacteria bacterium | reverse complement strand
CGAAACTATAGCTTCAAAGCCGTCCGGAAAGGAATTACCCATCGTCAAATCCGACGTTGATGAACTCCCCAATATAAAAGCACAACCCAACAAAAACGCCTACGCCATCGTCATCGGCATAGAGAGCTACCGCCAGAAGCTGCCTAAGGCAGACTATGCAGCGCATGACGCCAAGATCATGACCGAGTATCTGACAAAGGCAATGGGCTATTCGGAGGAGAACGTCGTTACGCTTATAAATGAAAACGCGGCAAAGAGCGATTTTGAAAAATACTTCGAGAAGTGGCTGCCGAACAACGTCGAGAAGGACGCATCCGTTTTTGTCTATTACTCCGGCCACGGCGCGCCAGACGTTAAAAAAGGCGGCGCATTTTTAGTCCCTTACGACGGCGACCCGCAGTTCATAAACGAAACAGGGTATTCGTTAAAGAGGCTTTATGCGGCCCTCGATAAACTTCCGGCAAAAGAGATAATCGTAGCCCTTGATTCGTGCTTCTCCGGCGCGGGCGGAAAATCAGTCATCGCAAAGGGCGCGAGGCCGCTTGTAATGCACCTCGAAGACGACATAAGGCCATCAAAGAATATGACGATCATATCCGCGTCGTCAGGCGACGAGATAAGTTCTACTTACGATGAAAAAGGGCACGGGCTTTTTACCTATTATCTTCTTAAAGGCATAAAAGACGAAGGCGACGAGAACAAGGACGGCAAGATTGAAATAGGCGAGCTATACGCCTATCTGAAACCCCAAGTCGGACGCACGGCAAGAAAGCTCTATAACAACGACCAATCCCCGCAGCTTATCGCGCCGAATGAGAGGCGCGCCGTATATTTAAGGCAATGAAAAAACTTTTATCAGCCATAGTTCTTGTCTTCATGCCGCTTTTTTCCTACGCATCCGACGCTCCGGTCTGGGTCGAAGCGGACGGCTCGGCGTATATGGGCGAGCTTGACACCGAAAAGGACGTGATTGCGCGGGCAAAGATAGACGCAAAACAAAAGGCGGTTGACGGGGCCGTCGGGACGTTTATAAACTCCCATACCCTCGTATCCAATAACCAGATATCCGAAGACCTGATATACGCCTCCGTCAGAGGCAAGGCAGAAAAGATTGAGGTCATAAAAGAAGGGTGGGACGGGAAAGACAGGCGGCTTTATCATGTAAGACTCAAGGCGCTTATAAGCCCGGTCTATCCCGAAAAGGGCGACGGTATAAACGTAAGGCTTACCCTGTCGAAGCTGACTTTGAAAGAGGGCGACGAGGTAAAGATATTTTATCAAACGGATAAGGAGGGTTACGTCTACCTTTTTTCCGTGGCAGCCGACGGCTCTGTTACGCTGCTATTTCCGAATTCCGTAAATCAGGACAACCTTGTCCATGCAGATATGGGCTATACGTTTCCTCCGCCGGACAGCCTGATAAAGCTAAAGGCCATGCTGCTGCCCGGCCACAAAGGAGGCATTGCCGAAGAAAAGATCAAGATTATCGCAACGAGAAAAAAGGGGGGAATAGTGCCGCTCGGTTTTCAGGAAGGGATGTTTAAGGTATACGACGCAAGTTCAACGGGCATGATAAGCGACCTTAGAAAAAAACTCAATAAGATGGAGCCTTCGGAGTGGACCGAGGACACGGTCGTATATAGCATAGAGAAGATGGATGGCCGCGATAGAGAGCCTGTCGTCAAATAATATGCCAAGGAAGACGTGTAAAAAAGAAAACCCGGCCAGATAGCAGGGAGGCATTGCCCACCATGCATAAAATTGAAATCCGTTTAAGCTAATGCGAGGAGAGAGAGAAGGGTGAGGGGGAACACAGAATCGTAGGGCGGGTATTGCCCACCCTTTTTATCAAGCGCTGAGATGCGCGCAACACATACGGCCTTCGCTAATCAAGCGGCTTTTCTGACGGAGCCTGTGCGGATGCACCTCGTGCAGGCGCGAATTTTTTTCGTCGTGCCGCCGCGAGCCGCGCGCACCGTTTGAAGGTTAACGTTCCACCTTCTTTTTGTCTTGTTGTTTGCGTGGCTCACGTTGTTGCCGCTCGAAGGGCCTTTTCCGCATATATCGCATTTTGCCGCCATGATAGTTGCCTCCATTGCATGTTGTCGTATATAAAATCTAATCTCTTTATATAGCATAGACGCTTGAACGTTGCAAGCATTTTATTTAGAGGCACGGTATTTTATAATGCGCCTATTCACGACAAAGTTAGCATATCCGGCTGTCGCCGCCATCATACTCTCAATCGCGGCATTCCTTTACCTGCTTACCGATTATGCCGCTCTACCACCCGTCAGCGGCGATGGCGTGGCAACTGTGCATGCGGACGCAATAGTCGTGCTTACAGGCGGAAGGGGCAGGGCAGAGGAGGGCATCAAACTCCTGAGGAGCGGGGTTGCGGATATTCTAATCCTGAGCGGCGTTGACAGGGCGGCGTCCGTTGACTCCATATACGCGGAGACGAAGCTCTCCAAAGAAACCCGTGTAAGGATTATACTTGAGAAAAATTCGACGAGTACGCATCTCAACGCCGTTGAGGTAGGAAAGATTATGAATGAACGAGGCTTGAAAAGCATGGTGCTTGTAACATCGGGGTATCATCTGAAAAGAGCACGGACGATATTCGACCGCGTCATGCCTCCGGGAATCAATATCACCTACAGGCGCGTCGTAACCCCGAACTACGACGAAAAGAACATCTGGAAGCCTGATGCGCTCTCGTTGACAACCAGCGAGTTTTTTAAGTACTGGTGGTTTAAGACATTTGAGACAGGGTAACGAACTTCTCGCTTCGCCTCAAGCGCTGTCAGGAGTTGGCCACATACGTCTTGTTGAACTCCTCATGCGTGTCCTTGAAAACCTCAAGAAGGCGCGGATTGAAATGCGAAGGCAGCGTCCTCCCGTCGCCCTCGGTTATTATCCTGAAGACCTTTTCGTGAGTTAAACTGGGCTTGTAAGGACGCTCGCTTCTCAGTGCGTCGTATTGATCAACGAGGTTCATTATCGCCGCCTCAAGCGGGATATCCTCCCCTGAGCGTCCTTCAGGGTAGCCGCTCCCGTCCCATCTCTCATGGTGGTTGTAAGCTATCCATTCGGCCATCTGAAGTATCAGCGCCTTGGAGTTTTTCAGTATGCTGCCGCCAACCGTGGTGTGCGTCTTCATGAGAGCGAATTCTTCGGGCTTGAGCGGTCCGGGCTTCAGGAGTATGTCAGACGGTATGGCTACCTTGCCTATGTCGTGCATGGGGCTTGCGTAGAAGATTGTCTCAACTGCGTCATTATCCCAGCCCATGCTTCCGGCAAGACAGGAGCACAGGTGTCCTACCCGTCTGATGTGGGCCGCCGTCTCCTGATCCTTGTATTCGGCAATCCGTGTGAGTTTATGCACTGTGTCTATATAGCCGTTCTTGAGCGCGAGTTTTGATTCAATCAGTTCCTTGTTGGCCTTTACAAGCTGAGCCGTCCTTTTTTGCACTTGTTCGTCAAGACGAGCGTGGTATTCCTTCAAAAAATCTTCGTACTCCTTTAATTTAAGCAGGTTCCTCGTCCTCAGCAGCAGTTCTTCATTATCGAAGGGTTTGTTCAGAAAATCGCTTACGCCGGCCTCAAGCGCGGCAAGGCGCTCGCTGCGCTCCTCTGAGGAGGTAAGCATTATTATCGGGATACTCCACGTCTTAGGGTCTTTTTTAAGCCTCCTACATACCTCGCGCCCGTCCATACCAGGCATCATTAGGTCGAGAAGTATCAGGTCCGGCGTATATTTACCCGCCTTTATTATGCCGTCCTCTCCGTTTGAAGCGGATATGAAGTCATAGCCTTGCTTTCTGAGCAATGTTTCAAATGCCTTGATGAAGATCTTTTGATCGTCAACGGCCAGTATCCTGTGCATCTTTGTACTTGACATACCTCTCCTGTATTTGACGCAGGTACTCACATACCCGTTGTTTGGCCTGCTATACCTATAAGAAGAGGAAACGAAGAAGCTTTGGATGAGGCATACGAGAGGAGACTGACTTGATGCAGGCCGTTGAAGTTTGTTCGACTACTTACATTTGTAAGTTTACACGAAAAATTGGCGATGTCAACTTTAGAGGCCGTGACCGTGAACCGTGTCCGTGAAAGGATTCTTTTTTTACACGGTTCACGGTATTTCAAGCATCACGGTCTTTTCAGGAAATTGATTCGTCTTTTGTAATGATATACTCGGATTCATCCTGTGTCATCTGAGGTTCTTTTATCGGGAGAGGTTCATTTTTCGGTTGCTTGGCAACGGTCTTTTTATCGGCATCAACGATTGGGGACTTGTCGGCTTTGCCGCAGGTGATGATATAAGCGGCTTCGGTATCATATGTATTGTCAAAGACGCACTCCTGGCCGTTGTTTATCGGGAATGCCGAGCCAGAGGCCGCCGTGAACGAGGTCTTGGCGCATCTGACGTTGATGCTGCCCTTTATTACGCATACTACGCCGGCAGAGCCTGCTGCGGCCTTCCTGCCCGTCTCATTCGGCCTCAGCGTGCCGTAAAGGAGCGTAAACTCTTCCGTGTTCAGTTCATCAATGCCGAGGCGGTATTCTCCGCCGGGCGTCTGAGCCGCAAGCAGGGGAAGCCGGTATATCTTCATGCCATTGTTTCCATGCTGTCCTTGAAGTGTTCGATAAAGTCTTCTCCGTGCATAGGACGAATGACGATCCATTTTTTCTTTTTGTCGAGAAGCAGTTCAACCTCGGCGCCCGGTATCAGTTCAAGGTATCTGAGATACTCTTCAGGCAACTCGACGGCCTCGGAGCCTTTATTTATGCGGATAATCCTTGCCTTCATGACAATGCCTCCCGTGTAATGATGAGGATTCGAATGTATTATATATTAAGTTCAGGAGGCCGCGTAGTCAAGGTAATAATGCCTTTATGTCCGTGTGCGGCAGGTATGCGGCACACGCGACGCTTACCCTTGACAAGTGCATCTGGTGGAATGTATTATTATCGGGTGCGCGGTTAAGCGTTCCTCTTATGCTTTATAAGGCGCGCACGAAGGGCGATTATGGTCATGGACAAACAAAGCGATACAAAGCGCACGCTGATACAGAGATGTTTTACCGCAAGGGAGCTTCAATTCACCATTGCGTTGTTGACGGTCATAGCGCTTTTGTCGGGGATATTTCTTCAAGCCTTGTCATCGGCGCTCATAAATTATTACGGTTTTCACACGGCTGTTCTTGGCGTTTTTCTCGTGCTCGGTTACGCGGTGATCGTGTTTTTACTTTCGGTGTTTTTCACGCACAGGCTCGTCGGGCCTTTTAAGCGCATAGAGTATGAAATGAAACTGATATCAAAGGGCGAACTCTCGCGCCGCATCAGCACACGCGCAAACGACGATCTCCACGTCAGGAACTTCGTCGCCTATGCCAACGAATTCATCGCCAACTTCGAGAAGATGAGCAAGGACTATAATATCCTGAACAGCACGGTCTCGAAAAAACTCGATGAACTCAGCGCGGAGCTTTCCAAGGAGAGGTTCGACTGCACGAGGCTCAAGGCCGAGATTGCGGCGCTCAGGCAGCATATCCATGAGTTCAGGGAAAAATGGTAGAGCACGGCGCACGGTTCATAAGGCGCGTCCTTGGCGTTGCCGTGTTGCTCGCGTTATGCGCCTGTCTTGACGGGGCATTTGCTCAAGAGGTCGTCCATACCCGCGTGAGACTGGTCATTGACGGAGATACAATAATATTACAGAGCGGCGAGCGCGTCAGATACGTCGGCATTGACACGCCGGAGAGAGGCGAGCCGTTCTATGGCAAGGCAAAAAGACGCAACAAGGAGCTCGTCTCGCTCGTTCCGATAACCCTTGAGATATGCGACTCCGAACGAACCGACAAGCACGGCAGGCTCCTTACCAATGTCCTTGTCTCGAATGTCTCGGTGAATGAGGCGCTCTTAAAGGAAGGTCTCGCAAGGGCGCTGATAATATTGCCCTGCGGTTTGAAGGTGGCGGATAGATACAGGGCGCTTGAGGCCGAGGCTCGGGATAAGCGGCTTGGGATATGGTCGGTCAAGGGAGGCAAACAAAAAATGGGAGGCGGTTCAAGGTGAAAACAGTCCAGTACGTTTCAGCCGTAATGCTCGCAATCTTTTTTTTCACGTTCGCACAAATAACAACAGCGTCGGAGGGAGAGAAAAAGGTGACTGATTCAAACAACGTAAAGGCTCTAATCGAAACCAAGTACGGGAACATAACCATCAAGTTCTTCCCTGACGTCGCGCCGAAACACGTGGAGAACTTCGTAAAGCTCGCAAAAGAGGGCTTTTACGACGGCACTATATTCCACAGGGTCATACCGGGCTTTATGATACAGGGCGGGGACCCGAACACAAAGGGGCCAAACATGGCAACCTACGGGCAGGGAGGCCCAGGACACAACGTCAAGGCCGAGTTCAATGCCAAACAGCACAAAAGGGGCATACTCTCAATGGCGCGCGCCCAACACCCGGACAGCGCAGGCTCACAATTTTACATCGTGGTCAAGGACTCTTTCTTTCTTGACAGGCAGTACACGGTCTTTGGAGAGGTGGAAAGCGGGATGGACGTTGCGGATAATATCGTAGCCCAGCCGAGGAACCCCAATGACCTGCCGAACGAGCGCATCGAGATGAAGGTGAAGATAACAGGCGAGGGGAAGTAGGATTATCCGCAAACAAAGGCCGGTCCTAGACCGGCCTTTGTTTTTGCATGGGAAACAAGCGCTTACTTTTCCTTTATCTCGAACAGCGCCACTATCTCCTTTTCCTGAGTCTCGAAGATGGACGGCAAGGTTGCATTGTCCGGCGGGGTTTCAAGGCACTTGCACTTTTCCCTGAGCGGCGAGTCTATGAAAAGTATGCCCCTGTGCCACGTTGCAGGGTAGATGCGGCAGATGGTGGGTACTATCTCTTTTGGAGCGCCTTTTTTCGCCCAGACGCTAAACAGGGCGCAGCCCCTGCCTCCGTGCAGATGAAAGGCGCATCTCGAATCCGAATCGCGCACCATCGTTGACCTGTATGCCCCGCCGACGTAGTCGTTGTCCTTTATAAGCGGCGTTGCGAAACACTCCTCGATGGCCGCTTTTATGAGCGGTTCTACAACCTCACTGTACTGTAGGATAATCTCAAGCGAGGCAGCGTCAACGTCGCAGCCAAGGTCGCAACACTCATCCGAGCAAAGGGCGGACGTACACCCTCCTCCGAAAAGGCCGGGAAAGGTTTTAAGAGAAGGGTCTACCTTTTTTATTGGTATCCTGTCCAAAGGTTTTTTCATTGCTTCCTTTCAGCGCCTCGCAACAACGGCGTTGCGCGGCTCAAAGTAATAATTAATGGAAGCCAAGGCGGTCCATTCCCTGTAGTCCGCCGACTTATTCAGTTTGAAGGACGCCTCAGCAGCCCAGTAACCGGTGATGAGCCTTACGGCGCGTCCGTCAACGGAATAGCCGATCCCCGTAAATCCTTCGCCGTTGTAGTGATAGCCGCTCTGAAGGCCTGAAGTCTCAAACGGATACTGCTTAACGTTCTCAGTCGTGTACTTCAAGTAGCTTACGGCGGCCTGTATGTCCGCGTAGTAGTCCTTGCACTGCGTGGTTTCAAACCGGATCATAGGCCCTGCGGCCATAAACCTTGCGGGGCTGAAGTACCCGCCGTGCCCGTAGGTGTAGAAGTTGGAGTTGTTCTTGAACTGCTTGCCCGTTGCGAAAAACCCGGCTGAAAATGCGTTTGAGGCCGGATGGAACGTCCTGCCAACGGCGGCCGTGGCGGACAAAGACGAGTTGGGCATGACGAACTCGCCCCAGTAATAGTCGTAACCGGCCTTCAATGACAGCCAGTAGTCCTCATAAGGCCGCAGCTTGTATTCAGCCTCCACGCCTGAGCGCACCACTCTGCCCCAATGAGTATCCCCGTAAGGGTCCTTGAGCCCTACATAAGAAAGCACTGACTCCTTGACCGACTCCTGATGCGCGTTAAGCCTCAATGAACCAATCATAACCTCTGCGTTGAAGACCGGAAGCGGGGTGATACTTGCGCCTATAGGCGTTGTCCCGGCCTCAAGCCTATACGGTGTTTTGTCAGCGCCTTTGTAACTGAGGCGCGGCTCAATCACCTGAATTGACTGAGGTATGCCGTTCTTGAGCGGTATGCTTTTATAGTGGCTTCCGGCAAACAGCCCCTCTGGCGCCGCGCCGGATGAGAGTTCCTTTGCGGCCATTGAAAAGGTCATCTCATTGGCAGGGGCCAGCGGAAGGATATACGCCGCAGTTAAGGACTCCTCGCGCAGTCTTGACGCGCCTTTTTGACCGGTCTTGTACCTGACCGATGCGCTTATGTCCAACTCAGGATTGTTGGCGTTGAAGTAGCACGTCTTGGGATGCCTGTAGGTAAGGGACGCCTTTACCGGATAGCCCTCGCTGAAGTAATAGTCTGCGGCGACCTTATTTAGGTTTTTATTTTTTGATTCGGCGAGCGAGGCCGCGAACAGGGAGGCGTTTGAGGTATCGTTGTTACGTTGATGGATAAGGACTATTATTTCCGCTATCCCAGGGTCATTGTCGTTTTTATACATCTCAACAAGGCGCGGCAGCGCCTCATCCAACCTGCCCTGATTATACAGGCTCCAGCCGTACATGGCCTGCGCGCCCGTGTCCGACGGTTTTGCGGAGATGGCCTTCTTGAAATATTCAAGCGCCTCCGCATAGAGCTTCTTGTCGTAAGCCTCGTTCCCTTTTTTCTGGTAGATGGCCGCCTTTATCGTTGAGAAGTCTTTTTTCTCCGCTTCGTGCTCCTCGGCAATCTTCAGGGCTTCATCAAGCCTTTCGAGCTTCATGAGCGTGTATGCCATGCCAAGGTGATAGTCCCCGTTGCCCTGGTTTTGGCGGACGAGCCTTGAAAACTCCTTGAGCGCATCGTTATAAAAGCCGCCCTTGTAATGCTGCCACGCAAGCTCGGAGAGCGCCCACTCATCCCATGAGTTGAGCGGTTTTTCGATTTGAGCGTCAGGTTGAACTTCTTCGGCATATACGGCGGGAGCCGCGTTGAACGACAGGAGCATGAGTATAACGGCAATGGCAATTTTAAGCGGACGGGTCATGATAGTGCGTAACGTTGATTGTTTTGTGTCATGGCGCGAGAGGCAATACATATCCAATCGTCAGCCCTGATGCTTGTTCCTTATTAAAGTTCTTGGGCCCACCCCTCTTTCAAGAAAGGTGGGTCATAGAAGCTCGTCGCTCGTTGCGAGAAGATACAGACTGTATGAGTAGTAGTTGTTGTCCTCAGTGGCCAATTTGTCCTTTGCCTCTTTAAGTATCTTCTTGCCGAGCGCAGCGAAGCCCATCCTGTCTGCGGCAAGGCCGTATATGGCGTAGTATCCGGCGGGCGAGGGGGTGAACGAGAAGCTGTCTTTGCTGAGGTCGACCCAGAACGGGAAATAGCCGGTCTGCTTATAAAGTTCAAGTATCTTTGCAACGCCTTGCGGGAACTGGTTTGATTTGACCGATGAAAGATGCAGTATGGTGCGGATGGCCTCGTTGCCGTAGTAGATGCTTCTTTCCGTATGCACGGTTACGTTGTCGTTCGTGAGCATGACCCAGTCCGCGGGCAGGCACAGCTTGCCGAAACAGGCGTCGTTGACAAGGTACATGCCGTCCTTGTATAACTTGTCCCAGAATGCCTTGTCGTCAACCTCGGCAAAGGAGCGCATGGCCGGGAATATTATGTATGAAGGGTTTAAGACGACCCCGTTGTCCCTTACAAACCCATAGTAGCTCGGCAGGAGGAAGCTCTTTCCCTTCCAGCTTACGACAAGCGACTTTCTTATGCTTTTCACCACCTTTACGGCCTGCGCGTTATATTCCGGCGCGCCCCATTTGCGCGACGCCTTGATGAGCGCGTAGGCGATGAGCGAGTCCCCGTCGGTGGCATTGTTGTAGTCCATTACCTCCCATACGCCGTTGGGCCTCTTGCCCCACTGCCATGCGAACAGGTTGTCGGAGCGCACAAGGAGGTTGTCTTTGGTCCATGCCCATATCCTGTCAAAGGTCTCCCTGTCGTCGTAGGCAACGGCAATGAGCATTGCGTAGCCCTGTCCCTCGGAGTGGCTTACCTGACTCTGGTAAAAGTCTATGGTGCGCCCGTCGCGGGTTACGAAGTTTTCTTTGTACCGCTCCCACAGCGCCTTGTCCTGAGCCAAGGCTGCGCCCGATAGGGCAACGGTCATAAGAAGTAAAACAAAGATGATCGTTTTATGCATTGAGCCTCCTGCGCCTCACCTTCCTGATATAGAAAAAGAGAGCCAGACCCGATGAAGCGATGAGGACTATTATCAGTATCTGGTAAACGAGCGGATATGAGTACAGGTAATAATCAATGAAGAACAGACGTCCGAGCTTGCCGGTGGAGTATTTGCCTCCGGCGCTCAAGGATGAAATCCTGTATTCGGGCTGGGTCGTCAGGTCAACGAGAACCATATCACCGGCGCTTGCGGCCTGCACGTGCGCCTCAAGCAGGGCGTTCGTAAGCGCCCACACGTCGCCGGTGTTGGAGGCCGTGAACATGAGCGCGGTTCTTCCCCTTTTGTACGGGGACTCGAACTCCATCAGGGCGCCAAGCCCGGGGCCCAAGCCGCTCGCCTGCTTGCTGTAGGCAAGGTTTGCCTCGCCCTCCCAGTTTCTGATTACCTGATAGGGCACTGTTCCCGGGTTTAGAAGCTTTAAGGGCGCGGCGGCCTTCAACTCGTCCGGGATGCTCATGACGTCGCCGATGACGATCAACTCGCCTTTCCATGAATCCGGTTTTTCAACGCTGACCTTTATACCGAAGAGCGGGAAGCCGTTTTTCTGAGTCATCATCCCTATGACGTTCATGGCCGACGCAACGGTGTATTCATCGGCCTTGGCGACGTAAACAAGCGTATCGTACCCGTCGGGCCAGCGCGTGAACGGGAAGGCGTTGAGCATGAAAAGCTCTATTGCCGGCAGCTCGACGAAGTGCGGCATCGGCGGAAAATAGAGCGTGGAGTTCTCAAAGAGCGTGAGGAACATGTTATTGCTCATAAGGAGGTCGCACTCCTTGACATTAGGCACAAGCACGGGGACGAAGGAGAGCGTGTTGTTGCCCGGTTTGAAAAGGTAGGTGGGTATGTGTATCTTGTACCCTTCTATGTTGTCTCCGCCGGCCTGATTAAGGTGTATGGCGCGAACGCTCCTGTTGTTGAGCATGATCGTCATGACCGAATCGCCCCTCATGCCCGGGCTGTAGACGAAGTTAAGCACGAGGTCCGCGTACTGGTTTTCTTTGATCAGGAAGTCGGACGGCAGGCGGAAGGTTATATCCTTCGGCGCAGGATTTATGCCTTCGAACGTATGGGTGTTGAGGTTCAATGTCTTTAAGTCGTACTTCTTATCCGCGCTCAACACGAGCCTGCCGCTGTACGGGATTATCTCCGGCAGCTTAAACTCAGTCGGCCTTGCCTCATCGGTGCCGGGGAATGAGTGGCTGATGTTCGCAAGCGTCTCGGCGGCCAGCTTTATCTCATCCGTATTATTGCCGGATACGACGATGAGGGCGTGTGTAGTGTCCGCTTTAAGGTGCGTTATCTTGAGAAGCGGGCCGCTCACCCTGACGTTGTTTCCGAGATGCTGTTCAACGAATTTCCCATCGCCGATGAGCACGTTGTCCATGCCGGCCTTGGGGCTCCTCGACATGCTGAAGTAGACCTTCTTGTAGTCGAATCTCTTGGCTATGCCGGAGGCGACGATGCCGGCCAGCGTGAGCGTGTTCGAGGAGTTGTCTGCGGTTACGATGTTGACCTCCCCGTAGGGAAAGGTCTTGGGGTCGAAGATGTAGTTGTTGATGTACGAGAGTTTGAGCGGTACCGGGGCAAGCTCGTATTCAACCCTGAGGGCGGCCCTGTCGAGATTTATCGTTGTCCATAGATCGGGAGAGCACGGGCGCTCGCATTCCCTGCTGAAGTGCTGCGCGGTCTGGAAGGTGAGGGTGTGATACCCGCTCTTCAACATGGATACAGGGATGTCTACGCTCATGTTCCCCTCCGGAAACTGAGCGCTCAGTTTCCTTTGCGCCAGAGGGTAGTTGTCGAGCTTCACGACAAGCTGCGAGATTTCGGAAATGAGGTTTGTTGAGTTTACGTAGTCGAAGCCAAGGGTCGCCCGTTTTATCCGCCACCGTTCAGGCACGGGTATCTGAAGGCTGTATACGCCGTTGATGCACTTCAGGTCCACCGCCTTGACCGGCGCGAGCTTGTACAGAGGAACGGTTATTACCTCGGCAGATGAGGCGTTGGCATAAGCAAGTACGATGAGCGTTGCAAGAAGGAATTTTTTTAGCAAACCGGTTATGTCCTCTCAGGCCGTGGGCTTATGCCCCGCACTATGTCCACTGGCCGGATAATATATCGTTTAACTACGGGAAAAGTCAACTTAATTGACATGGCCGTTTGCGTTAAAGTTATTGCGTTTACCCGTCTTTTGCCCGCCTTAGTCAGCATGATTAAACACCCATAACAGCCCTTCACACCCCTTTTCAGGAGGTTTAAGAGTATCTTAGGCGACCCTTTTGAACGTATGTTCTCGTTCCACAGATCCATCCACCTCTTGCCGTCTCCGTAGACGAAGCGCACTATCTGTCCGTAGTTTTCCTTATGACAGGCAAACTCGGCTCCGCACAGATACCCGTTAACGGTATTCCTGTGTCTGCGTATCACGGCCGGGAAGGCGTAGCTTTCGCCGTAGCTGTCCGTTGCCTCGATGATTACGTCCTCATGCGGCCCAAGAGCAAACGACGGTTTTATCGCAACGCTAAGTCCTGTAAGCGATACGTCGAGCATCCGGCCTTCAATCGTCTCGTTATTCCTTTTGAACAGGACGCTGACCTGTCCTTTTGCCATGATGCGGTGGTGCTGGCGCACCTGCTTCATTTCCCAGAACGTTCCGAGCGACATGAGCGCGAGGAGTATGTTAAACGAGCACCACGCCGTCGTAATGATGATCACGTCCCGGTACATCGGAAAACTGAACCATTTGCTTACGGCAATCGGCATTGCCGCGAGGTTTACCAAGACCACGATGAAAAAGAGCATGGCAAGCGGGTTTAAGGCGTCTTTTTCAAGGCGCGTGCCCTTTGGCGTAATCTTGAATGAAGGCTTATCAGGGTTGAAGATGACGGATATTACGGCCGGTATGAGAAAGAGCGACTGCACGCTCTCATATATCTCCGAAAAAAACGGCCTTCTGACCTTTCCGTAGAGGAAATCCATCAGAAAGAAGGTGGCGAAGACGTGCGGCAGCGCGTAGGCGAGTATCTGCGTTATGGAGGCATGGTATACCCTCATGCCGAGTATGATGAAGGTCGCCGGGGCTATGTAGAACACAAGCCTTGAAAGCCCGAAGAACCAGAAAAAGCAGGAGTTGAAGTAACAAAGCCTCTGACCCCATGAAAGTCCTTTTTCAAACAGAGGGTTATGTTTGATGAACAGTTGTATCATGCCCTGCGCCCAGCGCGTCCTCTGGATTATGTAGTCGTCAAAGGTTTCGGGCGATAAGCCGCATACCATCGGCCGATTTACGTACACGCTGTTAAACCCCTTGGCATGAAGAAGGAACGAGGTCTCAGCGTCCTCGGTAATCGTTTTGCCGGATATCCCGCCTATGGATTCAAGATGGCTTCTTCTGATGACCGCCGCGCTTCCGCAGTAGAAGCTTGCGTTCCACGAGTTGAGCCCCCGGTGTATGACCCTGTAGAACATATCGTTTTCGCCGGAGATGTTCACGTTTGCCACGACGTTCTTTTCAACCGGCGTAGGGTTGATGAAGAAGTGCGGGGTCTGGGCTAAGAACAGTTTTTCGTCGCGCAGGAAAAACCCCACCGTGTTATTGAGTATATCCCTTGTCGGAACGTGGTCGCAGTCAAGGGTCAGTATCAGCTCGCCTTGCGTGTTGGCAAGTCCGTGGTTTATGTTGCCGGCCTTTGCATGCCCGTTATTTTCCCGCGTCAGATAGTTTACGCCAAGCTCACGCGCAAGGGACTTGAGGGCAAAGTGCCTTTCCCACGCGGCGTCAGCCGTTGCCGGATTATTCCTCCGGGCAATCGTCGAACCGTCATCGAGTATATGTATCTTGAATTTTTCCTTGGGATAAGCGATCTGAAGGGCCGCTGTTACGGTAATGCGTACGATTTCGATGTGTTCCGTGTACGTTGGTATGAAGACGTCAACCGTCGGGAGTTTACTTTCGTCATCAGGCAGGGGAGGGGTCTCGCTATGCAGGGGCCAGATGTTTATGAACATGCCGAGAAAGTGTATCGTTACCGTATAAATCTCGGCAATGTACAAGAGAGACATGCCGAGAAGATCGTAAATCCCGGTGTAAAGAAGGGTGTCGGTTGTCCTCCATATAAAATATCTTAACGTTATAAATGCGGCTATAACTATTAAAAAAATTCTTGCCGGCGGTTTTTGCGAATTTTTGAGTTTATACAGGACGACGAAAAGGCTCAAGGAACCCCAGCCGATGATGACCTGATACATTGTGCCAAGGTATCTCTCAGTGAAGCGAAAAAGGACAAACAACGTGGACGCAAGCACAACCAATGCAAGCAGCCGCATTTTATCAGACTTTCCCCGCTTAAAGCACGCGAGGACAAGCTTGAATCTGTCTGTAATAGAGCCGATCCTCAAAGATATTTACTTCCCCGGACGATAGCAGAGTCGTTTTTCATGGATACGTGATTGTGCATCTTATGAAAGGCTGTGTCAATGGTTTTTTGAGGGATTGATTGTTCAGACGGGTTGTGGTAAAGTGACTATTGAAGAAGTAACCATATCAGCCGCATATCTTTTATCGCTTCCGTTGTTTCGTTCCATATTGCTTTTTGGCAAAAAAAAGCCCCTTACTTGCGTAAGAGGCAAAGGGTTTACCCCCGTTGGGGGTTATCCTGCGCGCTTTCGCGCTTATTGCGATTTGCGGGCAGGCATTAGTTTGGTAGTTCTTTTTTATCATAAATAAAAAATCGTGTCAAGAGGAGGTTCGCGCTATGGAGTACACGCTTGGTCTTGATGTCGGGACAAATTCGTTGGGATGGGCGCTCATTAAGCACGACGAAAAAGGAGAGCCGT
>JBBTCG010000126.1:0-2130 GCA_038043305.1 Deltaproteobacteria bacterium | reverse complement strand
TCTCATTCACGAAAAAACTGCTTGATAACTGCGTCAAGTGCCACAGGACGTACAGAAAGTAGTCCTGCTTGGGACACCAGCCAGTGTAGATACCGTCTTCCACGGTCATTGCTCACGGTTTTTTGTCCTTTACTTATGATGGCATATTGGTGTATACTATTATGTTCATTACGAACACATTCCGCGCTCTTGCGGAATATCGTCAAACGAAGGGAAAGAGGACATGTCTGAAAGGAATCTGAGAAACATCGCGATAATAGCGCACGTTGACCACGGCAAGACCACGCTCGTGGACGCCATGCTCAAGCAGGCCGGAATATTCCGCGCAAACGAGAAGGTGGTCGAGCGCGTGATGGACAACATAGACCTTGAGCGCGAGCGCGGCATAACCATCATGGCAAAGAACACGGCCGTCGAGTTCGGCGGGGTGAAGATAAACATCGTTGACACGCCGGGACACGCGGACTTCGGCGGAGAGGTGGAGCGCACGCTCAAGATGGTGGACGGGGTCGTCTTACTCGTTGACGCATCCGAGGGCCCTTTGCCACAGACGCGCTTCGTTCTGAGAAAGGCGCTGGAACTAAAGCTCCAGCCCATACTCGTCATCAATAAGATAGACCGGCCTGACGCGAGGATTCAGGAGGTGTTGAACGAGGTCTACGACCTGTTCATTGACCTTGACGCAACTGAAGACCAGCTCGACTTCCCTGTCATCTACACCAACGCAAAGAAGGGCACTGCGGCATTGAAGCCGGAAGAGGCTTCAAGCGACTTAAAGCCGCTCTTCGATGCCATAATAAAGACCGTGCCCGTTCCAGTGGGAGACGCAAGCGGCACGCTTCAGATGCTGGTTACGAACATTGACTACAACGATTACGTGGGACGACTTGCCATAGCAAGGATATTTTCAGGCACGATAAAGGTCGGGGACGTAGTCGCTGTCGCAAAGGCAACGGAAACGGTAAAGACGAAGGTTACATGCCTTTACGTGTTTCAGGGATTGGAGAGGATTGACGCGGCCTCCGCCGGCGCGGGCGAGATAGTCGCAATCGCGGGCATCGAGGGGGTTAACATCGGCGACTCCATCACTGACGCTGAAAACCCAAAGCCCCTGCCGAGGATAAAGGTTGACGAGCCGACCATATCAATGGTCTTTTCCGCCAACACCTCTCCCCTTTCCGGCAGAGAGGGCAAGTACGTTACCGCAAGGAATATCAGAGACAGGCTTGAAAAAGAGCTTCTCTATAACGTCGCCATAAAGGTGGACTTCGAGAGGGCCGATTCCTTCAAGGTCATGGGCAGGGGCGAGCTTCAGCTTGCCATACTCATAGAGATGATGAGGCGCGAGGGATACGAGCTTTCCGTGTCCATGCCTCAGACCATCACCAAGACCATAGACGGCGCTGTGCACGAGCCGATGGAAAACCTCGTCATTGACGTGCCTGAGGAGTTTATCGGCGTCGTAACTCAGCAGGTGGGCATGAGAAAGGGCAGGATGCAAAAGATGCTCAACAACGGCCACGGCAGGGTTAGGCTGGAGTTTCGCATCCCGGCCAGAGGGCTTATAGGATTCCGCTCCCAGTTCCTCACCGACACGCGGGGCACCGGACTATTAAACCACATCTTCGACGGGTACGAGCCGTGGCACGGCGTCATCAACAAGAGAGATACAGGCGCGCTTGTATCCGACAGGTCGGGAACGACAACGGCGTACGCGCTCTTTCATATCCAGCCGAGAGGAACCCTGAGCGTAAAGGAAGGCACCATTGTCTACGAGGGCATGATCATCGGCGAGAACTCCCGCGAAAACGACATGGACGTGAACGTGGTGAAGGAGAAAAAGCTCACCAACATGCGCGCCTCCGGGACTGACGAGGCAATGACAATCTATCCGCCGCATATCTTAAACCTTGAGCAGGCCATAGAGTTCATAAGGGACGACGAATTGGTGGAGGTTACACCTCAGTCCATAAGGCTTAGAAAACGGGTGCTGGAGGCCAACAAGAGGCCAAAGCGCAAAGAATCGTGACCGTGACCGTGAACCGTAGAAGTCCCCCTGATAAAGTCCCCCTGACAAAGTCCCCCTGATAAGGGGGATTTAGGGGGTTGGGGGTTGAATCCTTTCACGGT
>JBBTCG010000125.1:0-1884 GCA_038043305.1 Deltaproteobacteria bacterium | reverse complement strand
CGTCCATGAAGAGGCTCGACCTTTACGTCAGGGTTGATGGCCTCTATTGACGCCTTTGCGGACAAGACCTTGGGCATTCCGATGCGCGACGTGTCGTGTATAATCTGGCGCTGCAGGTTACTCAGATCAACCGAGTCCCCGTCCGCGACGCCGATAGTTCCGACGCCTGCGGCCGCAAGGTACAGAAGCGAAGGAGAACCCAAACCCCCGGCTCCAAGCACAAAGACCTTGCTCTTCAAGAGCCTTGCCTGCCCCCTGCCGCCTATCTCAGGCAGTATGATGTGCCTTGAATATCGCTCTATCTGCTCTTCCGTGAAGTCCATGAATCTTGTCTCCTTACTTTGAAAAAAAGGTAGGCCAAAAAACTTTAATAGGGAATTATCAGCAGGGCTGATGAATACTCATATTGCCCGCGCGGCAAGCGCCCTTATAAAAATAAACCCCTCGAAAGGGGCGTAAAAGGCCGTGAAAAGACCGTTGTCCGTGACCGTGACCGTTGACCGTAAAAGTCCCCCTGATAAAGTCCCCCTGACAAGGGGGATTTAGGGGGTTGGGGGTTGAATCCTTTCACGGTTCACGGTCACGGTCAACGGTCACGGTATTCCTTAACCTATCTTGAGCTTTTCTTCCTTAAACGGATCGTTCACCTCATCAAAGGCCCAACACTTGACAGAGGCGGTCTTTCCGTTCTTGACGGATATTATCACGTAGGAATAACCGGGTTGACCCCACTCCCTGTCAAACTCCGACGGTCTGTCCGGGTGGTCTGGATGAGAGTGGTAAAAGCCAAGGATGTCCAGCCCTTCGGCCCTTGCCTGCCTGTCAATGATGTTAATCTCCATGGGGTCTATGATGTACCTGTCCGTTGCCCTCTCGACGTTGACGTTGGTTGCCGTGTGAGCCGCAAAGACCCGTCTGTCTTTAAGTGCGCTCCCTACAAGTACGCCGCAACATTCATGCGGATATGACTGCTCGGCATGGGCAAGCACCTCGTCGTAGACCTGACGCGGGATATGCAGGCAATTTTTATTGAAGTTAAGGAACACGTCAGACCTCCCACAACCTTGTTGAAAGGTACTTGTCCCCGTTGTCCGGGAATATCACGACTACTACGCCACTTTTCAATCTCTTTCCCAATTCAAGCGCACCCCACATGGCCGCGCCGGACGACTGGCCGACTAAAAGCCCTTCCTCCCTTGCAAGCCGTTTGGCCATTGCGTATGACGCCTCTGTCGGGGCCGGTATCTTCTCATCAAGCTCGTCCTCATGATAGATGCCCGGCACTATTGACGAGGCCATGTGCTTTAGTCCTTCAAGGCCGTGAAAGGAGTTATCCGGCTCCACCGCCACGACCTTTATGTCCTTTGAAAAGTCCTTGAGCCTCCTGCCCGTGCCCATTATCGTGCCGCCCGTGCCGATGCTTGCGACAAAGTGAGTTACCCTGCCCTCGGTCTGGGCGATTATCTCGGCGCCGGTGCCGTCGTAGTGCGCCTGCGGGTTGGACGGGTTGTTGTACTGATCCAGCTTGCAATACTTATCGGGATGCTCGACGTATATCTTCCAAGCAAGCCGTATCGCGCCGTCAGAGCCTTCAAGCGGATTGGAGAAGATGACCTTTGCGCCGAATGCGTTCAATATCTTTTTTCGCTCCTCGCTCGCGTTGCCCGGAACGACAAGCTCTACCTTATAGCCCTTGACCGCGCCGATCCATGCGTAGGCAATGCCCGTATTGCCGGACGTGGAATCAAGTATGACCTTATCATGCGTAAGCCTTCCGCTGTTCTCCGCATCCTCTATCATCCTGAGGGCAGCCCTGTCCTTGACTGACCCGCCGGGATTATAACCCTCCAGCTTGGCGGATATCTCGACGTCCTTCGGCACCTC
>JBBTCG010000124.1:0-6551 GCA_038043305.1 Deltaproteobacteria bacterium | reverse complement strand
TATGACTTGGAGTCCTTGCTTTTTATCAAGTCCCCGTAATCAATCCTCGGCTGGAGCCTGATCCTGATGTTGAAATCCGACTCGTTGGACGTAACGGTCGCACCCTTTGTCTCATCGCCGAAGTAAAAACCGGCCGCGCCCGCCTGAGAGCATAACGCTAGTCCAAACAATGACATTATCGTTGCCGCCGCTAATATTCTCTTCATCCTTTTTTACATCCTCCTTGTTTTTTTGTCGTCTGGTGCGGCTTCAACACAAACTCACGCTGCCGTCTCCTCTCAGCACATACGCCAAAAGCATGGGACAACGGTAGTGATCTTCGGTTGCGCAGTATCTTGTCTCGTCATGGGCATCCGGCGTCATAAGAGTTATTGATGCGCTGCACACCTCCCTTTCCGTACCAGCCTCAAAATATGGACATTCCATGATTTCTCCTTTCGTTCGTTTGCATTAATGATACCGTCCGATTGTCAAGGGATTATGACGGGCAAGTGATATTTGCGTTAACATGCCCGTCCGGGGTAAGCGCCCTTGAATAAGACCGTGAACGCGCTCCCCTTACCTGCCACGCTACCGAAGGTGAGCGTTGCCCCCATCTTGTCAAGGAGCGTCTTGACGATGTACAGGCCCAGACCTGAACCTGCCGTATTCCCACGCACGTTGGAAGCCCTGTATCCTTTCCCGAAGATCATGGCGACTTCATCCCTTGGTATGCCCAAACCAGTATCCCTCACGCTTACGGCAACGCCGCGGCAGACGCCTTGTACGGAAATATACACTGACCCGTTTTCCTTCGAGTACTTCACGGCGTTCCCGATAAGATTCACAAAGACCTGCTTGAGGGCGAATGCGTTGGCTTCTATCAATTGACGCGACGGCAACGCGCCGTCATGCTCAAGCGTGATGCGGACGCCTTTATCAGCCACTTCTTTCCGGACAGCCTCAACCGTATGCGACACTATTTCAAGGACATCGCACTCCTCAGTCCTGATGCGGAAGCCCTCGGATTCGATGTCAATCATCGGCCCTATTTCCGAGATGAACTCCTCCGCGTACCCGACCTGACGGTTTATATGGCCAAGACACGCGGATGCCTTCTCGTCATCCAATTGTCCGGCCTTTTTCGACATGAACGCCGAGTATCCGCCTATTGCGCTTATCCTGTTTTTCATCTCGTGGAGGAGCATCGTTTTCAATTCCTCAGAGCGCCTTTTTGCGAGCAGATTGTCGACGCGGATGATAAGCTCCTTAATATTGAACGGCTTTGTCATGTATTCGTCGGCTCCCGACTCGAATCCTTTCACCTTGTCCTCAGGCATGCACTTGGCCGTAAGCATCAGCACGGGGATATGATTTTTCCTCTGCCTCAATCGTCTGCAAATCTCCCAGCCGTCCAGCCCGGGCAGCATCAGATCAAGCACCATGATATCCGGGTTGAAAGACTCTATCTTTTCCATGGCCGTAAGGCCGTCAAGCGCGCTTGCCGTTACAAAGCCCCTTCTTGTCAGGTTGTAGTCCACGAGGCCCAACAGGTCCATCTCATCCTCCACTATCAAAACCCTTTCTCTCATCATGCCTCCTCCTTGCTTTTGGCCGGGGAAAACCGTATCGCCAGTATCCTTGCGATTATCAATGAAAGCACGAGGGCGATGACCATGATTATCCTCGTGTACTCTATCTCCTTGAACCAGAAGACCATGACCTCCGTCAGTATGACGACGAGCACGGTGTCTATTATGTAAGTTACCTTGACCCTGCCTTCTTCAAAGTAGGACAGGACGGTCATAAAAACCTCAAGCAGGGCGAGTATGGTGAGGGCGCTGACCATGACCTGCTTGAGCGCGCCGTGTATGTCGCGGCTGAACGTATCCTTCAGATCCAGAAGGGTCTTAAACGCCGCCCAGAATATGGCCGCTAAAATGACGATAAGGAGAAGGCTCAGCGCTACCCGCACCGCGATCTGGAAAAACCGCGACGCCCACTCGTTGAATTTGAGGTATGCTTTCACGTCCATGAATGAATCGTACATCTGCGATGTCAAGGCTTTATCACAGCCATGTTAAACTTGTGCATAGTGCACCTTACTGATATAATCCGCTGTAATTAATTGCACGGGGGAAACCGATTGACGCACGCAAACGAGCTTATAATACGCGCATTAAAGGCCGGACTTACCGGGAAGGCGCATATAGATCTTCAAAGGAATCCGCTAAAGCTCAAGCTTGACGCGGGATCAATAATTATCGAAGGCGTCGTTGACAGTATCGCCCAGAAGAGGCGCGCGCTCCTGTACGCCATGACGCTTGAAGGCGTCGAGGGCGTTGTTGACAGGCTCTTTGTCGCCCCTGCAATGCCCATGAGCGACGCTGACATCAAAAGGCATTTTTACGACGCCATGCACTTCGAGGCCGCTCTCCAGGGGTGCGACATAAACATAGAGGTACGTCAATCAATAATTGACATTGAAGGCGCCGTGCGCTCGCTTTCGCATAAAAGGCTTGCCGGGGCGCTTGCATGGTGGGTGCCAGGCTCGATGGAGGTTATAAACAGCCTTGAGGTAGAGCCGCCGGAGGATGATTCGGACGACGAACTCGTGGATGGGCTAAGGCTCGTGCTTGAAAAGGACGTTCTTGTAAAAAACTCATCGCTGTCCGTTTCAGCGCTGGACAGCGTAGTAACGCTCTCCGGCGTTGTCTCAAGCGATGCCGTCAAAGACGCGGCTGAGAACGACTGCTGGTATGTCTGGGGCGTTAACGACGTTATAAACAACCTGCGCGTGGAAGGCGGGAGAGGCGGCGGGAGATGACGCTCCGCGCACATTGCCGCGCCGCCGCGTGAGTCACAGGCATACGTGATTACGTTGGGTGAAAACAGGCAAAGGGACTTATGTCTATCCGTTCTTCCAAGGAAATGCAAACATAAAATAGTTCCATTTGGATTGAAGTCAGGTATAATAAATAACCTCTCAATCAGAATTACGCGGTAAAAGGCGCTCTCGAGTGTCCAAGACCCTTATAAAACTGGTTTTCCTCGCAACGATTGTTGCCATGCCTGTTCAGGCTCTCTCACAGGACAGGCATGACGAGGAGGTTGACAGAATGGTGCCCCCGCCTGACGAGCGGAGCGCGTTCAAGTTCGTGCGTGTGCCGGGACAGTTCAAGCGCACCCCAATGGGCTTTCTCGACACGTCTCCGGACGTTGCGCCGCTTGAACATTTTCCAAAGGACAACTACGGCTTCGTTGACTGGGCAAAGGCCATGAAGGACGGGCTTATCGCGCCGCGGGGTTTCATATCAAACACCGACAAACCCTCTGAGCAGGATATTGACAAAGAGGAAAACACCAACCCGGTGCTGATAAGATCCAAGCTGGAGTTCATGCCTGACGTAATCTTCCCGCACGCGGCGCACACGACGTGGCTCAAATGCTCCACCTGCCATACGCAGATGTTTGAGCTTCAGGCCGGCCAGACGCCGATAACCATGGCCGCGATATGGCGCGGCCAGTACTGCGGCCGCTGCCATGACAAGGTGGCCTTTCCGTTGAGAAACTGTTTCAAATGCCACTCGGCGCCGCGTTCCAAACAGCCGGTTGCTCAAATCGGCCATGACTCGGAAAAGGCGGGCGTCCAAAAAAGCTCAAAGAAGAAATAGGGCGTAATATGCCTGACGACAACGACAATAAGACCCCTCAAGAACCTCATCCTGAAAACGACCTCGACAAATTCCTTGAAAAAAAAGAGGAGATGGACGCCCTTTTCAAGGAAAAGTTCACGAGGCGCGTTACAGTCATGTTTACGGACCTGAAAGGCTCCACCTCAGTTGCCGACAGGGAGGGAGACCTTTCAAGCCGCCTTCTTATAAAACATCATAACGATATAATTTTTCCAATAATCACCCGCAACAACGGGGTGCTTGTAAAGACCATGGGAGACGGCACGCTTTCCTACTTTGAAAGCGCGCAGGATGGCGTGAGGGCGTCCGCCGAGATACTTGGCGAGATTGACGAATACAACGTTACGAAACAAACCAAGACCCCAATCCTCATGCGGATAGGGCTTCACACCGGACAGTGTATAATCGAAAAAAACGACATCTTCGGCGACGTCGTGAACACGGCCTCGCGCTTCCAAACAGCGGCGAATCCCGGGGAGGCGTATATATCCGAGGAAACGTACGACGGGGTGACGGACAAGGCCGAGGTCTACTGCCGCTTCATCAAGACAACGACGCTCAAGGGCAAGGACGAGGAGTTCAAGGTCTATAAGGTTTTCTGGAATAAGGAGGAGGCTGAAAAAACCATTGCGGCCGCACAGGAGGCATCCCCAACCGGAGGAAGACTGCCAAACGCCGTAAAGATTATCCTGATGGTGCTCATACCGATAATAATCATCCTTGCGATTGTACTGGGGACGAGGCTCTTGAGCCGCTTAGGGTCTTCAGAGGAGAGGCGCTCGATAAATCACGGACTCGGCGCGACTGACGCAAAACAGGAGGGGAAGAGAGACGCAAACACGCCTGGCAACAGGTGAGGCGGCATGAAGACTTATCCTATCTCTATTCCCTGCTTCAGAATCTCTTTTACAAAGGGATTATCCTCCGTAAAATCCTCGGGCCTGAACGGATGAGGCTCAACACGCGAATCCGCCTTGATCACGAAGGGATTGACCTTTTTCCTGTCGAAAAAACCGACCCCTGTAAAGTCCTTTGAAACAAGGGCAATATCGATGTCGCTCCATTTGCCGGCGGTCCCTTTTGCGTAGGAACCGAACAGGATGGTTCTTTCAAGATGCACTCCCGCGGCTGAGACCATTTCCATGAATCTTGTCGCGATCCCTATTGCCTCATCTGTGACAGTAGCCATTGGTACATCTCCTGTATCCTCGTAAACTGCTCTTCCGTGAACTCCTTTGTACACGTCTTATAGAAACTGAACTTATAATCCGGATACCTTGATTCAATGTTGAAGTCATTTACATTGGCAAGGAACATCAATTGCTCCTCCGAAAGCTGAAGAGTTGTGTTCTCAGCGAGCCTGACCAGATTATGAATCCAGGGAGGCGCCTCTTTTTTGTCCCTCACATAGATGGCCTTAAGCACCTTTTCAATGACTAGGTGTCCGACAAATAGACACCAGTCGTACTTCTGGTTCTTGAAAAGGGTCTGGGCGGCCTCCATATCATGGGCGGCGGATTCTCGCCAGTAATCAATCTGTAGGTTCGCGTCCATACGTCATAAATTTTGCGTCTGTTTAGAAAATCCCAAAATATATCCATTGTAGTCACGAATATAAAACTCCTGCCTGCCATACCAAGTTATGTGCAATTCTTTTACGATTTCCGCTTTACCTTTTAAGTTTTCATAGTAATCGCCGACATTATCAATATCAAAATAAAATGATACTGACGCGCCGACTTTCATTTCCTTAAAGGTTGTGATATCCTCGCCCAAATTTTCTATTGTTTGAAACATAATTTCAACATTGCCGTTTTTCAGTAAGGCGAAGGCGAGAGATTTATCTCGCGGCATCTCCATACATGTCTCCTGGCTATTTTTCGGCACAGCCATAACAAACTGAAAACCGAGAATATCTCAATAAAATTCCACTGTCTTATTGACATCTTTGACCATTAAATTTGGTATAAGTTTGTTCATAAGATTATCTCCTTTTAAGAAAAAAACTGGTCGGGGCGAGAGGATTTGAACCTCCGGCCACTAGCACCCCATGCTAGTGCTCTACCAGACTGAGCCACGCCCCGATTGGTAAGTTAAGGCTGAACGAGCATCTCCCTTATTGTGCACAACTCCTTTTTAATATCCCTGATGGTCTTCCTGTACGCCTCTTCCGTAAACGGAAGAGCGAGCTGACCTGACTTACCGCTCCCCGGCTCGGGCCTTGCCTCCCTGACCTTTCGTTTCGCGCCGTCGAGCGTGAACTTTTCCTTATAAAGGAGGTTCTTTATCTCAAGTATAAGGTCAACGTCTTTCCTTGTATAAACCCTCTGCTTTGAAAGCGACTTTTTCGGACTGATAATCTTAAACTCGCTCTCCCAATATCTCAGCACGTAAGGCTTCACGCGGGTTATGCGCGCAACCTCGCCTATCTTAAAGTAAAGTTTGTCAGGTATCTTCGTCATACGTCTAGTTAGGCTGAAGATGTTTAGACTGAAGGCTGAAGGCGTGAACACGCAACGCATCACGGCCTCTAACGGCCTTCAGGCCGTCTTTGCAACCGTCTTTGCGGCCGTCTTTTCGTTAATGGCCTTTTTCAGAAGCTGAGACGCCTTGAAGGTCATCACCCTGCGCTCTTCAATGATTATCTCCGAGCCTGTCTGCGGGTTCCTGCCGCGTCTTGCGCGCTTTTCCCTGACGTTGAAGTTGCCGAAGCCGGATATCTTTATCTTGCCGCCCTTTTCCAATTCAGTCTTTATGCACTCGAAGACCTCTTCTATGACGGCGGCCACGTCCTTTTTGGAATAACCCACCTTCTGAAAAACGCCCTCTACGATATCAGCCTTTGTCATCCGAGCCTCCGCGTTTTAAGCGCTAATC
>JBBTCG010000123.1:0-7318 GCA_038043305.1 Deltaproteobacteria bacterium | reverse complement strand
AAAGCCTCTGCCTCTGACATGACAAAAATCAGGCAGGCTATATGTGCGTTTGCCAATGACATGCCTAACTATAAATTGCCCGGCGTTATCTTTATTGGCGTTCATGATGACGGGAGTTGTTCCAGCCTGCAAATTACCGATGAACTCTTGCGTAAACTTTCCGATATACGATCGGATGGGAACATACTTCCTTTCCCAATAATGTCAGTGCAAAAGAAATCGTTAAAAGGCTGTGAGATGGTTGTTATCGAGGTGCAGCCATCTTGCGACCCGCCTGTCAGATTCGATGGCAGGACATGGATAAGGGTTGGTCCACGCAGGGCACAGGCAACGCGGCAAGAAGAGAGTGTGTTGTCGGAAAAAAGGCGGAGCGCCGATCTTTCGTTCGATCAGCGTCCCTTGAAGGGCGCGTCGTTGGAGGATCTTGCTCTCGATTTTTTTGAACAATCCTATTTGCCGAACGCCGTCGCACGCGATGTGCTGGAACAGAACCGGCGTACCATAGAACAGCAACTTTCGTCGTTGCGTTTCCTCTCCCCTGATGGAACTCCTACCGTTGTAGCCATGCTTGTTTTTGGCAAAGACCCTCTGCGATGGGTGCCGTGCGCCTACATCCAATTTTTGCGAATTGATGGTGGCGCTCTCACTGATCCCGTGTTAGATCAAAAGGAGTTGAGTGGACAGTTGACGGAGGTATTGTTGCAACTTGACGAGATTCTTAAGATTAATATTTCAACCGCCAGCAATGTCTCGTATGGCGCAACTGAGATAAAGCACCCTGATTTTCCCATTGTTGCGCTTCAGCAATTAAGCCGTAACGCCGTTATGCACCGTGCTTATGAGCATACTAATGCGCCTGTTCGGATTTATTGGTTTGCGGATAGGATTGAGATTTATAATCCCGGCGAGTTGTATGGGCAGGTCAATAAAGAAAATTTCGGCAAAGGGCAGACTGATTATCGTAATCCTGTTCTTTCCGAGGCCATGAAAACATTGGGATTCGTTCAACGTTTTGGGATGGGGATACCGCTTGCGAATAATGAACTTAAAAAGAACGGCAACCCTGAACCGGAGTTTAAGTTTGGTGATAACAGCGTCCTTGTAGTGATTAGGAAACGCCCATGAAAACGATCGTATTTTTTAACAACAAAGGTGGAGTTGGCAAGACCTCTCTCGTTTACCATTTAGCATGGATGTTTGCCGACCTCGGAGTCAAAGTCGTAGCGGCCGACATGGATCCACAGGCAAATCTGACCTCGATGTTTCTTGATGAAAACCGTCTTGAGGAACTCTGGCCTGATGGTGAGCATCCAAAAACCATTCTTGGCAGTATTCGTCCAATTATGCGCGGAGTAGGCGATATCGCGGAGCCGCATATCGAGGATATAGCCGATAATATCGGTTTGGTGGTTGGAGATCTGGGATTATCCGGTTTTGAAGACAGCCTTTCATATAATTGGACTAAATGCGGCGATCGTGATGAAGCCGCATTCAGGGTCATATCGGCATTCCATAGGATAATGTTATGCGCTTCGAAGCGCATGCGCTCTGAGCTTGTTCTTATTGACGTAGGGCCTAATCTCGGGGCAATAAATCGCGCCGCTATTATTTCCTCTCAAAATATCGTCGTTCCGTTGGCGCCGGACCTCTTTTCGCTTCAAGGCTTGAAGAACTTAGGGCCTGCCCTAAGGCGCTGGCGGAAAGAATGGAAGGATAGGTTAGAAAAGAACCCTGACACTACACTTGACTTGCCGCAAGGTGTGATGAAACCGATCGGTTATGTGATACTTCAACATGCAATGCGTGCCGATAAACCAGTGAAGGCGTATGAGCGCTGGATGGCTCGTATACCGAAAATTTATCGTGAGTCGGTGTTGGCTGATGAATCATTTGCCGCAATTGAAGACGTTCCGCAAGACCCATATTGCCTTTACATGTTAAAACATTACAGGAGTCTGATGCCTCTTGCCATGGAGGCGCGTAAGCCTATATTCTTTCTGAAGCCTGCCGACGGCGCCATAGGTTCTCATGCCGTGTCAGTTCAGAATTGTTACGGTGATTTTGAAAAGTTAGCTCGTAAAATAGCACAGATGTGTAGGATACCAATACAATAATTCGGTTAGTCATCGTATATGTTCAACCTTACATTTTTTGAGCTGTTGCAAAAAGGCGGCATTACTGTAATCGTGCTTGGGTTTTTTTCCATTGTCTCGATTGCCGTGATGCTTGAGAGGGCATTTTTTTTCCGCAGGTTCAAACTTGCGATAGACCTCTTTTATCGCGCCCTTGCGGACGCCGTTGCCAAAGGTGGGGCTGAGGCCGGGATAGCGCTGTGTGCCGGGCGCGCGTCCCCTCTTGCGTCCGTATACGCCGCCGGATACGCAAGACGCAAAAAAGGCAGGGACGAGGTGTTGCGGGCAATGGAGCTTGCCGGTAGAGGAGAGTTGTCCGGCCTTGACAGGTTTGTAGGACTCCTTGGCACCATCGGCTCAACAGCCCCGTTTATCGGGCTTTTCGGAACCGTGCTCGGCATTATCAGGGCATTTTCCGATCTAAGCTCCGCACATTCTCAATTAGGCCCGGCCGCGGTTGCCGACGGCATCGCAGAGGCGCTTGTGGCAACCGCAGTCGGGTTGTTCGTTGCCGTACCCGCTGTCATGGCATATAACTATTTCGTCAGGACGTCGTCTAAATACTCGCTCACCCTTGAGGCAAAGTCTTCTGAGTTCGTTGACACGATAATGGATAAAGGCCGTGAACCGTGACCGTGAACCGTGTAAAGAAAACTCCCTCCCACGTAACGGGGGAGAGAATGAAAAGATATTGCCCGCGCGTTTTACTGGAGGTCATTAAACCTTGGCTTGGAAAATCAACAGCCAGCATGAAAAGGTGATGGCAGAGATAAACATCACGCCGCTTACGGACGTGATGCTTGTGTTGCTTGTCATCTTCATGGTAAGCGCTCCGCTAATTATGTCAGGCGCGCTTAAAGTCAAACTCCCGGCGGCTCGAAGCGTGGGGAGCGAAAAGTTCTCCGGCGTAACCATCACCATCGGCGCAAATGGCGACGTGGAGCTTGACGGCACCCTGATAGGAATCGCCGAACTCCACGCTTCGCTTAAACAAAGATTCGCATCCGGCGCCGATACGTCCGTTGCGGTCAAGGCCGACGGCAGCGTAAGGCACAGCTTGGTTGTAAAGGTGCTTGATATTGCAAAGCTGGCCGGGGCAACCAAGTTGGGAATAGCCGCCCAGCGCGAAGAGGAGAGAAGGCCCGCCTCCAGATGACGCGCAAATATGCGGCGATTGACATAGGCACAAATACATTAAGGCTTCTCATAGCCGGGATGGACAACGATAGAATCATACCCATCGTATACGACAGGAGTATAACGAGGCTTGGCGGCGGATATGACCAGATGACCGGGATAGATCCGGCCTCTGCGGAGCGGACGATAAACGTGCTTGCGGAGTTCAAGAGACAAATCCTCTCAAACGAGGCTGCGGATGTAACTGCGGTTGCAACGTCGGTAGTGCGCCGGGCGGCCAACAGGGAGTGGTTTCTCGGCGAGGCGTTGAAAAAAACAGGCATTGTCATTGAAGTAATATCAGGCGATGAAGAGGCGCGTCTGTCGCTCCTTGGCGTACTTTCGGTGTTGACGCCGGGGGGGTGCGCCAGACGCATGGTCATTGACATAGGCGGCGGGTCAACCGAGTTCATCTTAACCGATTCGCCGTTACCCCCACGCGCATGGAGCATGGAGATGGGCGTCGTGCATCTGGCTGAAAGGCATCTCAAGTCAGACCCGCCCCTTGCACACGAGGTTCTCCGCCTTGAGGCGGACATCAGCGGGACAATAGAGGCGCTCAAGCGGCTCATGCTGGATTCCGGCGTTGACCCTTCCGCGTATTCAAAGGCAAACAACGCTCAATTCGTGGGAACCGCTGGCACCATCACGACCCTTGCGGCCATTGACATGAACCTGACGGACTATGATCGCAACAGGATAAACAACTATAAGCTCTCAAAGGAAACGATAAAGGCGATCTATGAGCGTCTGCTTGCGATGAATATAAAAGAACGCTCAGAGATGTTGAGTCTTGAGAAGGGCAGGGAAGACCTTATAATACCCGGCGCGGCAATAACGCTTTGCATAATGGACTCATTCGGTTTTGATGAGGTGATCGTCTCGGATGCGGGGCTGCTTGAGGGCGTGATACTTTCAAAAGGAGGGTTGATAGATGGGCGATAAAACAAGGACCGCTCTTACGTTTGACGACGTTTTACTTGAACCGGCGTTTTCAAGGATACTGCCGAGGGACGTTGACGTATCCACGAGGCTTACAAACGAGATACGCCTGAACGTGCCGCTCATGAGCGCGGCAATGGATACGGTAACAGAGTCGCGCATGGCCATAGCAATAGCTCAGGAGGGCGGCATCGGGATAATACACAAAAATCTCACCATTGACGAGCAGGCCGCGATGGTTGACAAGGTGAAAAAGTACGAGTCCGTCATCATAAGAAACCCCCTTACCCTGCACCCAGACCAGAGGCTCTCCGACGCACTTGAGATAATGAAGACCGAACAGATATCCGGTTTCCCCGTCGTTAAAGACGGCGTCCTCGTGGGCATACTAACCAACAGGGATCTGCGCTTCGAGTACAATCCCAGAAAGCGCATTGTGGACATGATGACAAAGGACGTGGTTACGGCCTTGCAGGGTATCAGCATCGAAAAGGCCAAAGAGATACTCCATAAGCATAGGATAGAAAAGCTACCGATCGTTGACAAGAAAAATCACCTCAAGGGTCTTATCACAGTTACCGACATTGAAAAGAGGGAGAGGTTCCCCAACTCATGCAAGGATAAACAGGGGCGCTTGAGGGTCGGCGCGGCCGTTGGCGTGTCGTTTGATAGAGAGGCGAGGATAGATGCCCTTTTGAAGGCCGGGGCCGACTGCATCGTGGTTGACACGGCTCACGGCCACAGCAAGGGGGTGCTTGAGGCGATCAAGGCCACAAGAAAGACGTTCAAGAAGTGCCAACTCATCGCGGGCAATATCGCAACAGCCGAGGCCGCTTCAGCGCTCATAAAGGCCGGGGTTGACGCGATAAAGGTTGGAGTCGGTCCGGGCTCTATTTGCACGACAAGGGTTGTTACAGGCATCGGCGTACCGCAGATAACGGCCATATCGGACGTAGTGAAGGCCGCAAGAAAAAAGGGCATCCCGGTCATTGCCGACGGCGGTATAAAATATTCCGGCGACGTTACAAAGGCCATCGCAATCGGCGCGGATGCCGTAATGGTGGGCGGCCTGTTTGCAGGCACCGATGAAAGTCCGGGAGAGACCATACTCTATCAGGGCAGGACGTATAAGGTTTACAGGGGTATGGGTTCGATTGAAGCCATGAAAAAAGGCAGTAAGGACAGATACTTTCAGGATGACGTTGAGAGCGACCTTAAATTCGTGCCAGAGGGCATCGAGGGGAGGGTGGCTCATAAAGGGGCTATCTCATCGTTGATATATCAGCTTGTCGGCGGGCTTAAGGCGGGCATGGGATACTGCGGCGCGGCCACCATAGGCGAGTTGCACAGAAAGGCGCGGTTCGTGAGGATTACGGCCTCCGGCCTTAGGGAGAGCCACGTGCACGATGTTACCATCACCAAAGAGGCGCCAAACTACAAGACGGAAGTATAAAGTATGCAAGACATCCATACACAAAAAATATTGATCCTTGACTTCGGCTCACAGTACACGCAGCTCATTGCGCGACGGGTGCGCGAGCAAAAGGTCTACTGCGAGATTCACCCGTACAAGGTTGGCCTCAAGTTCATAAAGAGTTTTGCGCCGCAGGGCATAATACTCTCAGGCGGGCCGTCGTCCGTCTATGACAAGGCCGCTCCAAAGATTCCAAAAGAGGTCTTTGACCTCGGTATTCCGGTGCTCGGCATCTGCTACGGGATGCAGTTGATGGCGTATCTCCTCGGAGGCAGGGTTCAGAGATCAAAGGAGCGGGAGTACGGGGCGACCCAATTGATTATCGAGGATGATAGAGACATATTTTACGATATTGGTCCAGGCGCAATAGACATTGACGTAACTTACCCTCGAACAAGAATAAAAGAGACGCCGGGTTGGATATACGTCTGGATGAGCCACAGCGATAAGGTCGTGCAACTCCCGCCCGGCTTCAAGGCGGTTGCTAGCAGCGTCAATGCCTTGAATTGCGCGATGGCAGATACGTCAAGGAATCTCTTTGGCGTGCAGTTCCACCCTGAGGTGGCGCACACGCCGGACGGGGCGCGGATATTGGCGAACTTTCTGCTCGACATCTGCGGATGCGAGCCCGTCTGGACCATGCGTTCGTTCATTGACTCGGCGATTTCCGATATACGTGCAAAGGTCAAGGACAACAAGGTGGTCTGCGGCATAAGCGGCGGGGTTGACTCGTCGGTCGCGGCTCTTCTTGTTCACAAGGCCATCGGAAAAAACCTGACCTGCATATTCGTTGACAACGGCGTGCTCCGAAAGGGCGAGGCCGACAGGGTGGAGGCCATGCTTAAAAAGCACTTCCACATGAATATAAGGCGCGTCAACGCGCCGGATAGATTTCTCAGAAAATTAAAGGGCGTCATTGACCCTGAGAGAAAGAGAAAGATTATCGGCAACGAGTTCATCCGCGTATTTCAGGAGGAGGCGAAAAAGATAAAAAACGTATCCTTCCTCGCGCAGGGAACGCTCTACCCTGACGTGATAGAGAGCGTGTCTTTCAAGGGGCCTTCGGCCACGATCAAGAGCCATCATAACGTCGGCGGACTTTTGAAGAACATGCGCCTTCAACTCGTGGAGCCGCTCCGCGAGCTTTTCAAGGACGAGGTGAGGGCGCTTGGTAAGGAACTCGGCATGGACGAGGAGCTTATCAACAGACAGCCGTTCCCCGGCCCCGGTCTTGCGATACGGATAATCGGCGAGGTTACGCGCAAAAGATGCGATATACTGAGAGAGGCGGACGCGATAACCCTTGAGGAGATAACGGCCGCCGGACTGTACAACAAGCTGTGGCAGTCGTTTGCAGTGCTGCTGCCGATAAAGACCGTTGGCGTCATGGGGGACGAAAGGACGTACGAGAACGTGGTTGCCATACGCGCCGTTCAGAGCGTTGACGGCATGACCGCGGACTGGGTGCGGCTTCCGTATGATTGCCTTGGCCGCATATCCACGAGGATAATCAACGAGGTCAATGGCGTTAACAGGGTGGTCTACGACATAAGCTCAAAGCCGCCGAGCACCATAGAATGGGAGTAGGGGGGGT
>JBBTCG010000122.1:0-1819 GCA_038043305.1 Deltaproteobacteria bacterium | reverse complement strand
CTCATGGAGATTGCAAAGGCCGTGCATAGACGACGCTAAATACTCCTTGAAAGCGCCTCGCATGAGTGCTACTATCGCGCCGTGAACAAGACCATTTCAGTCCTGATATTGGCCGTCTTTCTCCTGCCGTTCTTCAGGCCGCTGGCCCATGCGGATATTTCCGGCATGAAGGAGGTATGCGACTTATCGCACAAGGCAAGGCATTGCAAACACGGGGATAGTTGCCCAAACAAAAAAAGCGCCCCTTTGACGCATGAGCATCATGGCGACGGCCAAAAACACGGCAAGACTCATGACTGCCGCTCCTATTACAAGTGCGCCTCTGGAAAGGCGTCCAACGACGCAGTTATCAGCGCCTTTGATACTGTCTTTATCATAAATACACCTGCAGCAACCGGCCTTTTCACACACGAGACCGCTCTTTCGGCCTCATGCGAAACCGCATATCAAGACCCGCTGCTGATAGACCCTTACAAACCTCCTCGTTCATAAAGGCGACAACAACCTTTATGCGGTCATAAAGGTCTTTTTCTCAAGAGGAAAAGACCAAGGCATTGGCGCGTCTTTTGACGCGCCTGCCCCCGCATGCTTGAAGCGGGCGGCTAAAAATAAACTTTGTTAACTCAGGAGGCTTACGATGCTGAAAAGATACGTCCTTGTCATCTTGTTTTGCGTTGTCTGGCTCATCGCGCCTGCGCTTGAAGCCTTTGCCTGCGACTACTGCATACTCTCAACCGGCATCTCGCCATTGGACACTATCAAAGGGAGCGGGGTGCGCATCAACTCGCGCTACACCCTTATGGATAAAACATACAAGGGAACAGAGGAGATAAAGACCGCCGGAAGACCTAAGGAGGAGTTCTGGACAACCGAGATAACCGGCTTCTTCGGCGTAACCGAGGACATTACCCTGCTCGGAGTCGTGCCGCTTAAAAAGAACAAGGCGCGCGGACACTTGCATGTGCACGAGGATGGGGAGATAGAGGTAGAGGGCATCAAGGGCAATGAGTCCGGCCTTGGCGATATAGCCGTGCTTGGCCGCTTTAGCATGTTAAGACGCCATACACTTGATTCCACGACTGTCGTTGCCGTTCTCGCGGGCGTGAAACTCCCAACCGGCTCAACCGACGGCAGGACAGAGGCTGGAGATGAATACCTGGATGCCCACATGCAGCTCGGCACCGGATCAACCGACCTTCTTCTCGGTCTGTCCGCCTCTCACGCGGTACAAAGGCTTACGCTTATGGCCAACCTCCTTGGAGCCGTTACGACTCAGGGCACGAGCGGCGAGCAGGAGCACCAGTACGGCAATGTCCTGAACTATGACATGGGCGCAAAGTACAGGGTCTACCCGGGACAGATCGCCCCGGCTGGAACACAGCTATTTCTCGCCATGAGCGTTAACGGGGAGGTGCGCGAGCGCGAAACGAACAAGGGCGTTGAAGATAAGAACTCCGGCGGCCACACGGCCTATCTGTCGCCCGGACTACAACTCGTGCTTGCCCAACGCTGGGTCATTGAGGCGTCCTACAGTCAAGCCGTGTACCATAACCTCTACGGCGCACAAACAGGCGAGCGGTTCAAGACGAACGCCGGTGTAACGTATCTGTTCTAATACTGTCATTCCCGAGGTTTTAATCCCCGATTAAAACATTCGGGGACGAATCTATAAAATCAAGAGTCCAGTCTTTAAGCGGCTGGTCAGGAACAGTCCTCATATTTTTCCTGACGCCGCGACATGGACGAAATGATAAGCCGCTGGCCTTCCCGCTAAAAGCTTGCCCTCGAATGTCTCTATCGGGGGATTGCGGGAATGACA